>NZ_JBEZWX010000094.1:0-1212 GCF_040637635.1 Streptomyces sp. NPDC028635 | reverse complement strand
TCGTCCAGGGCGCGCTTGGCGCGCTGGAGGGCTTCGGCGCGGGTGCGGCCGGTGACGACGAGTTTGGCGAGCAGGGAGTCCCAGGCGGGGCCGATGACGCTGCCGGCTTCGACGCCGGCGTCGAGGCGGACGCCGGGGCCGGAGGGGGCGTCGAAGCGGGTGACGGTGCCGGGGGCGGGCAGGAAGCCCCGGCCGGGGTCCTCGCCGTTGATGCGGAACTCGAAGGAGTGGCCGCGCAGGGCGGGGTCGTCGTAGCCGAGTTCTTCGCCGTCGGCGATGCGGAACATCTCGCGGACGAGGTCGATGCCGGCGACTTCTTCGGTGACGGGGTGTTCGACCTGGAGGCGGGTGTTGACCTCGAGGAAGGAGATGGTGCCGTCCTGGCCGACGAGGAATTCGCAGGTTCCGGCGCCTTCGTAGCCGGCTTCCTTGAGGATGGCTTTGGAGGCGCGGTAGAGCTCGGCGACCTGTTCCTCGGAGAGGAAGGGGGCGGGGGCTTCCTCCACCAGCTTCTGGTGGCGGCGCTGCAGGGAGCAGTCGCGGGTGGAGACGACGACGACGTTGCCGTGTTTGTCGGCCAGGCACTGGGTCTCGACGTGGCGGGGGCGGTCGAGGTAGCGCTCGACGAAGCATTCGCCGCGGCCGAAGGCGGCGACGGCTTCGCGGACGGCGGAGTCGTAGAGTTCGGGGACTTCTTCGAGGGTGCGGGCGACCTTGAGGCCGCGGCCGCCGCCGCCGAAGGCGGCCTTGATGGCGATGGGCAGGCCGTGTTCGCGGGCGAAGGCGACGACTTCGTCGGCTCCGGAGACGGGGTCGGGGGTGCCGGCGACGAGGGGGGCGCCGGCGCGCTGGGCGATGTGGCGGGCGGCGACCTTGTCGCCGAGGTCGCGGATGGCGTGGGGCGGGGGGCCGATCCAGATCAGGCCGGCGTCGAGGACGGCCTGGGCGAAGTCGGCGTTCTCGGAGAGGAAGCCGTAGCCGGGGTGGATGGCGTCCGCGCCGGATTCCTTGGCGGCCTTGAGGACCTTGTCGATGTCGAGGTAGCTGGTCGCCGGGGTGTCACCGCCCAGGGCGAACGCCTCGTCCGCGGCGCGGACGTGCAGGGCGTCCCGGTCCGGGTCGGCGTAGACGGCCACGCTCGCGATCCCCGCGTCCCGGCAGGCCCGGGCCACGCGGACAGCGATTTCGCCACGGTTGGCGATGAGCACCTTG
>NZ_JBEZWX010000093.1:0-1243 GCF_040637635.1 Streptomyces sp. NPDC028635 | reverse complement strand
CTTGGTGATCCGTTTTACACGGTGAGCTGGGGGTGGCCGCAGAGACCAGCGAGAAGCGACTGTTTACTAAAAACACAGGTCCGTGCGAAGCCGTAAGGCGATGTATACGGACTGACGCCTGCCCGGTGCTGGAACGTTAAGGGGACCGGTTAGCTCCATTTCGGTGGGGCGAAGCTGAGAACTTAAGCGCCAGTAAACGGCGGTGGTAACTATAACCATCCTAAGGTAGCGAAATTCCTTGTCGGGTAAGTTCCGACCTGCACGAATGGCGTAACGACTTCTCGACTGTCTCAACCATAGGCCCGGTGAAATTGCACTACGAGTAAAGATGCTCGTTTCGCGCAGCAGGACGGAAAGACCCCGGGACCTTTACTACAGTTTGATATTGGTGTTCGGTTCGGCTTGTGTAGGATAGCTGGGAGACTGTGAAGCAGCCACGCCAGTGGTTGTGGAGTCGTCGTTGAAATACCAGTCTGGTCGTGCTGGATGTCTAACCTGGGTCCGTGATCCGGATCAGGGACAGTGTCTGATGGGTAGTTTAACTGGGGCGGTTGCCTCCTAAAGAGTAACGGAGGCGCCCAAAGGTTCCCTCAGCCTGGTTGGCAATCAGGTGTTGAGTGTAAGTGCACAAGGGAGCTTGACTGTGAGACCGACGGGTCGAGCAGGGACGAAAGTCGGGACTAGTGATCCGGCGGTGGCTTGTGGAAGCGCCGTCGCTCAACGGATAAAAGGTACCCCGGGGATAACAGGCTGATCTTCCCCAAGAGTCCATATCGACGGGATGGTTTGGCACCTCGATGTCGGCTCGTCGCATCCTGGGGCTGGAGTCGGTCCCAAGGGTTGGGCTGTTCGCCCATTAAAGCGGTACGCGAGCTGGGTTTAGAACGTCGTGAGACAGTTCGGTCCCTATCCGCTGTGCGCGTAGGAATATTGAGAAGGGCTGTCCCTAGTACGAGAGGACCGGGACGGACGAACCTCTGGTGTGCCAGTTGTTCTGCCAAGGGCATGGCTGGTTGGCTACGTTCGGGAGGGATAACCGCTGAAAGCATCTAAGCGGGAAGCCTGCTTCGAGATGAGTATTCCCACCTCCTTGAGAGGGTAAGGCTCCCAGTAGACGACTGGGTTGATAGGCCGGATATGGAAGCACGGTAACGTGTGGAGTTGACCGGTACTAATAGGCCGAGGGCTTGTCCTCAGTTGCTCGCGTCCACTGTGTTGGTTCTGAAACCACGAACAGCCCCGT
>NZ_JBEZWX010000092.1:0-1569 GCF_040637635.1 Streptomyces sp. NPDC028635 | reverse complement strand
GGTGTCCGCCCGCAGCGGCCGGCACCGGCGGAGGGCGCCCTCGTCGGGAACGGGCGGCCGGACCGAGGACGGACACCCCCCACCCCGGCCCCGACCCACAACGCACGGCAGGCGAGACCGCAACCGGCCACCGGACGGCAACGGGCCGCCGCAGGCAAAAAAAGGGGCGCGGGGAACTGCGCGACCAGCCCCCACACGCCCGCAGGCGACAACGCACCTGACCGACGACCCCGGCGACCTCAGTCCGAGATCAAACCCTCCCGCAGCTGCGCCAGCGTCCGCGTCAGCAGCCGCGACACATGCATCTGCGAGATCCCGACTTCCTCACCGATCTGCGACTGCGTCATGTTCGCGAAGAACCGCAGCATGATGATCCGCCGCTCCCGCGGCGGCAGCTTCGCCAGCAGCGGCTTGAGCGACTCCCGGTACTCCACACCCTCCAGCGCGGTGTCCTCGTAACCGAGCCGGTCCGCCAGCGACCCCTCGCCGCCGTCGTCCTCGGGCGCCGGCGAGTCCAGCGACGACGCGGTGTACGCGTTGCCCACCGCGAGCCCGTCGACGACGTCCTCCTCGGACACCCCGAGCACGGAGGCGAGTTCGGCGACCGTGGGCGACCGGTCCAGCTTCTGTGACAGCTCGTCACTGGCCTTGGTCAGAGCGAGCCGCAGCTCCTGCAGCCGTCGCGGCACCCGCACCGACCACGACGTGTCCCGGAAGAACCGCTTGATCTCCCCGACGACGGTCGGCATCGCGAACGTCGGGAACTCCACGCCCCGTTCGCAGTCGAACCGGTCGATCGCCTTGATCAGCCCGATGGTGCCGACCTGGACGATGTCCTCCATCGGCTCGTTGCGCGAGCGGAACCGCGCGGCCGCGTACCGCACCAGCGGCAGGTTGAGCTCGATCAGGGTGTCCCGGACGTACGCCCGCTCGGGGCTGTTCTCGTCGAGGGCGGCGAGCCGCAGGAAAAGGGAGCGGGAGAGCGTGCGGGTGTCGATGTCCCCGGAGACCGGCGGGGCCACGGGGGGCTCCGTCGGCAGGGCGGGGGCCGGCACGGCCTCGAGGGCCGAGGCGTCATCGAGAGCGTCGAGCGTCTCCGGCGCTGTCGCGCTCTTCGTGAGCGTGAGCACCTTCGAGCTGCCCTGGTCTGCGGACATGCCACCCCCTTTGGGTCGCGGGACGGTCGCGGCGGACGCTCCCACAGAAGGAACGCAGCCTTCACCTGAATACCGGAGCCGGAGCTCCGGCAAACGCTCTTCCCGCAGAATGTCACATGTCGGCAACGCGCCGTAGTGACATGTCGACATCCGAGACGCGAATACCCCCTGGAAACAGGGGGTCTGACGGTCTGTCGGCGCAAAAACAGGGAGATCCGCGCTGATGAGCGATTCGCTCGCCCCGGTGAGGGCTCGCTCCCGCATTCGGTTGTGCGCCGGTAGCACGACCGGGTGACGCAAACACGCTCCACCCCGCTGTGTACTTCCAGCCCTGGGTCAGGTTGAGGCGCTTGCTGTGGCCGCGGGGGACCCGGCGGTAGACCAGCACGGTGGGCGGGCCGCCGGCGGCGTC
>NZ_JBEZWX010000091.1:0-1622 GCF_040637635.1 Streptomyces sp. NPDC028635 | reverse complement strand
GAGCCGGGGTTGTAGTCCCAGCCGTCACCGATCCACGACGCCTGGTTGTTCGTCGCCGACGTCCGGCCGTCCACCGACTGCGACGAGTACCCGAGAGAGATCTTCGGCATCAGACCGCCGGCGGTCTCCGGCACCTGCACGTCATACGAGTACGTGAACGCACCGGAAGAAGAACCCGCAGCCCAGGAGCCGGAGGAGAGCAGCGGGCTCGCGGTGAAGTCACCCGACGCGGACGCTCCGGTGTCCATCGCGCCGATCACCTGGGGACCCGAGGCGTCGACGACCGGCAGCACGTCGGTGCTCTTGTACGACGCGGTACGAGCCGACGTCTTCGACGCGGTCGTCGTCCCGGCGTTGCCGCCGAGGAGATCCCCGACCGGAACGGAACCGGTCAGGATCTTGCGGTGCTTGGCCTTTGCGGCAGCCTTGGTCTTCGTCGGCGCCTTGTCGGCGGCGACGACCTTCACCGAGGAACGCAACCGCTCCGGCTGCTTGTCCGTCTTGCCGGACATGGTGGTCGTACCCGCGTCGGTGGCGCAGTCACCCGTGTCGGGAGCGTCCATCACACAGTTCGGCAGCAGGACCAGACCGAAGCGGTCGGCGGCCTGCGGACCGTACAGGTCCGCGAAGCTCGTCGTGTCGACGGCGATGGAGACCTGCGCGGTCGGATCCGCGTCCGCCGGCGGCGTGACCTTCATGATCATGCCGGACACGTTCGCGTCCTGCGACGCCGTCGGCGCCGCCAGATCGACCTTCCACGTGCCGTCGATCGCCGCCGGGTCCGTACCCGCGGGCACCCCGACAGCGATCGGCAGGTCGTCGACCGGGACCGTGGTCCCCGGCGTCGCGTCCGCCGCGAGGGTGGCGACACCGGTGTCCGCCGCCCACGGCGTGACCGCCGTCGGCGCATACGGATCGATGGGCACCTCGGGCGCCGTGGTGAGGTTCTTCTCCGCTTCCTCGTCCGCGTCCAGCGCGGTCGGCTTGGGGAGATCGGGGAGCTTGACCTCCTCCCGGTTCATACCGGGACCGGGTATCGCCCAGGCCTCGGTACCGAGACTGCTCACCAACAAGGCCGTGGACAACAAAAGGACGGTCGCCGCGCGGCTTTGCCGGCGGCGCCGTCGTTGTGACTCCGTCATCGCCGGGCGCCAACGCCCCAGCCACGACGGTGGACTATCAGCGCGCATACGCGTCGACCCCACCAAGGCATGCAAGAAAAACGACAGATGGAATCCGCACCCTCTGTCATGACCCCCACACGCTTCAACAACGATCCGCGCAGGTTCCCGTAGTTGAAGTGATCTGCGACACGGGACGAGAGTTGACGTGACGTCAGCTTTGAGGGACAAGTCGACAAAAAGGTGAAAGTCGTCGATACAGCCACACTCGAGGCGACCAAAAGCCGCACATGAGGCATCGTCAAGTAATGCCCCAGGCCGTCCCATGCGATCGTCACAACTTCATAAATTCTTCATACGTGGACTGGCTGTGCCGAACGTGTGATCGTGTGCCGCGCCCATGCCCATCCGCCTGGTTCACACGGGAGTAGACCGCCGCCGTGTCCGCGCCGCATCGTTTTCTCAGCCCCTTCGTGCGCACGCGCACCAGGCTGGCTGTCA
>NZ_JBEZWX010000090.1:0-1649 GCF_040637635.1 Streptomyces sp. NPDC028635 | reverse complement strand
GAGCCGGGGTTGTAGTCCCAGCCGTCACCGATCCACGACGCCTGGTTGTTCGTCGCCGACGTCCGGCCGTCCACCGACTGCGACGAGTACCCGAGGGAAATCTTCGGCATCAGACCGCCGGCCGTCTCCGGCACCTGCACGTCATACGAGTACGTGAACGCACCCGACGACGAGCCGGCCGCCCACGCACCCGACGACAGCAGCGGAGACGCGGTGAAGTCACCGGAAGCCGAAGCCCCGGTGTCCATCGCGCCGATCACCTGCGGGCCCGAAGCGTCGACGACCGGCAGGACGTCACCGCTGCGGTAGGCAGCCGTGCGCGCTCCGGACTGCGTGACACCGGCGTCGCCGCCCAGCAGGTCGCGGACCGGAACGGAACCGGTCAGGATCTTCCGCTTGGACGCCTTCTTCGCAGCCTTGGTCTTCGTCGGCGCCTTGTCGGCGGCGACGACCTTCACCGAGGAACGCAACCGCTCCGGCTGCTTGTCCGTCTTGCCGGACATGGTCGTCGTACCCGCGTCGCTGGCGCAGTCACCCGTGTCGGGAGCGTCCATCACACAGTTGGGCAGCAGGACCAGACCGAAGCGGTCGGCGGCCTGCGGACCGTACAGGTCCGCGAAGCTCGTCGTGTCGACGGCGATGGAGACCTGCGCGGTCGGGTCCGCGTCCGCCGGCGGCGTGACCTTCATGATCATGCCGGACACGTTCGCGTCCTGCGACGCCGTCGGCGCCGCCAGATCGACCTTCCACGTGCCGTCGATCGCCGCCGGATCCGTACCCGCGGGCACCCCGACAGCGATCGGCAGGTCATCGACCGGGACCGTCGTCCCCGGCGTGGCATCCGGCTTCAGGGTGGCGACACCGGTGTCCGCCGCCCACGGCGTGACCGCCGTCGGCGCATACGGATCGATGGGCACCTCGGGCGCCGTGGTGAGGTTCTTCTCCGCTTCCTCGTCCGCGTCCAGCGCGGTCGGCTTGGGGAGATCGGGGAGCTTGACCTCCTCCCGGTTCATACCGGGGCCGGGTATCGCCCAGGCCTCGGTACCGAGACTGCTCACCAACAAGGCCGTGGACAACAAAAGGACGGTCGCCGCGCGGCTTTGCCGGCGGCGCCGTCGTTGTGACTCCGTCATCGCCGGGCGCCAACGCCCCAGCCATGACGGTGGACTTTGAGCGCGCATACGCGTCGACCCCACCAAGGCATGCAAGAAAAACGACAGATGGAATTCGCACCCTCTGTCATGGCCGCCACAGGATTCAACATCGATTCGGAACAGTTCCCGTCGATGCTGTGATCTGCGACACGGGACGAGACCTGACTCTTGGTCACCTACATGGATAAGTCGACAAGATCATGATCACCCACACCTATGAGCGCACTTCAGGTGATCAAAAGCCGCACTTACGGCATGGTCAAAGCGGAGTCACGTGCTCCCCATCCATTCGTCACAACTTCATAAATTCCTCATACATGGACTGGCTGTGCCGAACGTGTGATCGTGTGCGCGACTCTGCCCCGCGGCCTGCCCGACCGGGGCCGTTCGTGCTGTCCGTATCCGCCTGGTTCACACGGGAGTAGACCGCCGCCGTGTCCGCGCCGCATCGTTTTCTCAGCCCCTTCGTGCGCACGCGCACCAGGCTGGCTGTCA
>NZ_JBEZWX010000089.1:0-2469 GCF_040637635.1 Streptomyces sp. NPDC028635 | reverse complement strand
AAACATTCACGGAGAGTTTGATCCTGGCTCAGGACGAACGCTGGCGGCGTGCTTAACACATGCAAGTCGAACGATGAACCACTTCGGTGGGGATTAGTGGCGAACGGGTGAGTAACACGTGGGCAATCTGCCCTTCACTCTGGGACAAGCCCTGGAAACGGGGTCTAATACCGGATACGAGTTCCCAAGGCATCTTGGGGGCTGGAAAGCTCCGGCGGTGAAGGATGAGCCCGCGGCCTATCAGCTTGTTGGTGAGGTAACGGCTCACCAAGGCGACGACGGGTAGCCGGCCTGAGAGGGCGACCGGCCACACTGGGACTGAGACACGGCCCAGACTCCTACGGGAGGCAGCAGTGGGGAATATTGCACAATGGGCGAAAGCCTGATGCAGCGACGCCGCGTGAGGGATGACGGCCTTCGGGTTGTAAACCTCTTTCAGCAGGGAAGAAGCGAAAGTGACGGTACCTGCAGAAGAAGCGCCGGCTAACTACGTGCCAGCAGCCGCGGTAATACGTAGGGCGCAAGCGTTGTCCGGAATTATTGGGCGTAAAGAGCTCGTAGGCGGCTTGTCACGTCGATTGTGAAAGCCCGAGGCTTAACCTCGGGTCTGCAGTCGATACGGGCTAGCTAGAGTGTGGTAGGGGAGATCGGAATTCCTGGTGTAGCGGTGAAATGCGCAGATATCAGGAGGAACACCGGTGGCGAAGGCGGATCTCTGGGCCATTACTGACGCTGAGGAGCGAAAGCGTGGGGAGCGAACAGGATTAGATACCCTGGTAGTCCACGCCGTAAACGGTGGGAACTAGGTGTTGGCGACATTCCACGTCGTCGGTGCCGCAGCTAACGCATTAAGTTCCCCGCCTGGGGAGTACGGCCGCAAGGCTAAAACTCAAAGGAATTGACGGGGGCCCGCACAAGCGGCGGAGCATGTGGCTTAATTCGACGCAACGCGAAGAACCTTACCAAGGCTTGACATACACCGGAAAGCATTAGAGATAGTGCCCCCCTTGTGGTCGGTGTACAGGTGGTGCATGGCTGTCGTCAGCTCGTGTCGTGAGATGTTGGGTTAAGTCCCGCAACGAGCGCAACCCTTGTTCTGTGTTGCCAGCATGCCCTTCGGGGTGATGGGGACTCACAGGAGACCGCCGGGGTCAACTCGGAGGAAGGTGGGGACGACGTCAAGTCATCATGCCCCTTATGTCTTGGGCTGCACACGTGCTACAATGGCCGGTACAATGAGCTGCGATACCGTGAGGTGGAGCGAATCTCAAAAAGCCGGTCTCAGTTCGGATTGGGGTCTGCAACTCGACCCCATGAAGTCGGAGTCGCTAGTAATCGCAGATCAGCATTGCTGCGGTGAATACGTTCCCGGGCCTTGTACACACCGCCCGTCACGTCACGAAAGTCGGTAACACCCGAAGCCGGTGGCCCAACCCCTTGTGGGAGGGAGCTGTCGAAGGTGGGACTGGCGATTGGGACGAAGTCGTAACAAGGTAGCCGTACCGGAAGGTGCGGCTGGATCACCTCCTTTCTAAGGAGCACTTCTTACCGAGTCCGCTCGGTCAGAGGCCAGTACATCAGCGAATGTCTGATGCTGGTTGCTCATGGGTGGAACGTTGACTATTCGGTCAGGCCCTCGGGTCGGTGGCTGCCAGTACTGCTCGTAAGAGCGTGGAACGCATGATCATCGGACGGGACCTGGCCGGGCACGCTGTTGGGTATCTGAGGGTGCGGTTTTATCCCTCAGTGCCGGCCCCAGTGCACTCGAACCGGTTGGTTCGGGGTGATGGGTGGCTGGTCGTTGTTTGAGAACTGCACAGTGGACGCGAGCATCTGTGGCCAAGTTTTTAAGGGCGCACGGTGGATGCCTTGGCACCAGGAACCGATGAAGGACGTGGGAGGCCGCGATAGTCCCCGGGGAGTCGTCAACCAGGCTTTGATCCGGGGGTTTCCGAATGGGGAAACCCGGCAGTCGTCATGGGCTGTCACCCACTGCTGAACACATAGGCAGTGTGGAGGGAACGAGGGGAAGTGAAACATCTCAGTACCCTCAGGAAGAGAAAACAACCGTGATTCCGGGAGTAGTGGCGAGCGAAACCGGATGAGGCCAAACCGTATGCGTGTGAGACCCGGCAGGGGTTGCGCATGCGGGGTTGTGGGATCTCTCTTTCACAGTCTGCCGGCTGTGAGACGAGTCAGAAACCGTTGATGTAGGCGAAGGACATGCGAAAGGTCCGGCGTAGAGGGTAAGACCCCCGTAGTCGAAACGTCAGCGGCTCGTTTGAGAGACACCCAAGTAGCACGGGGCCCGAGAAATCCCGTGTGAATCTGGCGGGACCACCCGCTAAGCCTAAATATTCCCTGGTGACCGATAGCGGATAGTACCGTGAGGGAATGGTGAAAAGTACCCCGGGAGGGGAGTGAAATAGTACCTGAAACCGTGTGCCTACAAGCCGTGGGAGCGTCGGA
>NZ_JBEZWX010000088.1:0-3020 GCF_040637635.1 Streptomyces sp. NPDC028635 | reverse complement strand
CGTCGGTCCAGTTGGTGCCGTAGGCCTCGTCCTTGCCGGTGAGGCTGTTGGCGGCGACCTTGAGGGATTCGAGGTCGGTGCTGCCGGTGACGGTGCCGGGCTTGCCGTCACGCTGGTACATGTTGCCGTTGTCGAGGTTGCGCCAGAGCAGGTCGGGGGTGTTGTCGCCGTTGATGTCGGCGACGTTGACGATCTCGCGGCGGGCCCAGGCGGTGCCTTCCATGAGGGTGGCGGTCTGGAAGGTGGCGCCGGTGTAGCCGGACAGGGTCCAGAAGGCGGGGCCGGCGCGCAGGACGAGGTCGGGGAGTTTGTCGCCGGTGATGTCGCCGACGGCCTTGATCTGTGTCCAGGTGGAGGGTGCGGGGGCGTTGGAGGGGAGGCGGACTTCGAGGCGCCGGCTGACGTCGAAGCTGCCGTAGCCGTCGCCGGGGTAGAGGTAGAAGTGGCCGTCGGGGGCGACGGCGAACAGGTCGGTGGAGCCGTCGCCGGGGTAGGTGTCCTGGTAGTGCGTGATCAGGGCGGCCTTGCCGGTGGCGGCGTCGTACCAGTAGCCGGCCGGGTCGGTCTTCTTGTCGGCGTCGTAGGAGGCGACCAGGCAGTTGTAGAGGTCGCCGTCGTCGCCGCCGACGCAGTTTCGCAGGTTGCCGTTGGCGTCGACGATCACCAGGTCCGGCTTGGCGTCACCGGTGGCGTCCATGGGGCCGTCGGCGGTGTCGCGCGGCGGCACGTAGAAGGTGTAGTCGGTGCGCTTGCTGGCGTTGCCGGAGGCGTCGTAGGCATACACCTGGAGTGTGTTGGGCCCGGCGTGGGCGGGTGCCAGCGCGCTGACGGTGGCGGTGTCGTTCGCGGCGGCCACGTCGACGGGGTTGTTGCCCTCGATGGACCAGCGGAACTTCGCCGCGCCGGGCGAGGTGAAGGTGACGGCGCCCTTGCCGCCGAACTTCACCGTGGACCAGGTCTGCCCGTCGGGGGTGGCTTCGGGGAAGACGTCACTGTCGATGGTGGGCTGGGGCGGGGCGCTGGCGTCGACGTTGAGACGGCAGGGGTCGGTGCCGGGCGGGTAGTAGGAGGAGACCAGGGCGGGGGAGCCGGAGTCTTCGGCGCGTACGTCCCAGGAGTAGGTGGCCTTGTCCTCCAGCGGGAACGTGGCCGGGATGGTGAGGGTGGCGGTGCCGGAGGAGTTCGGCGTGACCAGAGTGCCGGCCGGGACCGTGCCGCCGGTCTTCCAGAAGCGGAAGCGGAGCTTGCTCAGGTTGCCGTCGGGGTCCTTGGCGTTGGCGGACAGCACGATGTTGGTCTTGCCGACGGTGGGGCCGGAGCCGCCGATGGAGCAGTTGCCGCCGGGGGTGGTCTTGCCGGCGGTGGGCTCGGAGGGCGGCCGGTTGTAGACGACCTCCATGGTGGCGGAGGTGGCCTTGAACTTGCGCCAGGTCTGCACGTCGGACTCGCTGGTGGCGCGGATGCCGAAGGTGATGTTCGACCAGCCGCCGTCCGCGCCCTTCTGCGCGGCGTCCTTGACGTTGAAGTCCTCGTAGTCGTCGGGGCAGGAGGTGGAGGACCAGCCGTGTGCGAAGGACTTCTTCTGCTGCACGGTCGACCAGCTCGGCTGCTTGTTCCACGTCGTGCCGGAGGAGATCGCCCCGGTGATCGCGAACTGGAACTCCCGGGTGGTGCAGGACCAGGAGTGGTTGTTGAGGACCTTGAAGGTCGCCGAGGAGATCGTGGCGCCCTTCAGGCTGGTGCTGTAGTTCATCCGCCAGAACGAGCGGGCGGTGCCACCGGTCTCACTCTCGTAGCCGACGCGGGCGTCGGAGGTGCCGGAGGAGAAGTTGGTGCCGTTCCAGAAGCTGGAGTTCGGATACGGCTTGTAGGCCACGGTCCAGGCCAGCCAGCCACTGTTCAGGGTGGGGTCGACGAAGACCGGGTACTTCGTGTCCGCCTTCGTGAACAGGCCCGTGCCTGCCGCGTTCAGGTCGAGACGCGTGCTGCCGGTGCCGTCACCGTCCAGCTTCACGGGCATGGGGGCGCTGTGGGCGCCGGGCTCGATACCCGACAGCCCCGACAGCTTCAGCACATCCGCGGACGTGGCGGTCGAAGTGTGGGGGGTGCCCTTGCCCTCATCGAGCTCGGGGTCGCGGCCGTTGGAGTCCCACGCGAACGGGGTGGGGACCGAGCCGAGTTCCTTGCCCGCCTTGTCCTGGACGAGGATGCGGCCGGTGGCGGCGTCGTGCTGGAAGACGGCCGTGGCCGAGCGCAGGCCGTAGGAGAGGGTGGCCAGCGCCTTGGACTGCGCGGCCTCCTTGTTCTTCACGATCAGCAGCTGGGCGAAGCCGCCCTCCTCGCGGGCGACCAGGAGCAGGTCGACGCCGGGAAGGACCTCGGAGTACAGGGCGCGCGGGCCGTCCAGGACCGGCTCGGGCAGGGCGCCGGGCCAGGTGTAGGCGACGGTGTGGCCGTTGATGTCGACCTCGGCCAGCACCGAGTCCTGGGCTTCCGCAAGGGGCGCGCGGGCGAAGGAGCGGTCGGCGTGTGCGGCCTTGGTGCCGCTGGAGAAGCGGACCGGCTGGGCGGCGTTGACGGGCTGGACGCCGAGGTTGCGCGGGGCGTTCTTCACCCGGCGCAGCCGGTTGTCGATCGCGGCCCACACACCGTTCGCGGTCTTCGCCCGGGCCGGCGTCGCGGTCATCCGCGTGCGCAGCTTGCCGTCGGGCAGCGCCCAGGTCTGCGAGGTCGCGGTGGTCGCGGTGTCGATCAGGACCTGCTTGCGGGTCCGCCTGGCCTCGGCCTGGGCGGCCTTCTCGTCACGCGGGCCGGTCGAGGCGGGCCGTGCGTCGGTGGCCTTGCCGGCCTCGGGTGGTGAGGCTTCGTCGGGTTGCCACCAGGGCAACAGGGCTGCGGTCAGAGCGGCCAGTACGAGGCCGAGGGTGACAGCCAGCCTGGTGCGCGTGCGCACGAAGGGGCTGAGAAAACGATGCGGCGCGGACACGGCGGCGGTCTACTCCCGTGTGAACCAGGCGGAT
>NZ_JBEZWX010000087.1:0-3400 GCF_040637635.1 Streptomyces sp. NPDC028635 | reverse complement strand
GGTCGGCGTAGACGGCCACGCTCGCGATCCCCGCGTCCCGGCAGGCCCGGGCCACGCGGACAGCGATTTCGCCACGGTTGGCGATGAGCACCTTGCGCACGATTGAGGCTCCCTCCTTGAAACAAGCCGAGTTTAGGGACTGCCGACACGACACTTCGACCCGTCCCCAATGGTGAGCTTGCCCACACGGAGCGTGATTCGAGGCTCGCTCGACCCGCGAAATCCCTTGTCCCACCGCTATACGCAGGACTCCTCCGGCAAACCCTAGCCCCCATCTGTGGTCAAGGTCTCTGTGAGAGCGTGCCGCGCAACACTCCGATTCTTTGTGGAGTCCCTACGAATGGCCCAATGATTCGTTGGCATGCGCAGGACCCTTGTCCCTGGGTTTACCGGTTAGTAGCGTTCGCGATGTATCGCACGTACTCGGGGTAACAGTGGCGCGGCCGGATCGAGTCGCGCTCGAAGGTGGGTGGGCGACCGTGGTGCGCAGGCCGGTGGCATGGGTGGTGGCGCTCGTGCTCTTCTTCGAGGCTTTCGGGGTGGCCGGGTTCAACTGGTTCCTCGGTCATGTCGTCGACAGGCAGCACATGTCCCTGGCCGGTCTGGATCCGGACGTCATGGCGACGTCCTCGAAGATCGGCGGCGTCGTCTTCGGGCTCTACTTCCTGCTGTGCGGGGTGGTCGCCCTGCTCGTCGCCGTGCGCAACCGGGCCCCCGCCGGGTTCGGCCGCATCGTGCTGGTCAGCGCCGCCGTGGTGCACGGGCTGCTGGGCGCGTTCGTGTGGGGGCTGGTGGGCTTCGGCGCGTTCGCGTTCATGATGGTCGTGCTCGGCCTGATCGTGCTGCTCCTGGTCACGTACGACGCCGAGCCGGCCCCCGGCGAGGAAGCCGGGGGCGACGACGCGGGTGACGGCTCGCCGGTCACTCCTCCGGCGGCGCCCACAACTCCGTGATGCCGACGCCCAGTTCCGCCAGCAGGCGGCGCACCAGCGGCAGGCTGATGCCGATGACGTTGCCGTGGTCGCCCTCGATGCCGTCGATGAACGGCGCGGAACGCCCGTCCAGGGTGAAGGCGCCGGCGACGTAGAGCGGCTCCCCGGAGGCGACGTACGCGGCGATCTCCTCGTCCGTCGGCTCGCCGAAGCGGACGACGGTGGACGCGGTGGCGGAGACGTACCGCTTCGCCTGCGTGTCCCAGACGCAGTGGCCCGTCTGGAGGGTCCCGGTCCGGCCGCGCATCGCCTTCCAGCGGGCCGTGGCCTCCTCGGCGTCCGCGGGCTTGCCCAGCGCCTGGCCGTCCAGCTCCAGGACCGAGTCGCAGCCGATCACCAGCGCGCCCTGGACCTCGGGCCTGGCGGCGACCACGGAGGCCTTGGCCTCGGCGAGGGCGAGGGCCAGTTCGGCGGGGGTGGGGGCGGTCACGGCGTCCTCGTCGACGCCGCTGACGATCACCTCGGGGGCGAGTCCGGCCTGCCGGAGCAGTCCGAGCCGGGCGGGTGACTGGGAGGCGAGCACGAGTCGGCGGCGCGGCTGATCTGTCATGCGGTCAGCGTAGCCGCGGGCGCGTCACGGATGTCGTCACCGGTCTCGTCGCCGGTGTGCGCTCACCTCACCCCGATCACGATCATCGCGAGCACCATGGCCAGCGCCATGAGAACGCCGAGCCGCCGCAGTTTCTCCTGCATCTCCCGCAGTTCTTCCGGCGGCTCGTTCTCGGGGTCGGACCACAGCATGCCTTCCATCGTCCGGCGACGTCCGCGCAGGTCGCCTGAGTACGCATACTCATCTTCAGTTAACGGTGCTACAGTCCCATTAGTAAAAGGGACCATCGTTCCGTTTGGAGGCGTCATGTTCACCGCTGCCTGGACCGCGTCACCCCAGCAGCCCACCGAGGGCTTCACCCCGAACTGGTCACGCGAGGGCTTCTGGCGCCAGTCGCTGCGCCAGGTCGTCCGCCTGAGCGCGGGCGGCGGCCGCGTCCGCGTCCGGCTCTCGCACACCTACGGCACCTCCCCGCTGCGTATCGCGGGCGCGTCCGTCGCGCGGGCGGCGCACGGGGCCTCGATCGAGCCGGACTCCATGCGCCGGCTCACCTTCGGCGGAGCGCACGCCGCCGACATCCCGGCGCGCGGTCAGGTCGTCAGCGACCCGGCCGAGCTGACCCTCGCGGCGGGGGAGTCGCTGACGGTCACCCTCCACTTCGATCGGGCGACCGGGCCCGCGACCTTCCACGCGCAGGCCTTCACGCCCAGCTACCGGGGCCCGGGCGACCTGCTCACAGCAGCCGACGGCACGGCGTTCCCCGAGGTCACCGAGTCCTGGTACGTACTGTCCGCCGTGGAGACCGACGCCGGCCGCAGCGACGGCATCGCCCTGCTCGGCGACTCGATCACCGACGGCTTCGGCTCCACCCCCGGCGCCGACCGCCGCTGGCCGGACGCGCTCGCCGCGCGCACCGGACGGCCCGTCCTGAACGCGGGCATCGGCGGCAACCTGCTGCTCAACGACTCTTCCTGGTACGGCGAGAGGGCCGTCCACCGGCTGGCCCGGGACGTCCTCGCCCACCCCGGCGTGGACACGCTGGTCGTCCTGATCGGCCTGAACGACATCGGCTTCAGCGAGACGGACGAGCAGCCCACCTACAAGCCGGCCCCGGTCGTCACGTCCGCCGAACTGATCGAGGGACACCGCCGGTTGATCCGCCAGGCCCGCGAGGCCGGACTGCGGAGGGTCGTCGGCGCGACCCTGCTGCCCTTCGGCGGATCCGACCACTGGGGCGAACGCGCGGCCAAGACCGGCCACGCACTGAACGAATGGATCCGCACCTCGGGGGAGTACGACGCGGTGGCCGACCTGCACCGCGCGCTGGCCGACCCCCAGGACGGGGACCGGCTGCGCCCGGCGTACGACTTCGGCGATCACCTGCACCCGAACGACGCGGGATACGTGGTGATGGCCGAAGCCGCCGCGGGCGTGCTGTGAGACGAGGGTCAGGCCGGCCAGTAGGTGCGCGACCACGACGTCGGGCCGGGCTGCGGCACCCGCCGGCCGGCCAGGCGGGCCGGGTCGGCCCAGGAGTCACGCGGCGAAGGCGCGCCGGGCGGCGTGGCGGCCGCCGCCGCGGCGCGGGCGCGGACCACCGCCAGTGCGGCGGCCAGCTCCTCGGGGGTCGGGTTGCCCCGGACGACCTTGATGTTCATGACGGCTCCCAGCGGGCCTAGAGGGGGATGTTGCCGTGCTTCTTCGGGGGCAGGGATTCCCGCTTGGTGCGCAGTTGACGCAGGCCGCGGACGATGTGGCGGCGAGTGTCGGAGGGTTTGATCACGGCGTCGATGTAGCCGCGTTCGGCGGCGATGTAGGGGTTGAGGAGGGCGTCCTCGTACTCGCGGATGAGGCGGGC
>NZ_JBEZWX010000086.1:0-3496 GCF_040637635.1 Streptomyces sp. NPDC028635 | reverse complement strand
GCCCACGCCGAGCACACAGATGCCGCAGGTCAGCTGGATGCCGCCGTACGGCACCTGGCTGCGGCTCATGATGATGCGCCTGTTCGCCGGCGGGCGCGGCGGACTGGCCGTCGCGGACGTCGCCGCCGCCCTGGAACTGCCGCCGTCCACGGTGCGGATCATCGTCTCCGCGCTCATGGACAGCGGCCATCTCACCGCGCCGGCGTCCGCCGAGGAGAACCGGCCCGGATCCGACCTGCTGCAGGAGGTGCTGCGTGGACTCCGTGAACTCGTCTGACCGGCCCGCCGTGTCCTACCTCGCCCCCGGCGTCACCCGGTCGGCGAAGATCGTCGTCGCCGGCGCGTTCGGCGTCGGCAAGACCACCTTCGTCGGCAGCGTCTCCGAGGTGGCCCCGCTGCGCATGGAGGAGCCGATCACCGAGGCGAGCGTCGGCGTGGACGACCTGGCCGGCAAGCCCCACAAGACGTCCACCACCGTCGCCATGGACTTCGGCCGCATCCATCTGCTCGGCGACCGCCTGGCCCTCTACCTCTTCGGCACCCCCGGCCAGACCCGCTTCCGCCCCCTGTGGCAGGGGCTGACCGAAGGCGCGCTGGGCGCGGTGGTCCTCGCCGACACCCGCGACCTCGACGGCTGCCACGAGGTGCTGGGCCTGCTGGAGGACCAGGACACGCCGTACGCCGTCGTGATCAACGTCTTCCCCGACGCGCCCCGCTACCCCCTGCACGAGATCCGGGAGGCGCTCGCCCTGGACGACGACACACCGCTCACCGAGTGCGACGCGCGTGACCGCCGCTCCTGCGTGTACGCGCTCATCACCCTCCTCGAGTACCTGACCACCCGTCAGGCCTTAGCCCCCCTGGTGGAGCCCCGTTCATGACGACCCACGCCCCCGGCAGCGCGAGCCCCGCGACGCGGATCGCCCTCTACGACGCCGAGTTCGCCCACGACCCGCACGCGGCCTACGAGCGCATGCGCCGCGACATCGGGCCGCTGGTCCCCGTCGACCTCGCGCCCGGCGTCCCCGCGACCCTGGTCATCGGCTTCCACCAGGCCCGGCGCATCCTCAACGACCCGCTGCACTTCCCCGCCGACCCGCGGATCTGGCAGCAGTCGATCCCCGAGACCTGCCCGGTGAAGCCGATGATGGAGTGGCGCCCCAACGCGCTGCGCTCGTCCGGCGCCGAACACACCCGCTACCGCGCCGCCAACACCGCGAGCATCCAGGCCGTCGACCAGCACGCCCTGCGCGCCCTGGTGGAGCAGGTCGCCGAGACGGCCATCGGCGAGTTCCGCGCCCTCGGCCACGCCGACCTGCTCACCCAGTACTCCTGGCCCATCGCCTTCCGCGTCCTGAGCGCGCTGCTCGGCTGCCCCGACGAGATCGGCCGGCGCATCGCCGACGGCATGGCCAAGATCTTCGAGTCGGAGGCCGAGACGGCCGCCCGGGGCAACGAGATCCTCGGCCGGGCCGTCGGCGACCTCGTCGCCCTGCGGCGCCGGCAGCCCGGCGACGACATCACCTCCCGGCTGATCGCGCACTCCGCCCGCCTGGACGACGTCGAGATGGCCCACCAGCTCGTCACGCTGTACGGCGCGGGCATCGAACCGCTGACCAACCTGATCAGCAACACCGTGCTCAGGATCCTCACCGACGAGCAGTTCTCCGCCGGCCTGCACGCCGGCCAGCCCGTCCGCGACGCCCTCGACACCGTCCTGTACACCGACCCGCCGATGGCCAACTACTGCATCAGCTATCCGCCGTACCCGATCGACGTCGAGGGCGTGCTGCTCCCCGCCCACCAGCCCGTCGTCATCTCGATGGCCGCCTGCAACAACGACCCGGCCGTCACCGCCGGCCTCACGGCCGCCCAACTGGCCGGCAACCGCGCCCATCTGTCGTGGAGCATCGGCCCGCACACCTGCCCGGCCAGGACCCACGCCTACCTCATCGCCGAGACGGCCATCAGCTGCCTGCTGGACGCCCTGCCGGAGATCGACCTGGCCTGCCCCGAGTCCGCACTCGCCTGGCGCCCCGGCCCGTTCCACCGCGCCCTGGAAGCCCTGCCCGTCCGCTTCCCCGCCGTCGTCTGAGCCAGCCCTCTTCCTCCAGGAGACCGCCATGTCCCAGCACCCCCCGCTCGTTCTCGACCCGACCGGCGCCACCGCCCACGAGGAGCACCGGACCCTGCGCGAGCGGGGCCCGGCCGCACGCGTGGACATCCTCGGCGTCCAGGCCTGGGCCGTCACCGACCCCGCCCTCCTCAAGCAGCTCCTGACCAGCCCCGCGGTGTCCAAGGACGCACGCGCGCACTGGCCCGAGTTCGCAGAGCAGGTCACCACCTGGCCGCTCGCCCTGTGGGTCGCCGTCCAGAACATGTTCACCGCCTACGGCGCCGACCACCGCAGGCTGCGGCGCATGGTGGCCCCCGCCTTCAGCGCCCGGCGCATCGCCGAACTGCGCCCGGCGATCGAGGCCATGGTCACGGAGCTGATCGACGCCCTCGCCGCCCGGCCCGCAGGACAGGTCGTGGACCTGCGCGAGCACCTCGCCTACCCGCTGCCCATCTCCGTGATCGGTCATCTGATGGGTGTCCCCGAGGACCGGCGCGACGGCTTCCGGCAGCTCGTCGACGGCGTCTTCGACACCACCCTCACCCAGGAGGAGTCCCACGCCAACACCGTCACCCTCTACGGCGTCCTCGACGAGCTGATCGCCGCGAAGACCGCCACCCCCGGCGACGACATGACGTCCCTGCTCATCGCGGCCCGCGACGAGGAGACCGACGGCAGCGGCCTGAACGCCGAGGAACTGCGTGACACGCTGCTGCTGATGATCAGCGCCGGCTACGAGACCACCGTCAACGTCATCGACCAGGCCGTCGTCGCCCTGCTGACCCACCCCGACCAGCTCGACCTCGTCCGCACCGGCAAGGTCGGCTGGGAGGACGTCGTCGAGGAGACCCTGCGGCACTCACCCGCCGTCAAGCACCTGCCGCTGCGCTACGCCGTCACCGACATCGAGCTGCCCGGCGGCGTCACGATCGCACAGGGCGAGGCCATCGTCGCCTCCTACGGCGCCGCCAACCGCCACCCGGACTGGCACGGCGACGACGCCGACACCTTCGACGTCACCCGCACCCTCAAGGAGCACCTCGCCTTCGGTCACGGCGTGCACTTCTGCCTCGGTGCGCCGCTGGCCCGTCTGGAAGTCGTGGAGGCGCTGCGGCAGCTCTTCGCCCGCTTCCCCGACCTGGCCCTCGCGGTGCCGGCCGGTGAACTGCGCCCGGTCCCGTCCCTCATCAGCAACGGTCACCAGGCGGTGCCGGTCCGCCTGACGCCGGCCTGACGCACGAGCGCCCGGCGGCCGCGGTGTCGCGGTCCGTCGGGCGCTTCGCTGTTCGCTGTTCGTTGTGCCTGCGGTCAGTCCGTGATCTCGCAGATGGCGGCGCCGCTGGTGAGGGAGGCGCCGACTTCGGCGGTGAGGCCCTTGAT
>NZ_JBEZWX010000085.1:0-4935 GCF_040637635.1 Streptomyces sp. NPDC028635 | reverse complement strand
CCGACCGCGTCCGTCGTGAGGGACGCGGTCGCGGCCGCAGGGCTCTGCCACGGGGACAGCGTCGCCGGCCATGGCCGCCGCTGCTCGGAAGCGGCGGCCACTGGGGGGGCGGGGATCAGCGTCCGGTCTGCGGGCGGAAGCGTCGGTAGAGGGCGGCGCCGCCGAGTACGAGGGCCGCGCTGCCGATGGCGGCCGGCAGGTCCCCCTCCGCGCCGGTGTGGGCGAGGGAGCCGACGGCCTGCTGCTGCGGCACGTGCGGCGCGGGGTGCCGCTTCGGGGGCGCGGCCGGACGGGGCGTGGGCCGGGCGGGACCGGGAGCCGGGTGGCCGCCGGAGTGGTTGACGGACGTGTTGCCAGTGGCCGGGTTGCCGATACCGACGACGTTCACGCTGTTGCCGGTGACGTTCACCGGCAGGTCGACGGGGAGCTGGATGCCGTTGCCGGACAGCACCCCCGGCGAGTCGGACGTGACGCCGTCGGCTCGCGCGCCGCCGGAGGCCCCGGAGCGCGTGGCACCCGGGGCGGTACCGCCCGAGCGGGCGTGACCGGAGCCGCCGGCGCCCGGTGCGGAGGAGCCGCCGTCGGAGGTGTTCGCGCAGCGGTTGCCCGCCGCCGGGTTCAGCACACCGGCCACGCTCACGGTGTTCCCGCACACGTTCACGGGGACGTGCACCGGGAGCTGGACGGTGTTGCCGGAGATCAGCCCGGGTGAGCCGGCGGCCGTGCCGTCCGCCGCGGAGTCGGCGTACGCGGCCCCCGTCAGGGCCATCGCGCCCGAGGCGGCGGCGACGGCGATCAGACCCTTTCGGGTAACCCGTTTCATAGGTTCCCTGCCTTCCAGACATGGACGCGGGCACTCGCCCGCACCGACTGGAACGCGGCCCGGCGGCCCGGGTTATGGGCGTATCGGACGTTGATTGTTTCTTCACCCCATCGAGCGGCATGTTTGTCGAACAAGCGGTAAAGACGCACGGGCCGTGACATCCCGGGCGCTCCCCGGTCACCCCGGCGCGGGCCGCCGCGCGGATCCGCACGCGCACGGGCGGGGCGCGGGCGGACGGCGAGGGTACGGACGAGCGGGGTGTGCGCGGCCCGCTTATGGTGAGCGAGGGCGCCGCTTCCGGTCCGCGACGGGGCGCCCTGGGAGGCAAGGATGCTGTCCGAGCGGTCGACGCGGTCCGCGGCGATACGCCGCTGCGTGCTCTCCGGAGCCCTCGGGTTCGCCCTGCTGGGTGCCGGGGTGCCCGCGGCGTACGCCGGTTCCGGGCCCGACCTGAGCCGGTTCTACGACCAGGAGATCACCTGGGGCCGGTGCCAGGGCGACGGGATGCCCAGGGATCTGCAGTGCGGGAAGATCACCGTCCCGCTCGACTACGCGCACCCCCGGGCGGGCAAGCTCGACCTGGCGCTGGCCCGTTACCGTGCGACGGGTCACCGGCGCGGCTCGGTGGTGCTCAACTTCGGCGGGCCGGGCGGTGCGGGTGTGCCCCAGCTCGCGGAAGGCGGCAAGGACTTCATGGGGCTGACGAACGGCTACGACGTGGTGACGTTCGATCCCCGCGGCGTCGGCCGCTCCTCACCGGTCAGCTGCGGCGAGGGGGAGGACGACGCGTTCGCCGCGGCCGGGGCCCCGGACGAACTGGCCGACCCGCGGGCCGCGCTGGAGCAGCTGCGCCAGGCCGCCGCGGCCTGCGCCCGGCACTCGGGCCCGGTGCTGCGGCACATCGGCACGGTCGACGCGGCCCGCGATCTCGACGTGCTGCGCGCGGCGCTCGGCGACGGCAAGCTCAACTACCTCGGCTTCTCCTACGGCACCCGGCTCGGCGCGGTCTACGCGGCCGAGTTCCCGGGCAAGGTGGGCCGGGTGGTGCTGGACGGCGTGGACACGCTCACCGAGCCCCTCGCCGAGCAGGGCATCGCGGGGGCGCAGGGGCAGCAGGTCGCGCTCGACGACTTCGTCGACTGGTGTGTGCAGGACATCGCGTGCCCGCTCGGACAGGACGCGCGCTCGGCTCGCGAGCAGGTCGTGAAGCTGGTCCACTCGATGGACCGGGACCCCGTGCCGAGCAACGGTCTCGGCAAGCCGTTCTCCGGCCAGGACCTGGTCGGCGCGATCGGGCAGGGGCTGTACAGCAAGGAGTTGTGGCCCTCGCTGGAGCGGGCGCTGGCCGAGCTGGTCCAGGACGGCGACACCAGCGGCGTGATGGGCTTCGCGTCCGGCGGCTTCGCACCGCCGGTGCCCGTGGTGCGCCGCGATCCGGGCGATCGTCCGGGCGGCGGGCTGACGGACGCCGAGGACGTCCCGCTGGACAACCCTCCGGCGGCCCTGATGGCGATCAACTGCGCCGACGATCCCGACCGCCCCTCCGCCGACCGGATCACCGCGGACCTGGGCCGGCTGCGTGCCGCCTACGAGCAGGCCTCACCCGTCTTCGGCCGGTTCCGCCTGACGCAGGTGCTGATGTGCTACGGCCGTCCCCCGGGCACCGACTTCGTCCGCGAGAAGGTCAAGGACCTGCACACGGCGAAGATCCTGCTGGTGGGCACGCGCGGCGACCCGGCGACGCCGTACCGCTGGACGCAGGAGACAGCCGAGCGCCTCGGGTCCTCCGCGGTGGTCCTGGACAACCGCGGTGACGGCCACACGGGGTACGGATCGTCCAAGTGCGTGCACCGCAAGGTCGACGACTTCCTGCTGTACGGATCGCTGCCGGTGAGCGGCAGCTCGTGCGGGCCGGACGAGGAGGACTGACGCCGCGGGACCTCCGCGCGGCTCACCGCCGCCCTCAGGCGGCCTGGCCGGTGAGGAACCGGTCGATCGCCCGGGTCAGTTCCCGCGGCTTCTCCAGCGGCAGTTCGTGTCCGGCGTCGATCAGCCGGACCACGGCGTCCGGGTAGGCGGTGGCCATGCGCAGCATCTGCGCGAGCGGCAGCTGGACGTCACGGGTGCCGTGGACGAGCAGGGTGGGGGTGCGGATCTCGCCGACGCGGTCGAGGACGTCGAAGGCCCGCATGGCGCCGTAGAGGGTCATGACGACCTCGCGCGGGACGGCGGCGGACGCCGCGATGTACCGGCGGATCTCCTCGCGCGGGTACCCGGGCGCGAAGGCGCGCCGGATGTTGGCGGCGATGAAGAGGCGGTACGGCACGCGCGTGGACGCCGCCATCAGCAGGCCCCGGGCCCGGCTGTACGTCATGCGGCCGATGGTGCCCACGAGTACGAGCCGCTCGACGCGCGCGGGGTGGGACAGGGCGATGGTCTGCGCGATCATCCCGCCCATGGAGTGACCGGCCAGGACGCACCGCTCGACCTGGAGGTGGTCGAGCAGCGCGAGGACGTCGTCGGCCAGCGCCGCGACGGTGCGCACGCCCGCGCCGCTGCTCTCGCCGTGTCCGCGCAGGTCGAGCCGGATCACCCGGCGCCGCCGCGCGAAGTGGTCGAGCTGGTGGTCCCAGCGGTGCCGGTCGGCGGTCCACCCGTGCACGAACACCAGGGGTGCCGCGCCGTCGCGGGGGCCCTCGTCGTCGTAGGTCAGTGTCGCGCCGTCGACCTCGAGCTGCGGCATGGGCGTCTCCTGGGAGCGGTGGGTTACTCGCGGGTAGCGTAGCCGTCCGCAGGGCGCGCGTCACCGGCGTGGAGCCCGGAAGATCCCCGCCGCACCAGCCATCGTTACCCCAAATGCCCGATACGTGAATCGGCCCTATGGTGCTGTCATGGAGCATGCACTGAGCCCTGCAACCCTCGCCGAACTGCGCCGGCCGCGGCCCTATCCGGCGGTGTCCGTGCTGACGCCGACGCACCGCCGCGAACCCGACAACTCCCAGGACCGGGTCCGGCTGCGCAACGTCGTGGCCGAGGCCAAGCGCCGGCTCGAGGCCGATCCGGCCGTCAGCCGGGAGCGGCGCGCCGATGTCGCGCGCGAACTCGACCGGGCCCTGGCGGAGGTGGACCTCGCCCACGCCGAGGACGGGCTGGTGATCTTCGCCGCCCCCGGTGAGCACCAGGTGTGGTCGCTGGCCCGCTCCGTGCCGGAGCGGGTGGTGCTGTCGGACACCTTCCTGACCCGCAACCTGGTCTCCGCCCAGGCGGCCGACCGGCCGTTCTGGGTGCTGTCGGTCTCCGCCGACCGCGTCGCGCTGTGGAGCGGCGGCCACGACCGGGTGGCCGAGGAGCACACCGGCGGCTTCCCCCGGATCCGCAGCCGGGACAACTTCGACGCCGAGCGTCAGGAACCCATCGGCGATCTGCCGAGCACGTTCCGCGACGAGGGCACCCGCCAGTTCCTGCGCGAGGCCGACACGGCGATGACGGAGGTGCTGCGCCAGGACTCCCGCCCGGTCTACGTCACCGGCGACCAGGCCGCCCTGTCCCTGTTCGACGACGTCGGCACGGTCGCCAAGTGCGCGGTGCACATACGCCACGGCGGACTCACCCACGCCTCCCCCGAGGCGGTGTGGCAGGCCGTGCGGCCCGTCGTGGCCGAACAGCAGCGCAGGACGGCCGACACCGTCGCCGAGGAACTCGAAGCGGCCCGCGGACGGCGTGCGTTCGCGGCGGGGCTCGACGAGATCTGGCGCAGCGCCCGCGAGGCCCGGGTGCGGCTGCTGGCCGTCGAGGAGAACTACCAGGTGACGGTCCGCGACGTCGGGGACCATCTGGAACCCGCCGCGGGCGGTGAGCTCGACGCCCGGGAGGACATCGTCGACGAGATCGTCGAGCAGTGCCTGGAGACCGGCGCGGACGTCCGCTTCGTCCCCGACGGCTCGCTGGGCGACGCGGAGGGCATGGCGGGCGTGCTGCGGTTCTGACGCCAGCGGGGAGTGTGCCGCGCGGCCTTGACGGCCGTGACACCCTGGGTCGCGTGCGCCGCCGGGCTCATGGCGTCCGGCTTGGCCAAGGTGATGGCGACGCCGTCGACCTTCTGGTCGATGGCG
>NZ_JBEZWX010000084.1:0-4998 GCF_040637635.1 Streptomyces sp. NPDC028635 | reverse complement strand
GGGCCTCCGGGCGACTCCCGGAGGCCGCCGGGAGGCCGCTCAGCGCACGCCGACCGCCGCGAGCGCGGCTCGCTGCCGCGGGGTCGGGCGAGCCGGGAAGTACAGGTAGCAGACGCCTCCGGTGCCGGAGGCGACCTTGCCGGAGGCGTTGTACCGCTTGGTCCTCAGCCAGATGTTCTCGAACTCGCGGCGCAGGTAGACGCGTCGTACCGCCGCGTCGTCCGGTGAGGCCGGGTCGTTGGCGATCACGTCGCCGTCAGCCGTGAAGCCGATGACCGTCATCAGGTGCCCCGAGGTGCCGTAACCGGCGCCGGTCAGCTCGGTCTTCAGGAAGGACTGGGACGTCATGGCCGGGATGCCGGCCGCGATCAGCGTCTCCAGCTCGGTCAGCGAGGCGAGCCGGGTGACCACACCCTGAAGGTCCGGGAAGGTGGCCGCGTAGGCGGCGTTGAAGGGCCAGTTGCCACAGCCGCCGTACTGGTAGTCGTAGGTGTACCGGGCCGCGTGGCAGACCTGCGGGTCGGCGTACGACGGATCCACCCAGGCGAGCTGCTGGGGGGTGAGCCGACCGCCCCAGTACTCGATGATCATCTGCGAGGAGGTGGGGCTGCACCAGGCCTCGCCGCCGTTGTCGTACTCCGGGTACTGGCCCTTGTGGATCTCCTGCGAGTAGCGGGGGACGGCCAGTTCGCGGGCGAGGACCGGGGTGGAGGCGGGGACCGTGAAGCGGTCGGGGATGTCGGAGGCCATCGCGCCGAGCCGCCACACCGTCGGCGTGGCGGTGAGCCCCGGGCGGCGGTACAGGGTCAGCCGGAGCCGGTAGGAGGCCAGCCGCAGGCCGGAGCCGGGGTCGTCGATCGAGAAGGTGTCGGTCCAGATGCTGCTCCGGCCGTCCTTCTGACCGTCGACGGAGGTGCGCCTGATGTCCTGGTCACCGGCCGCCCAGCGGCCCATCACGTACCAGGGCGTCGTGGTGCCGTCGGAGTAGGTGCCCTGCAGCTCGGTCTGGATCCAGGTGCCGGCGGGGGTGCGGGCGTTCCACGAGGCGATGGCCTCGGTGGCCGGGACGGCCGGCCGGTGGACCGGGGAGGTCCAGGTGGCGTACTCCCAGCGGGCGGTGGTGCCGGTGTGCGGGTCGGTGTAGTCGGTGGTGCCGGCCGCCTCGCCGATGACGAGGCCGGGACGGGCACCCGCGACGGCCCGGGTGCCGTGGGCGGTGCCGCCGCGCCAGTCGGTGTACGTGGTCCAGGAGCGGTGGTCGATGGGGCGGGCCGGAGTGGCGCGACCGGCGGCGGACGCGCCGCCCGCGGCCAGGACCGGGCCGGCGCCACCGGCCACCGCGGCGGTGAGCGCGGCGGCCAGCAGGGTTCTGCGGGAGGGCTGTTCGGCTCTGCTCATGGGCAAGAGACCCCCAGGGATGCGAGTCGGGGCAGGCAGGTCCGTGCGGCAGTGGGGCCCACTATGACCGCAGCGGACGGCACAGGCCAGCACCCGGCGGGCATGCCGCGGCACCAATATTGGTCCATACCCCTGGCATGACCTGGGCGGCAGCCGCCGTACACTCTCCCCGCCACCGCTCCAGCCCCCGAACGGCCACCCGGACGATGCCCGACACCCTGCACCAGCTCGCCGCCCGTCTGCGCCGGCTCCCCGCGTCCTGCGGCCCCGTGCGCCTGGTCGGCGTCGACGGACACGCCGGCTCCGGCAAATCGACGTTCGCCGGCCGGCTGGCGCGGGCCCTGGACGACGCCCCGGTCCTGCACCTGGACGACATCGCCAGCCACGAGGAACTGTTCGCCTGGACGGACCGGCTGCGCCGCCAGGTGATCGAACCGTTCAGCCGCGGCGAGACGGCCCACTACACGCCCTACGACTGGCGCGAGCGCCGCTTCGGCGCGCCGCGGCCGCTCCCCGGCGCCCCGGTCGTGCTGATCGAGGGAGTCGGCGCGGGCCGTCGTGCCCTGCGCCCGCACCTCGCGCGCCTGCTGTGGCTGGACGTGCCCCGAGAGGAGGCGTGGGAGCGCGGCAGGCGGCGGGACGGCGCGGAACAGAGAGACTTCTGGGCCGGATGGGTCCAGGCGGAGCAACGGCACTTCGCCACCGACCCCTCCCGGCCTCACGCGCACCTCCTGGTACGCCAGTTGGAGACGGGATACGAGGTGCTGCCGGGGCCTGGAGCGACTGCTGCCGAGGACCACGACATCACGCACCGTGACGGACCATCCGCGATGTGGTGAACCCGTGAAGACCCTTGCGCGGGAGTTGGCCAAGTGCCCCAACTCCGCTTGACCCTGGGCCCGTACAGGACTTACGTTCTCAATGTGCGGCAAACGAAGCCGCCCCTTCGACGCGAAGCCCCTGGTTGTTCCCCCGTGACCGGGGGCTTCGTTCTGCCCTCACCGCCTCCCTCGGCCGCTGTGAGGCGCCGGACATTCACGCTCGGTGACCACCCCGCGTGCGCCCCCTCCGCCCCACCGCGCCGAACGGCCTGTGCCGCACCCTACGGCCGACCACCGACCCATGGGTACGATGCCCTCGGTGCGACCTACGGACGCTGCTTCGCGCACCTGCAACTCCGGTCCGCGGCACAGCGGTTCGAACCAAGGCATCGGCGGGGGCACGGTTTGTGGGGGACGTGAT
This sequence comes from Streptomyces sp. NPDC028635, assembly GCF_040637635.1. Taxonomy (NCBI): domain Bacteria; kingdom Bacillati; phylum Actinomycetota; class Actinomycetes; order Kitasatosporales; family Streptomycetaceae; genus Streptomyces; species Streptomyces sp. NPDC028635. Next base: position 2,358 of record NZ_JBEZWX010000084.1, on the reverse strand, counting down.
GGACTTCGGCACGCGGGGCCCCGAGGCCCCGGCCGACCTCGCCTGGCTACGAGGCGTGGACGCCTACACCATGGGCGGCTACCCGCAGGCGGAGGAGGAGTTCCGCACCGCGGTGCGGATCGATCCCGGCATGGCCGACGCCTGGCTGGGCCTGCACGCGCTGCGCGTGGACACCACCACGGCCCTGCTGCGCATGTACCGCCACCGGGACCGCTTCGGCGAGCAGCGCGCCCGGCACCGCCGCACCCTCAACTCCTGGTACTGGCTGGGCTGGTGGGTCCAGCCCGTCCTGGAGACCCCGCGCGACCTCCTCCTCGCGCACGCCTCGCACTGGCTGGACGGCCGCCACGTCCCGGAACTGGACCGCGCCCTCGCCGGCCTGCCCCCCGTGGACACCGACCCGCAGGTCCGCTTCCTGCACGCCTGCCGCGCCTATCTGGTCAAGGACTGGGAAGAACTGGTCCGCCACACCGACCCCCTCCTCGACGACCCCCTCCTCGGCATCGAGGCGGGCCTGTTCGGCGGCATGGCGAGGGTCCGCCTCGAGATGTACGGCCAGGCCGAACCGCTGCTGTCCACCGCCCTGATGCGCTGCCGCAGCGAGCAGCCGCAGCGCAAGGAGTTGCGCTACTGGCTGGCCCGCGCCCACGAGGGGACCGGCCGCTCCGCGGCGGCCCTCCCCCTCTACCGAGCCGTCCACCGCGTCGACCCCGCCTTCATGGACACCTCGGCCCGGCTCGCGGCGATCGCCGAGGGCGACGGCTACGACGTCACCACCGACCCGGCCGACCTCGCCGCGGTGACCCTCACCGGCACCGGCCAGGACGGCGCGGACGGCCCCGACGGCCTGGACCCCCTCTTCGGCACCGAGGGCCGCGACCTGCGACTGACCGACCTGGACCTGCCCCCCGTGCCGTCGGTGCCGAGCCCCGTCGTGCGTGAGAAGGCGACCGCACCCACGCACCTGCCGGCCGGCCCGACCGACCCGGCGTTACTCGAGGAGGCGCTCGCCGAACTGGAGCGCATGGTGGGCCTGGAGCCCGTGAAACGCCAAGTCAAGGCGTTGTCGGCACAGTTGAACATGGCCCGGCTGCGCGCCGGCCAGGGCCTGCCGGTCCAGCCGCCCAAGCGGCACTTCGTCTTCTCCGGCCCCTCGGGCACCGGCAAGACCACCGTGGCCCGCATCCTCGGCCGCGTGTTCTACGCCCTGGGGCTGCTCGGCGGCGACCACCTGGTCGAGGCGCAACGCGCCGACCTGGTCGGCGAGTACCTGGGCCAGACCGCCGTGAAAGCCAACGAACTGATCGACTCGGCCCTGGGCGGAGTCCTCTTCGTCGACGAGGCCTACTCCCTCTCCAACTCCGGCTACGGCAAGGGCGACGCGTACGGCGACGAGGCGCTCCAGGTCCTGCTGAAGCGGGCGGAGGACAACCGCGACCACCTCGTCGTCATCCTCGCGGGCTACCCGGAGGGCATGGACCGCCTGCTCACGGCGAACCCCGGCCTGTCCTCCCGCTTCACCACGCGCGTGGACTTCCCCTCCTACCGCCCCCTGGAACTCACCGAGATCGGCAAGGTCCTCGCCGCGGAGAACGGCGACCTGTGGGACGAGGAGGCCCTCGACGAGCTGCGTTCGATCGCCGGGCACGTGGTCGACCAGGGCTGGATCGACGAACTCGGCAACGGCCGCTTTCTGCGCACCCTCTACGAGAAGAGCTGCGCGTACCGGGATCTACGGCTGTCGGCCTACGCGGGCCCCCTCTCCCGCGACGACCTGGCCACGCTGCGCCTGGCCGACCTCATGCAGGCGTACGGCGAGGTCCTCTCGGGCCGGGGCCCCCAGGACCCGTCGTCCCGCTAGCCGGCGCGCGGCCCCCGGGCGGAGCGAGGGCCCGTGCGGGTACGTCGTGGCTGGTCGCGCAGTTCCCCGCGCCCCTTAGGGGGTTGTGGTCGCCCCCGGCCCCCACGGACCGCCTGCCCCCCCGGGCGGCACGTGCCCGGCCCCGGGCGGAGCGAGGGCCTGTGCGGGTACGTCGTGGCCGGTCGCGCAGTTCCCCGCGCCCCTAAGGGGATTGCGGTCGCCCCCGGGTCCGGACGGACCGCCTGCCCCAGGGCGGCCGTGCCCGGCCCCGGGCGGAGCGACGGCCCGTGCGGGCACGTCGTGGCCGGTCGCGCAGTTCCCCGCGCCCCTGAAGGGGCGCGACGGTGGCCGTCGGTCTGTCTGGACCGTTGGTGGGACGGGCCGCAGGCGCCGACGGCGGGGAGGGGACGGGGTGGGGGGTGTCCGCCCGCAGCGGCCGGCACCGGCGGAGGGCGCCGTATCGAGTGACGGGCGGCCGGACCGAGGACGGACACCCC
>NZ_JBEZWX010000083.1:0-5332 GCF_040637635.1 Streptomyces sp. NPDC028635 | reverse complement strand
GGGGTGTCCGCCCGCAGCGTCCGGCACCGGCACAGGGCGCCGTACCGAGTGACGGCCGGCCGGACCGAGGACGGACACCCCCCACCCCGGCCCCGCCGTGACCACCGACCGCAGGCGCGACCGCACCCCCCACCGGACAGCAACGGGCCGCCGCAGGCACGAAAGGGGCGCGGGGAACGGCGCGACCAGCCACAACGAACCCGCACAGGCGCCGCAGGCAACGGCGACCAGCCACAACGCACCCGCACAGGCGCCGCAGGCAACGGCGACCAGCCCCCACGCACCCGCAGAGCGACAACGCACCCCGCGCCGCAGGCACAACGCACCCGCACCCGAAACACGCCGCGGCGCCGCAGGCTAAAGCACCGCAGCCACCCCCCGAGCCGCCCGCTCCACATCCGCAAACCCCACGTACAGCGGTGTGAAACCGAAGCGCAGGACGTCGGGAGCCCGGTAGTCGCCCACCACCCCCCGCTCGATCAGCCGCTTCATGACGTCACCGGCGTCCGCGCACCGCAGCGCGACCTGGCTGCCGCGCTCCGCGTGCGCCACCGGCGTGATGGACTCGACGAGCCCCTCACCCACGTACTCCGCGACGCACTCCAGGAAGAAGTCCGTCAGCGCGAGCGACTTGGCGCGGACCGCCTGGATCGACACCCCGTCCCAGACGTCCAGCGCCGCCTCGAGGGCCAGCATGGACAGGATGTCCGGCGTGCCCACACGCCCGCGCAGCGCACCGTCCGCCGGCGCGTACTCGGGTCGCATGCCGAACGGCTCGGCGTGCGAGTTCCACCCCGGCAGCGGCGAGTCGAAGCGGTCCTGCAGCGAGCGGCGCACGTACAGGTAGGCCGGCGAACCCGGCCCGCCGTTGAGGTACTTGTAGGTGCAGCCGACCGCCAGGTCCACGCCGTGCTCGTCCAGCCCCACCGGCAGCGCCCCCGCGCTGTGGCACAGGTCCCACACCGCGACCGCGCCCACCCCGTGCACCGCGGCCGTCAGCGACGGCAGGTCGTGCAGGCGCCCGGTGCGGTAGTCGACGTGGTTCAGCAGCACCGCCGCCGTACGCTCCGACAGCGCGCCCGGCACCTCGGCCGGCGTCAGCGCCCGCAGCGTGCACCCCGTCAGCCGCGCCGCCGACTCGGCGATGTAGCCGTCCGTGGGGAAGGTCGAGGCGTCGACGAGGATCTCGTCCCGCCCGTCCCCGGCCAGCCGCACCGCTCCGACCAGCGCCTTGAACACGTTCACGCTGGTCGAGTCGCCCACCACGATCTGCCCCGGCGCCGCACCGACCAGCGGCGCGATCCGGTCACCGATCCGCTCGGGCGCCGTCCACCAGCCGCTCTCGTCCCAGGAACGGATGCGCAACTCGCCCCACTGGCGGCGGACCACGTCCTCGACCCGCCCCGGGACGTGCGCCGGCAGCGCGCCGAGCGAGTTGCCGTCCAGATACACGACGTCATCGAGGACGAACCTGCCGCGTACGCCCGCGAGTTCGTCCGCGGCGTCCAGCTTCCCCGCCCGCTCCCGCAGTTCAGACATGAGACCTCGCCGTCCACAGCTCCGGGAACACGTTCTTCTGCGCGCGCTTCTCCAGCCATGCCACCCCGGCCGACCCGCCCGTGCCCTGCTTGGCGCCCATCGCACGCCGCGTGGCCGTCAGGTGGTCGTTGCGCCAGCGCCACACCAGCTCCGCGACGTCCGTCAACGCCTCGCCCAGCCGTGCGAGTTCACCGCTCTGGTCACCGGAGTAGATCTCCGCCCAGGCTTCCTCGACGGCGTCGGACGGCTCGTACTTGCGGGACACGTCCCGCCCGAGCACCGACGCCGGAATGCCGTACCCGCGCCGGGCGAGCAGCCGCACCACCTCGTCGTACAACGACGGCTCGTGCAGCGCCTTCTCCAGTTCCGCGTGGACGCGGGGCGCGCCGCGGTGCGGCACCAGCATGGACGCGGACTTCTCACCGAGCAGGAACTCCAGTCGCCGGTACATCGCGGACTGGAAACCGGAGCCCTCGCCGAGGGCGGACCGGTAGGAGTTGAACTGCTGCGGGGTGAGTCCGCCCAGCGGCTTCCAGGAGGCGTTCAGCGCCTCCAGCTCGCGGACGGAACGTTTCAGCGCATCGATCGCGACCGGCACCCGGTCCTCGCGCAGGGCGCGCGCGGCGGTCTCCCACTCATGGACGACGACCGTGAACCACAGCTCCATCACCTGGGTCGTGACTAGGAAGACCATCTCTCCGGGATCGTCGGAGAGGGTGTGCTGGAGATGGGTGAGCACGTCCGCCTTGACGTAGTCCTCGTACGGCGTGGTGCCCTCGAAGTCGAGATGCGGGGTCTGAAGCTCGTCTGACTGGTGAGCCTCGTGGGACATCGCTGTCTCCTGTTGTGCACTCCGGGTAGCGGTCCGCCCCTGCCGTTACCGGCACGGGGGCCCCGGTCCCCACCCGCATCCTCCGCAATCACTCGGGAAACGGCAAGGCCCGCCCCGTCAAGGGCGGGCCCACCAGGGAAAACGCTGTAGTACGGCGTCCGGGCGACTAGCCCAGCGTCTGCGCCGCCGTCGCCGAGGAGTCCTTCAGGAACTGCGAGCAGCGCTCGTACTCCTCCTCCTCGCCGATCGCCTGCGCGGCCCGCGCCAGGCCGTGCAGGGCCCGCAGGAAGCCGCGGTTCGGCTCGTGCTCCCACGGCACCGGGCCGTGGCCCTTCCAGCCGTTGCGCCGCAGCGCGTCCAGGCCGCGGTGGTAGCCCGTACGGGCGTACGCGTAGGACTCCACGGCCGCGCCCCGCTCGAACGCGTCGTCGGCCAGCTGGGCCCAGGCGAGCGAGGACGCCGGGAAGCGCGCGGCGACCTGGGCGGGCGGGGTGCCCTTGGCGAGGAGCTCGCGCGGCTCCGGGTCGTCGGGCAGGTGGGTGGGGGGCGGACCCCCGAGCAGGTTCTCGTGAAGGGACATGGGATCCAGTCTGTCACCGGGTGACGTTGAGGTACTTCCACGGGCCGGTGACGCCCGCGTTCACGTTGTCGCCGTTGTAGCCGTCGACGTACACGGAGCGCACCCGGGCGCGGTAGCCCGCGGCGCCGTCGTTGTCGAGGGTGAGGTACATCTTGCCGTCGCTGCCGAGTTCGTAGAACTCGGAGAAGCCGGTCTGCCAGGCACCCTGCACGTACACCTGGAAGTCGATCCGCGTGTAGCGGCCCGGGTAGGCGTTGTGCCAGGTGGTGATCAGCGCGTCGGTGCTCTGGTGGTAGGTCTGGTACCAGGTGGTGCCGATCTTGGTCCACTTGTAGTGGCGGGACAGCGTGGTCGTCACCCCGGCGCGGGTGTACACCCCCGACCTGGCCGACGCGGCGCCGTTGCGGGCGTCCCCGGCGAAGACCGCGGTGACGGTGGTGTCGCGGTTCATCCACATCGACGCCGACAGCTTGCCCTGGGCGTTGACCGTGCCGCGCTTCAGCAGCCGCTTGGGCTCGTAGCCCCACGGGTCGGCCCAGATCTCCACGACACGGTTCTTGTACGTCGCGCCGAGGGTGGCCGTGTACGTCACCGTCGTGCCGTAGTTCACGACCGTGCCGTTGCGGTCGAGGCTGATCGCGGTCGGCTTGTAGGCGACCTTCACCCGGGCGATCCCGGCTGCGGTCGCGTGCTCGGCGTCCCCGGCGTAGGCCACCTTGTAGGTGACGGTGCCGGCCGCGGTCGGGGTGTCGGTGAAGGAGTACGCGCCGTTCGCACCCAGCGGCCTGGTGCCGAGCGCCTTGCCGTTCGGGGCCTCGGCGTCGTACCGCGTCACGGTGAGCGGCGTGCCGGCGGGCAGCTGCAGGCTCGCGGTGACGGTGCCGGAGACGGTGAGCGCCTTGTCGAGCGGGGCCGTGCCGGGCGCCTGGACGGTGACGGCGGGCGCGGACTTCACCGGCTCGTCCATCCGCTGCAGCCGCAGGCCACCGCGGTCGTTGCGGGTCACGGCGAAGAGGCGGCTGCCGCCGGGCTCCCAGGCGAGACCGCCGTCGACCAGTTCGTCCCCGCCGCCGTTGCCGATGTAACCGGTGCCGGGGAAGTCGTAGTGCCGCACGGCGGTCTGCTCACCGGGGCGGTAGACGAAGACGTCGTCGCCGTACACCGCGTCGGAGCCCACCGCCACGGTGCCGTCCGGGGCGACGGCCACGGCGGCGCCGTTGTACTCGCTCGGGTAGCCGGCGACCTGGGTGAGGTCGCGGTCCGAGGCCTGCCAGACGGAGTGGCTGCCGCCCGGGTTGGCCGTGATCAGGCGGGTGCCGTCCGGCGTGTAGGCCAAGTCGTTCGTCATGCCGCGTGCCGCGTCCGCGCTGCCCTCGGCGCGCGCGGTGCGCACCGCGCTGCCCGTCGTCACGTCGTAGGTGGCGAGGGCGAAGGTGCCGGAGTACGAGCCGGCGGCGGCGATGACGTTCGGGTTCGCCGGCGAGGCGACCAGCCGCGGGGCGCCCGAGTAGGCCGTCTCGGTGTCCTGGCCGAGGGCCACCGCCGGCTCGGCGCCGGAGACGTCCAGCGACCCGATGTCGCCGTCGTCGTCGCCCCAGGCGCCGTTCGCGAGGTCGCTGCCGTAGCCGAACCAGATCTTGCCGCCCGCGAGCGCGAGGAAACGCGGGTGGGTGCCGGCGCCGGTCGCGTACCGGGCCTGCTCGGTGACCGCCCGGGTGTCCAGGGCGACGACGGCGTCGGCGCCGGGTACCGCGGCGTACAGGCGGCTCGCGTCGTCGGACAGGGCGAGGCCGGTGACGCCCGGCAGCGCGTCGGCGGTGGCCAGCACGGCGCCCGCGTAGTTGGTCGCGACGACCTTGCCGGCGGACGGGTCGCTGATGAAGATCCGCTGGTGGACGCCGTCCACCACGACGTCCCCGGCGCTCTTGAGCGGCAGCAGCAAGCTGCTGTCCGCCGCCGCGGAGCCGGCCGTGCCCGCGACGAGCGCCGCGGAACTGCAGAGGACCGCGAGCGCCGTCGCGGCCGAGAGAGAGCGCTTACGCACGATGTAGAAGACCCCCCAATGGTCCACGCGTCCTCGAGGGGACGCGGTGAAGCGCAGCGTAGAGCATGTCCCTGACATCGCGCGCGCGGGTATCACCCCCGGCGCCCCCTGGGGCCGTGGCACGCCGAAGGCCCGGCGCCGAATCCCGATCCCCCGCGCACGCCCACGGTCCGGCGCGAAACTCCCACTCCCGGGCACGCCGAAGGCCCGGCGCGAAACCCCCGCCCCCGGGCGCGCCGAAGGCCCCGGGGGCGGGCCGCGGTACGGGCCCCGGGGCGTCGGGGGTGGTGCTGCGGGCCCGATTCGTGATGCGGGTGGCGGGGGGGCGCCGGGGGTT
>NZ_JBEZWX010000082.1:3328-5910 GCF_040637635.1 Streptomyces sp. NPDC028635 | reverse complement strand
CGCCCTCCCGCATCCACGCGCGGGAGGGCGGCACCGCCGCGGCCGGGGCGCTCCTCGTCAGGCGCTTCCGCCGAGCGTGCCGTCGTCGACCTGGAAACTGTCCTGGGCGACGGTGTGGTCCAGGGTGCTGAGGGTGTCGCCCACGTTGAGGTTCGTCAGGTCGTCGGCGTCCAGACCGTGCGAGGGAGTGATCGCGGCGACGACGAACCCGGTGGCGAGGGAGGCGATGGCGAGCATGCTGCGCTTCTTCATGCCCGGCTCAACTGCGTCAACGGGCCGAGGTCACGCCCCGACCGATTTCCTCTCACCGTCGCGGCCGCTCCGGCCATCGGCCGCCCCCTGAGCCGAATCTCCCACGACCCGCCATCTTCCAACAGAGTCCGACACGTTCTACCGTGAACGCGCATCGATGACGAGTGCATGACGTCATCTCCCCTCTCGTTGGTCGGAGGCATGTCACCATGCGTCACACCGGCACACCACGTCACAGAATCGTCGGAGCGCTCACCGCGGGGCTGCTCTGTACGGCCGGGCTCACCGCCCCGGCCGTCGCCGCGTCCGGCGCCCCCGCCGCGCCGGACACGGCCACCCTGGCCGACGGCCTCGCGCTCACCCCGCCGATGGGCTTCAACAACTGGAACTCCACCCACTGCCGGGCCGAGTTCAACGAGGCGATGGTCAAGGGCATCGCCGACCTCTTCGTCGCCAAGGGCCTCAAGGCCGCCGGATACCAGTACGTCAATCTCGACGACTGCTGGGCGCTCCCGCAGCGCGACGCCGACGGCAAGCTGGTGCCCGACCCGGCCCGCTTCCCCGGCGGCATCAAGGCGGTCGCCGACTACGTCCACTCCAAGGGCCTCAAACTCGGCATCTACACCAGCGCCGGAACCAAGACCTGCAGCGACATAGGCTTCCCCGGCGGCCTGGGTCACGAGTACAGCGACGCCCGGCAGTTCGCGGACTGGGGCGTGGACTACCTCAAGTACGACAACTGCAACAACCAGGGCGTCGACGCCAAGCAGCGCTACACCACCATGCGTGACGCGCTCAAGGCGACCGGGCGGCCCATCGTCTTCAGCATCTGCGAATGGGGCCAGAACAAGCCCTGGGAGTGGGCCGCCGACGTCGGCCACCTGTGGCGCACCACGGGCGACATCTCCGACAGCTGGGGTTCGATGCTGGCGATCGCCAAGCAGAACCTGCCGCTCGCCCCGTACGCCGGTCCGGGCCACTGGAACGACCCGGACATGCTGGAGGTCGGCAACGGCGGCATGACGGACACCGAGTACCGCTCGCACTTCTCCCTGTGGTCGGTCATGGCCGCGCCCCTGCTCATCGGCACCGACCTGCGCAAGGCCTCGGACGCGACGTACGAGATCCTCGGCAACAAGGAAGTCATCGCCGTCGACCAGGACCCGCTCGGCAAGCAGGGCACCGTCGTCTCCTCGGCCGGCGGGCGCTGGGTGATCGCCAAGCAGATGCGGGACGGCAGCCGCGCGGTCGCCCTGTTCAACGAGTCGTCCACCGCGCAGCGCATCGCCACCACCGCGCAGGCCGTCGGGCTGCCGGCCGCCGACGGCTACACCCTGCGCGACCTGTGGCGCCACACGTCGTACAACACCGCCGGAACCATCGCGGCGACCGTCCCCGCGCACGGCACGGTGCTGGTCCGCGTGGCCGCCGACGGCGGCTGGGCCGCGCAGCCCCCGGCCGTCGAGGCCGGCCTGGACGGCGGCGCGTACGTCGAGGCGGGCAAGCCGGTCACGGTGACGTCCACGGTCACCGACCTCGGCCGCACCCCGGCCCGTACGGTCTCCGTCGCCCTGACGGGCCCCGCCGGCTGGACGGTGAAGGCCGCCTCGCCCACCACGACGGCGTCCCTGCCCACCGGCCGCTCCCTGAGCACCGCCTGGACGGTCACCGCGCCCGCGGGAACACCGAGCGGGTCGTACGGCCTGACGCTGACGACGAGTTACCGCTCGCCGACCGGGGTGCGGGCCGCGAACACCCTGCCCGTGACCGCGTCGGTGGTCGTGCCGCCGCCCGCCGGAACCTCCTACCTCGGCGATCTGCCGTGGCTGTCGGCCGACAGCGGATGGGGGCCGGTGGAGCGCAACACCAGCAACGGGGAGAGCGCGGCCGGTGACGGTCATCCGATCACCGTCGGCGGCGTGGTGTACGGCAAGGGCCTCGGCGTGCACGCGCCCAGCACCGTCGCCTACTACACCGGCCGCTCCTGCGAGACGGTCAGCGCGTCCGTCGGCGTCGACGACGAGAAGGGGACGAAGGGCACGGTCGCCTTCGAGGTGCGCGCGGACGGCAGGACGGTCGCCTCGACCGGGGTGCTGACCAACGCCATGCCCGCCCAGACCCTCACCGCGGACGTCTCGGGCGCACAGGTGGTGGAGCTGGTGGTCACCGACGGCGGCGACGGAGTCGACTCCGACCACGCCGACTGGGCGGACGCCCGGCTGACCTGCTGACCTGCCGGCCTGCCGACAGCACCTCGGCGGCGCCCGCCCCCCGCCCGGGCGGGGGGGCGGCCCGCGCGCCCCCCGCTTGGCGCGCGGGCGCGGCGCCGA
>NZ_JBEZWX010000082.1:0-3318 GCF_040637635.1 Streptomyces sp. NPDC028635 | reverse complement strand
ACCGGCTCGGGGTTCTACACCTACGGCTGATTACACAGCGCGACATCCGGGCGGGGCCCGCCCCCCCCCCCGGGCCGGCCCCCCCCCCGGGCGCGGCCCCCCCCCCGGCCGGCGCACCGCCCGTGTCCCGGGCGGCGGCTTCGCTCAGACCCCCGCCGCGGCGGCTCCCACCGCTCCCGTGAGCGCGGCCGCCGCCGCTCCCACCAGGCCCGCGTCAGTGCCCATCTGGGCCGGGGCCACCGTCAGCCGGCGAACGAAGGACAGGGTCGCGTAGTCGGCCAGGAAGCGGCGCAGGGGGGCGAGGAGGACCTCGCCGGCCTTGCCGACGCCCCCGCCGATCACCGCGATGTCGATCTCCACCAGAGTCGCCGTGGCCGCGATGCCGGCGGCCAGCGCCTTGGCGGCCCGCTCGAAGGAGGCGACGGCCACGGGATCCCCGGCCCGCGCCGCGGCGGCCACCGCGGCGGCGGAGGTGTCGCCGTCGGGGCCGGGCCGCCAGCCGTCGTCGAGGGCGCGGCGGGCGATGTTCGGGCCGCTGGCGATGCGCTCGACACAGCCACGCGAGCCGCACGGACACAGGTCGCCGTCGAGGTCCACACTGATGTGCCCGATGTGACCGGCGTTGCCGGTGGGGCCGGGGTGCAGCCGGCCGTTGAGCACCAGACCGCCGCCGACGCCCGTGGACACCACCATGCACAGGGCGTTGGCGTGCCCGCGGGCCGCGCCCTGCCAGTGCTCGGCGGCGGTGATCGCCACACCGTCACCGATCAGTTCGACCGGCAGACCACCGGTCACCGCACGGGCCCGCCCCACCAACGGGAAGTCACGCCAGCCGGGGATGTTCACCGGGCTCACCGTGCCCGTGGAGGCGTCCACCGGGCCCGCGCTGCCGATGCCGAGGGCCCGCGCGCGCCCCCACAGCGGCGACACCGTCAGCTCGCCGAGCACCTCCTCGACGGCCCGCATCACGGTGTCGCCGTCCTCCCGGGCGGGCGTCGGGCGCTGGGCCCGCACCAGGATCGTGCCGCGGTCGTCGACCAGCGCGCCGGCGATCTTGGTGCCGCCGATGTCGAGCGCGGCCACGAGGTCGGTGGTCATCAGTGTCGGATCTCCCCGTTCGGCAGTGGGAACCAAGCGAAACCTGAAAGGGTGCGGAAAGCCGCAGCCCGGCGGGCGGTGGGGGCGCGGGCCGGAACGTGCGGTGCACAGTCTCCCCCGCGCGTGACAACGTTGTCCAGGCTCTATGCTCGACGCCACATCCTCATACAAGCCATGGACCACCGCATCCTCGCGGCGGTTGGATGGGGCCGACGGACCCGTCGCCCCCTCGTGGACCACAGGACAGGACAGCGCACCGTGCCCGAGACCGCCCGCAGCACCGCCCGCCTCACCGACCGCCTGCCCGGCAGCCGGTACGGCAACCGTCCCACCATGAAGGACGTCGCGGCCCGCGCCGGAGTCGGCCTGAAGACCGTCTCCCGGGTGGTCAACGGCGAGCCCGGCGTCACCCCGGACACCGAGCGGCGCGTGCAGGAGGCCATCGAGGCGCTGGGCTTCCGCCGCAACGACAGCGCGCGCGTGCTGCGCAAGGGCCGCACCGCGAGCATCGGCCTGGTCCTGGAGGACCTCGCCGACCCGTTCTACGGCCCGCTCAGCCGCGCGGTGGAGGAGGTGGCACGGGCGCACGGCGCGCTGCTGATCAACGGCTCCAGCGCCGAGGACCCGGACCGCGAGCAGGAGCTCGCCCTCGCGCTGTGCGCGCGGCGCGTGGACGGCCTGGTGGTGATCCCGGCCGGGGACGACCACCGCTATCTGGAACCGGAGATACGGGCCGGGGTGGCGACCGTGTTCGTGGACCGCCCGGCGGGCCGTATCGACGCGGACTGCGTGCTGTCGGACAACTACGGCGGCGCCCGCGACGGCGTCGCCCACCTGATCGCTCACGGGCACCGCAGGATCGGCTTCATCGGCGACATGCCCCGCATCCACACCGCGGCCGAGCGGCTGCGCGGCTACCGCGCGGCGATGGAGGACGCGGGCATACCCGTGGCGGACTCCTGGATGTCGCTGGGCGCCACCGACCCCGAGCGGGTGCGCCGGGCCGCCGAGGAGATGCTGGCCGGTTCCGAGCCGGTGACGGCGATCTTCACCGGCAACAACCGGGTCTCGGTGACCGTGATCCGGGTCCTCGCGGCCCACGGCCGCCCGGTCGCCCTCGTCGGCTTCGACGACGTCGAACTCGCCGACCTGCTCCAGCCGGGCCTCACGGTGGTCGCCCAGGACGCGGCGGCGCTCGGCCGCACCGCCGCCGAGCGGCTCTTCCGCCAGCTGGACGGCGACCTCGTCGCCCCCGAGCGCGTCGAACTGCCGACCCGCCTGATCATGCGCGGATCCGGCGAGCTGCCTCCGGCGGACTAGGTCGCGGCGTCCGGCACCGCGCCGTCGGCGGACGACTAGTCTGGGTGCCGATGGTGCATTCCAGCCTCGCAGCGCTCGGCCTGGCCCAGGTGCCGCGGGAGGACCCGCTGCTGTACCCCGGCGCCTGGCCGCGGGATTCAGGACTGCTCGACGGTGACCGGCTGCTGCCGCTCGACCGTCTGGTGTACGACGACCGCGCCCCCGTGCTGGCGGTCGGCTCCAACGCCTGCCCCGGCCAGCTGCGGCACAAGCTGGACGAGTTCGGCGTCACCTCACCCGTGCCGATGGTGCGGGCCCGGGTGACCGGTGTGGACGTCGGGGTCTCCGCGCACGTCAGCCGCATGGGCTATGTCTCGGCCTCGCCCGTCCGCTCCCCCGCCCGCATGCGGGACCTGTTCGTCCTCTGGCTGGACCCCGAGCAGCTCGCCGTCATCGACGCGAGCGAGGGCGTGCCGCTGCCGCACGGCAACTTCGCACGCAGGTGGCTGCCCGCGCCGGACGTACGCGTGGAGCTGACGGACGGCCGCCTGCTCCCGGGCGTGTACTCCTACGTCAACCGCCACGGCGTCCTGCACGGCACCAGCCGAGCACCACGCCGCCACCCCGGCCAGCGCGCACTGCTCAGCGAACTCGTCCGCGTCTCGGCGCGTCTGCGGGAACTGTTCGGAGCGACCCCGGAGGAGTTCTGCACCCGGGCCCGCGCAGACGCGGGACTGTGCGCCCGGGGCACGCGCCTGTTCGCCGAGGAGAACCTCGTCACGACCTCCGGCCTGGAGCGGTACGCCCCCGCCGGCCGCCCACGGCCGTAAGGGGCCGGGGCGGGGGGTGTCCGCCCGCAGCGTCCGGCACCGGCGGTGGGCGCCGTATCGAGTGACGGCCGGCCGGACCGAGGACGGACAC
>NZ_JBEZWX010000081.1:0-6107 GCF_040637635.1 Streptomyces sp. NPDC028635 | reverse complement strand
CCCAGCGTCATGCCGAGGAAGGCGGGGCGGTCGGCGAGCGCGGCGGACAGGGCGTGCAGATAGGCGGCCTGGCCGTCGAGGACCTCGGGGCACGAGACCAACGGGCGGTCTAGACGTTCCCTGACCGTCCGAGGAGCTCGGTGACCTCCGTTCGGCGCCAGTCCCATTGAGGGTGCTTGTCGAGGAGATCGACGAACTCGGCGAACTCGATGACGTCACCGTGGTTCGTGTCGATCAGGCCCGAGAAACCCGGGAGCACGGAGGACAGGAGCATGCGCGCAGCGTCCATGGACTCACAGGACACATAGATCGCATGCGGTTCTTCTCCGATCCTCCGCCTCACATCCTCCACCTCCTCGGGCTCGAAGTCCGAGAGGACAGCGCCCGAGAAGTCCAGAGCGTAGGAGTTCCCGTTCCAGTGCAGGAAGTCTCCTGCGCCGAGCGGATCCTTTCCGACTCCGAGGGACCGCACCGTGGCCTCTATGGCGGTGCACTCGTGAGCGCTCGCCAACAGGACCACAGAAGGCCAGGACATGGCTACCTCTCCCGTCTCATGGAGCGATCACCGCCAGGAGTGTGTCGAGATCGGTCGTGACCAGCTGGCCCGCCGCCTCCTGACCCCGGACGACCGATGGCTTCAACTTCTTGCTCGGCCAGATGAAACTGATGACCGGATAGTCGGTGGCCGACTCGTATCGCTCGTGGTCGTGTCCTGAGCCCTTGCCCGTACCGGTCTTCACCTGGATCACCGCGTTGCGGGTCACCACGTCGAAGTCGGTGACGTGCTGACCGTTGTCGACGATCTTGATCTCGACCGCCACCACGTGGCCAGGGTAGCGGGCCTCAATGGCATCGACGAGCCGCGGGACTCCAGGGTCCTTGGGCGTGCCCACATAGGTCGGGGTGCTGTCTCCCCCAGTCGGGCAGCTGTCGTTGTGCACCAGGACGGATGTCGCACCCGCCAGCACGTAGTACGTGTGGACGTCGGAGACCGTCAGGTTGTGGACGGTCGCGTCGAGGCTCGTCGAGCGCTCGACCGCGGTGACCTGGACGTGGGTGCCGGCGCTGGTCTGCAGCCACTCGCCGGCCTGCAGGTGCGTGGCCTTGACCCAGGCGTGCAGTTCCGGAACCCAGAAGGGGTGGCCGTCAGTCGCGGTGACCTGGGCCGTCCTGCTGCCCTTCTTGCCATCGGTGTCGACCGTGATCTTTACCAGGTGCTTGAGGCCCTGGCCCTTGATCTCGGCCGTGACCGTCTCGATCCGGGTCTCGCCCGTCTTCGGGTCGGTCGCCACAACCTTGTCGCCGGTCCTGACCTTCTCGATCGCCTTCGTGGTGCCGTTGGCCATCAGGACCTTGGTGCCCGGGGTGAAGCTGTTGCAGCCGGGGCGGCTTCCGCCGCCGTCGGCCTTGCCCGAGCCGCCGCTGCCGCTGGTTCCTCCGTTGCTCTTGGAAGAGCCGCCGGACTTCCCACCGGGCTTGGAGCCGCCGCTGCCTCCGCCCTTGCCGCCACCGCGGGTGTGGGACGACACCTTCGGGGCCGCCTGCGCCTGTGCGGCCTTGTGGCGGGGGTTACCCGTCTTTCTGGCTGCTTCGGCCGCCTTGTCGGCGGTTCTCTTGGCTGCTTCTGCGGCTCTCTTCTTCGCTCGTTGCGCCGCGAGTTTCTTGGCGCGTTCGATGGCGAGTTTCTTCGCTCTCAGCGCTGCCCGTTCGGCTGCCTTGGCCGCCTTGAGGACGATCTCGGCTGCCTTCTTGGCCGCGCGGAAGGATTCGACGGCCTTGATGGTGCGCTTGACGGCCTTGATGACGGACGGGATCTTGCCCAGCTTGGTCCACGGGATGGCGTCGACCGCGATGCTGATGCAGGACCACATGTCGCCGCCGAAGCAGGCCATGGCGTCGTTGATGCCGATGAAGTCCTTCAGCGTCTCCCAGGCCACGGCCAGGATGACCGAGGTGAGGGACTTGCCCTGCATCGCCTGCGCCTGCGCGACCTGCGCCGCGGACAGACCCGCGCCCGCGAGGGCCGCGGCCCGCTCGGAAGCGGTCAGCGCGATGGACATACCCGACGGGTCGGAGAACGTCACCGGGTTGTTGTGCGCGTAGGTGTAGCCGTTGGACTGCAGGATGTCGTTGAGGTCCAGCACCGGGTCGGCGGACACGAAGCGGCCGACCACCGGGTCGTACAGACGTGCACCCAGCGACACGAAGCCCGAGGCACTGTCCTCCGAGGCACCGAGGAATCCCTTGTGCAACTGCCTGTTGACGCCGGCCGTGTCGGTACCGCGCTGGTTGCCGAACGGGTCCTGCTTGCGGATCCGCACCGACATGCCGCCGTCGAGGGCGACCTCGGCGTACGGGCTGCCCTGGTGGTCACCGGTGATGGCGACCAGCTTGTCGGCGCCGGTGCCGTAGGCGTAGCGCATGACCGCGCCGCCCGGGGAGGGGTAGGTGCGCTGGGTCTGGACGAGGACGCCGCCCTTCTGGACGGTGACCTCGGCATCCCCCAGGGTCAGGGTGGCCTGCTTGCCCTTGATGGTCAGCAGAGCCGACCCATCGGGGCCGTAGATGTAGCGGGTGTCGTTCTGCGGCAGCCACACCTGCTCGGCCTTCGTGGCGTCGCAAGTGGCCAACACGATCGCAGTGGAGTTCGCCGAGTTGGCGCCCTGGACCGCCAGGCACAGGCCCGAGGCCACATGCGTCAGCTGGCCGGAAGCGTTGCGCTTGAGCTCCTGGGCGGCCGAGCCGTCGCACTTCTGGAGCTGGACAGCCGAGCCGGCGGTGTTGCCGGCGGGCTGGACGCACCAGTTGTCGTAGACGTTCAGCGTGCCCTGGTCGGGGTTGGTGCCGCCCGGGGTCTGGCTGAAGCGCCAGTTCTGCGCCGGGGAGCCGTTGCAGCCGTAGAGCTGGATCGCCGTCCCGGCGACAGCGAGGCCGGACCTCAGGTCGAGGCACTTGTCGGCGAGGCCCACGTACGGGGTCTTGCCGCCGGTGCCCGCGCCGGTGATGCGGTCGATCTGACCGTCATACGTCCAGGACAGGGACTGCTTGTCGCCGTTCTGGATCGAGGTGATGGTCTTGGTCTCGCCGGTGAGCTCGTACAGACGCTCCGCCTCGGCCTTGACCTGCGCGCCCTGCGGCGTGGTGTAGGTCTTGGACACCTTGGTCAGCGTGTGCGGCTGGGTGCCGTCGGCCTTGCCGTAGGCGTAGGTGGTCGTGGCGTCCTTGGCGGTGTTGCCGGTGAGGTCCTTCTCGGTCAGGGTCTTGCGGTTGCCGAGCAGGTCGTACTCATACTCCTGCCAGTAGCCGGAGTTGTCCTTGCCGGCCGCCACGTTCAGCGTGCCGTCGGTGTTCTTCGGGCTCGTGCAGGAGGACTGGTCCTTGGAGGTCCAGGCCGTCTTCAGCTCGCCCAGCGGGTTGTAGACGAAGCACTGGCGCTCGTCGATGCCGGTCGCGCCCTCCTGGATGGAGGTGACGTTGCCCGACGGGTCGTAGGTGTACGACCGCTTGGAGACCAGGTTGCCCGAGACGAGGGACTTGTCGTCGCTCTTCTCGCGGTAGACCTGCTGGTCCTTGAGCTCACCGCTGGACTCGTCGTAGGTCGACTGGGTCCAGACCCGGTAGGGCTGGGCGCCGAGCGTGGAGCGCAGCACCTGGCCGTAGGGGTCGTAGACCGTCTCCGAGCCGTACCAGTCCTTACCGGAGATGGAGAGCGGCTTGCCGTCCTCGTTGTAGCGGACGACGAGCTTCTCGGAGCCGAGCTTGCCGATCTTCGGCAGCGTGGACTCCTCCAGCATGCCGTTGTCGCTGTACTTGTAGTCGTACGTGTACGACTTGTCCAGGCCCCAGGTGGTAGCCAGGGTGTCCGGCAGGGTCAGCGTGGTCGAGGTCGGCTGGTAGTCCTTGTCGTAGCCGTTGACCTGCTGGGTGTAGGCCTCACCGTCCGTGTAGCGGGTGGCGGTGTAGGGCATGCCCTTGCCGCCGGGCGCCAGGTCGTAGGTGAAGTTGGCGAGCAGAGTGCCGGATGCGTCCTTCAGGCGCTGCTCGGTCGGCCGCGACAACTGGTCGTAACCGTTCCAGACCGTGATACCACGAGCGTTCGTCGTGGTCACCGGCCGGTCGTGGCTGTCGTACGACGTCCGCGTCGTGCCCCGGTCCGGGTCGGTGGCGGAGTCCTGACGACCGCGGTGGTCGTACGTCCACGTCCACGGGTGGGTGGCGTCGGCGGAGTTGGTCGCCTTCACCAGCTGGCCAAGGGCGTCGTAGGCGTAGCGCATCGACGTGAAGCCGCCGGGCGCGTCCGGGTTGAAGGTGTCGACCCGGGAGCTGCGGCCGAGCGCGTCGGTGTAGACGCGGTAGTCGGAGGTGCCCTGCGGATTGTCGACCTTGGACCAGTCCAGGCCGTACTCGTACTTGGTGGCCCGCTCCGGGACCTCCTTGGAGGACGCCTCCCCGGTCAGCGGATCGACGATCTTCAGGACCGGCGTCTCCTGGAGCACGCGGCCCGAACCGTCGTAGGTGTAGCGGGTGATGTTGGGGACCTGCGTGTCGGCCTCCGGAGAGAACAGCTCGCCGGGCTTGGACTCGTAGGTCAGGTAGGCGTTGTTGGTCTGCCAGACCTCACCGGAGCTGTTGTACAGCGAGTCGGTGATCAGCCAGCCGCCACCGTCCGCCTGCTCCTGCTGCTGCCGCTCGCGGCCGAGACCGTCGTAGACGGTGACAGAGGTGTCGATCTTGTCGTTGTAGCCGCGGGTGTAGGTGGTGACGTAGGACGGCTTGCGGTCCTCACCCTCCTTGTACTCGGGGACGGTGTAGACGGCGCGGAAGTCCGGCACCGCGGTGTCGGACGGTGCACGGTCCGCCGCCCAGGCCTTCTCCATGCGGCCCAGCGGGTCGAACTCCGCTTGCGAGACGTGGCCGTTGGCATCGACCGTCTTGGTGGTGGTGCCGCGGCCCGGCTCGATCTCACGCGTTTCGGACTGGCCGACTGCGTTGGTGTCGGTGACCTTGAAGACCTGTCCGGTGGCCGGCTCGTAGGTGATCAGACCGGACGTCTTGTGGTCGGTGTCAGTAGTGCGGGTGACGCGGCCGATGGCGTCGAACTCGGTCGTGCCGTCCGACTGCCAGCCGTTGCCGTCACCGTTGATCGACCACGACTCGGACGCCTCGCCCTTGGTGGTGTCCGCAAGAGCAACACCGTAACCCTGGCCGTCGTACGCCGTCCGGTTGCCGCCACTGAGCGTGGACAGGTCCGAGAAGTCGGCCGCCGCACACGTCGTCGGGGAGACCAGGACCTGCTTGGACAGGCCGATCAGGTTCTTGGCGGTGTTGTGGACGTACTCCGACTTGGTGCAGGACTCGTCGCCGGTCTTGCCGGTGTCACCGAGGGATTCCACCAGCACGGGCAGACCATAGGTCGGCTCGTAGGTGGTGTGGGTCTTCACGACCCGCTCGGTGCGGGTGTCGTCGCTGTTGGTGCCGGACGACTTCGTGTAGGCGATCTCGTCCGGTTCGGTGACGCGCCAGGCGCGCAGTGGGTCGAGGCCGTCGTCGCGGTCGCGGTGGGCCAGTTCGGTGGCCTCGGGGACGGTGACCGAGCGGGACACCCAGTCGGTGTCGGCGTCGGTGGCGTTGTCGTAGTCGAGTTCTTCGGCGATGCGGCCGGCGAAGGCGTCGCGGTCCTTGGCGATCTCGGTGCCGGTGATGTCCTTCACGGACACGGTGTCACCCATGCCGCGGAAGAAGCGGGTCACCGCCTTGGAGCGCTTGGAGCCGATCGACGCGTCGTCCGTGCCGGTGATGACGGTGGTCTGCTCGACGCCCGCGAACTGCGAATACGTCCGGGTGGACTTCTTGGTGAACTCCTGGTCGGCGAGCTTCCAGCCCGGGTTCTTGTAGACGTACGCCGTCTTCGTCGCGAACGCGCCGTCGACGTTGGGGAGTTCCTCGATGGAGTCCACCACGTACTTGTGGAACCAGTCGATGTCCTCGACCTCGGGATCCGGCGCCCAGAACGAGGGGTAGCACAGGCGGGTGTTGGACTTCAGCCCCGCGGTGTCCTTCTTGTCCGGCAGGTTGGTGCCGGTGGCGCAGTCACCCTCGGGCTTCTT
>NZ_JBEZWX010000080.1:0-6405 GCF_040637635.1 Streptomyces sp. NPDC028635 | reverse complement strand
GGGGTGTCCGCCCGCAGCGTCCGGCACCGGCACAGGGCGCCGTACCGAGTGACGGCCGGCCGGACCGAGGACGGACACCCCCCACCCCGGCCCCGACTCACCACGCACCGCAGGCGCGACACCAGCCCACCACGCACCGCAGCGGGCCGCCGCAGGCACCAAAGGGGCGCGGGGAACTGCGCGACCAGCCACAACGCACCCGCACAGGCGCCGCAGGCAACAGCGACCAGCCACAACGCACCCGCACAGGCCGCCGCAGGCACAGGCGCCGCAGGCAACGGCGACCACCCCTACAAACCCGCAGAGCGACACCGCACCGACGCCAGTCCACGTCACCCGCTCAGACGCCCCACCACAGAACGCATCGCACGGCGCAGAGGCGGCCCGACCTCCTCGGCCGGGTCGAGGGTCTCGAAGCCGTGGTGACCGGCGGGCACGTCGACCAGTTCCAGCTCCGCGCCGCACTCCTTGGCCGCCGTCACGAACTCCTCGACGGTGGCCGCGATCTCCGGCGCCTCCAGCCCGGCGCGCAGCAGGACGAGCGGCAGGGCCCCGACCTGCGCCACCGCACGGGCCGGCTGGAACCCGGTGTCGGTCAGGCCCCAGTTGGGCAGCGGGGCCAGGATCGGGTAGGAGGCGGCCAGGCAGCGCAGCCACGGTGGGGGCGCGGCCAGCCAGGGCGCGGTGAGCAGGCCGCCGCCGGAGATCATCCACAGGGCGATCCGGTCGGCGTCCACCCGGGGATCGGCCCGCACCAGATCCACCGCTGCGCTGACGTCCGCGGCGGCGCGCTCGTAGTCACCGACGTCGTGCAGCCGGTGGTCCAGGGTCACGCCGACCATGCCGTGGGCGGCGGCCAGGCGGGCGTACCCGACCAGGGTCGGCCACTCGCGCGGGGTGGGCCGGGACCCCTCGGGCAAGGGACCGCCGTGCACGAACACCACGGCCGGACGCGGACCGTCCGCGTCGGGGACGTACAGGTCGACGTGTCCCCTTCTCTCCCGGGGCAGTTCGGGCACCTCCAGCGGGAACGGGCGCAGATGGGCGGGCGGTTCGCACAGGCCGGCCGGGCGCAGGCGGCGGCCCTCGCCGGCGGCCGCCGCCCGCAGGGCCTCGGCCAGTTCGGCGGGGCACGACAGCATCGGCCAGTGCCCGGTGTGCAGTTCGAAGAACGACACCCGGGGGTCGGTCAGCGCCTGAAGAGCCGGGTCGCCGAAGTCGACGAGCCGTTGCACCATGTCCACGCTGACGCCGTTGCCGGTGCAGAGCACGCCGCTGGTGGGCACCGCGGCGACCGCGCCCGTCAGCCGCAGCGGCTGGAGCAGCGTGGCGAGCGGCTGCGGCGCGGCCAGCGCGGTCAGCCGGTCCAGCGCCGCGTCGGGGACCCCGGCGGTGCTCCCCCAGCGCTGCCACTCCTCCCGGGTCGCGGGAGGCGCCAGCTCACCGTCGGTGTCCCCGCTTGCGGCCCGTTCGGACAGCCGGGCGCGCAGCTCCTGGTCCGGTACCGCGGCCAGGGGCGGGACGCCGTCGCGCGGCATGCCGGCGTCCAGGTACACGACGCGGGCGACGCGCTCCGGGCGCCGATCGGCGGCGCCGAGCACCGGATGGATGCCGTAGTCGTGGCCGACGAGCACGATCTGCCGGCCGGACGCGGGGTCCACGGCGTCGATCGCCGCGAGCACGTCCGCGATGTGCGCCTCCAGATCCGTGCCGGTTCCCGCCGCCGGGCGGTCCGCGTCGAGTGCGGTGAGGGACACCGCGTGCGCCTCGGCGCCGGCCTCGGCGAGCCGCGCGGACGTCGCCTCCCACACGTGGGCGCCGGTGAACGCGCCCGCCACCATGATGAACACCGTCATGATCGTCTCCTTGCTCGGGGGGACGGCCGGTACCGTAGGAACTCCTCTAGGGGGAGGTACAACTGTCTGTGTCGCACGAGGCCTTGTGGAGCATCGGTGAGCTCGCCGAGCGCGCGGCCGCCACCGTGAAGACCGTCCGCTTCTACTCCGACCGAGGTCTGCTGCCGGAGGCCGGCCGCAGCGGCGGCGGACACCGCCGGTACGGTCCCGAGGCGCTGGAGCGGCTGCGCCTGATCCGTTCCCTGCGCGCCCTGGACCTGCCGCTGCCCGAGGTGCGCCGGATCCTCGACGACGAGGAGGCGGCCGGCCCGGCGCTGGAGGACGCCGTCGCCGGGCGGCTGCGCGATCTCGGTTCGCAGCTGCGGGCGCTGCGCTGGCGGGAGGCGGCGCTGCGGCTGGTGCAGGAGTGTCCACCCGGGGAGCGGGCGGAGCGGGTGCGGCTGCTCGGCGCGGTGGCCGGCCGGCCGAGCACGGACGCGCCGGCCCGGTTCTGGCGGGGCTGGCTGCCGGCGCGGATGCCGGCCCGGGCCACGGCCGCGTTCCTGGAGGTGGCGGTCCCTCAGCCGCCCGCCGAGCCGGCCCCGGAGCAGGTGCTCGCCTTCGCCCGGCTGCACGCGATGACGAGCAGCCCCTGCCCGGCCGGTGCACAGCCCCGGCCGGACGTGCACCGGGTGGCCGGTCCCGGCGGGGCGGCCGTGCTGTACACGGGGCTCGCCGAGGCGTACGAGCTGACCGGGCCGCAGCTGCGCCGGGAGCGGACGCCTCGGCCCGGTGAGGCGCTGGACGCCTATGTGGCGGCGTACGCGAGTGCCTACGGCACCCGGGACACCCGGGACTTCCGCAGGCGGCTCGCCGGGCTGCTCGCGGCCGAGCCGCGTCTGGACCGGTACTGGGAGCTGGCGGCCGTGGTGATCTCGGCGCCCGGCGGCCGGCCGGAGCCGACTCCGGGGGCCGCGGACGGCTGGCTGCGGGCGGCGCTGGACACGGACAACGCCGGAGCGGCGTAGATCACACGGTAGAAATGGAACCGGACATTCCTGGCGGGCGCACGATTCCCGCACCTCTCCCGTGACCCCTGTCGCCTTCGTTCACGAGGCCGAGCGGATGCTTCACCCACGCAATTAACGGTTGCTTCACTTGATGGCCTATAAATATGAGGCCGCTCGATGCTTTCGTGAGAACGGTATGTACGGATATCGCATGATTTAACGTCATCATCCATGACTGACACGGCGACACGTCCCAAAGGCGGGACACGGCCACCGGACGACGGCACGGGCCTCGGCGAGGGCGTACGGGGCAAGGGACTGGGCGGCAACTCGGTCGGGCTGCTGGGCAGCGCGGTGATCGGCGTCTCCACCGTCGCCCCCGTCTACTGCCTCACCTCCACCCTCGGCTCCACCGCCGGCGAGGTGGGCGTGCACATGCCCGCCGTGTTCCTCGCCGGGTTCCTGCCGATGCTGCTGGTCGCCTTCGCCTACCGGGAGCTGAACAAGGCGGTCCCGGACTGCGGCACCTCCTTCACCTGGACGGTGAAGGCGTTCGGCCCGCACGTCGGCTGGATGTGCGGCTGGGGCCTGGTGATCGCGACCGTGATCGTGCTGTCCAACCTGGCCGGGGTCGCCACGTCGTACTTCTGGCTGCTGGCCGGCCGGCTCTCCGGCAGCGACGCGGTGGCCGCTCTGGACGGCGACAAGGCCGTGCACATCGTCACCTGTCTGGCGCTGATCGGCGGTGCGACCGCGATCAGCTACCGCGGCATGACGACGACGAAGGGCGTGCAGTACGCGCTGGTGGGCATCCAGCTCGTGGTGCTCGCCCTTTTCGTCGTCCTGGCCCTGCGGGCCGCCCATTCCGGCTCCTTCGCCGGCCACCTCGACTTCTCCTGGTCCTGGCTGAACCCCTTCGAGGTCAAGTCCTTCGCGTCGTTCAGCGCGGGGCTCTCCCTGTCGATCTTCATGTACTGGGGCTGGGACACCTGCCTGACGGCGAACGAGGAGACCATCGGCAGCGACAAGACCCCCGGCCGGGCCGCGCTGATCGCGATGGTGGTGCTGGTCGGCTCCTACCTGACCACCGCGGTGGCCGCCCAGATGGCGGTCGGCTCCGGCACCTCCGGCCTGGGCCTGGCCAACCCGGGCACCTCCGACAACGTCTTCGCCGCGCTGGCCGGCCCGGTCATGGGCGACGCCCTCGGCATCCTGCTGTTCGTCGCGGTCCTGGCCTCGGCCGCCGCCAGTCTGCAGACGACGTTCATCCCGGTCGCCCGCACGGTCCTCGCGATGGCCACGTACGAGGCGCTGCCTGCGTCGTACGCGCGCGTGCACGAGCGGTTCCGCACCCCCGGGCGGGCCACCGTCGTCGCCGGCGCCGCGACGGCCGTCTTCTACACCGCCATGACGCTCGTCAGCGAGCACGTCCTGGTCGACACGATCTACGCGCTCGGCCTGATGATCTGCTTCTACTACGCCCTGACCGCCTTCGCCTGCGCCTGGTTCTTCCGCGGCGACCTGACCCGCTCCGTGCGCGACGCCGTCTTCAAGGGCCTCTTCCCGGTGCTCGGCGGCTTGCTGCTGACCGCCGTGTTCGGCAAGACGCTGTACGACATGTGGAATCCGGCGTACGGCAGCGGGTCCTCCGTCCTCGGCGTGGGTTCCGTCTTCGTGATCGGCGTCGGCCTGCTGCTGCTCGGCGTGGTGATCATGCTCGTGATGCGCCGCCGCAGCCCGGCGTTCTTCCGCGGCGAGATCCTCACGGCCGGCACCCCGGCCCTCGTCGTCGACGAGCCGTAGACCCGCCCTCGCTCTTCTCCCATGGGCGGCGACCGCACCGCGGTCGCCGCCCATGCCTGTCGGCCCGGTTCACGCGATGCTGGTGGGGGCGGCCCGTGCGGTCGCCCCCAGGAGCATCCGACCCACGGCCGGGAGGCGAACGCGGTGATCGCCGTCAACCCGACGGACAGCGCCTCGGTGCTGGCCGCCTTCGGCGCGCTCGGCGTCCTGGTGGTGATCTTCGCGGAGTCGGGGCTGCTCGTCTTCGGCTTCTTCCTGCCCGGGGACACACTGCTCTTCCCGGCCGGAGTGCTGTGCGCGGACAGCTCCGGGCACGGGGCGCGGCTCGAGCTGTGGCAGGTGCTGCTGTGCGGCGCGGTCGGGGCCGTGGCCGGCGGACAGGTCGGCTACCTGCTGGGGCGGCACGGCGGAAAGGCGCTGCTGTCCCGCAACTCCAGCAGCCGGCTGCGGGAGGGAGCGGGCCGGGCGGAACGGTTCATGGCCCGCTACGGCTACGGCAAGGCCCTGGTGCTCGGCCGTTTCGTACCGGTGCTGCGCACCGTGCTGCACCCCGTGGCCGGCGCGCTCGGCGTCCCGGTGCGGACGTTCACTCTGTGGCAGGCGGTCGGCGGTGTGCTGTGGTCCCAGACGCTGGTGCTCGCCGGCTATCTGCTGGGCACGTCGGTGGCCCACGTCGACGTCTATCTCATCCCCATGGTCGCCGCGATCGTCGTGCTCTCCCTGCTGCCCCTGCTGTGGGAGGCGCTGCGCGTGCGCCGCGCGCGGGGACACGCGGATGCCCCGGAGCACGGGCGGGACCGCTCCCCGGTGCGCGAGGCGCCGGCCTCCGAGTCCCCCGCGCGGTCCTGCGAGACCGAACTCCCGGCCTCGGAGTCCCCCGCGCGGGAAGACGACCGAGCTCGCAGGTGGAGATCTCCGCCGGTCGGGTACCCGCCGCCTCGTACCGATCCGTCACGCCATGAACACGGAGGAACGAGGATGAGCACGGTCAAGGAAACCGTCGAGGTCGACGTGCCGGTCCACACCGCGTACAACCAGTGGACTCAGTTCGAGGAGTTTCCGCACTTCATGGAGGGTGTCGAGGAGGTCAGGCAGCTGGACGACCGGCACAACCACTGGACCACGAAGATCGGCGGTGTGACGCGCGAGTTCGACACCGAGATCGTCGACCAGCTCCCTGATGAGCGCATCACCTGGCGCACGACCAGCGGCGACACCGACCAGAAGGGCAGTGTCCGCTTCCAGCGCGTGGACGACACGCACACGCGCGTGGAGCTGGTGATGGAGGTCGAGCCGAGCGGCGCGGCCGAGAAGGTGGCGGACCTGGTGGGCACGATCGACCGCCGCGTCAAGGGCGACATGAAGCGCTTCAAGCAGTACATCGAGGAGCGGGGCGCCGAGTCCGGGTCGTGGCGCGGCCGCATCGCGCCCGGTGAGACGGGCGGCATGCCGGGTGGCACGGGCGGGATGCCCGGCGGTACCGGCGGCATCCCCGGCGGCACGGGCGGGATGCCCGGCGGCACGGGTCTCTGACCATCGGCACCGTCCGGCGCACGCCGGTTCACCCGCGCGCCGCGCGCCCCGTGCGCGACGCCCCGTGCCGTGGGACGTTGGCAGTGCTCGCGCCCCCGCAGGGGCCTCGTGACGTTGCCGCGCCGATCAGGTGCCGCACCGGTCCGCGGCGGGGCGCGGCCCACACCCCCGAGCCAGAGCCCCCTTGGCGCCGGGCGCCGCCCACACCCCCCCCGGCCGCGACG
>NZ_JBEZWX010000079.1:0-7483 GCF_040637635.1 Streptomyces sp. NPDC028635 | reverse complement strand
CACAGACAACCGCAGGCGCGACACCAGCCCACCACGCACCGCAACGGGCCGCCGCAGGCACAAAAAGGGGCGCGGGGAACGGCGCGACCAGCCACCACGAACCCGCAGCCGAGCAGCCGGCCGGCCATGCCCTGCCCCCCCGGCCCCGTCCACGGCGCTCGACTCCCGCCGTTTTCCGGCACGTCGGCCGACGCATCCCGGACAACGCGCGCCGAGAGCGATGCGCAAGCGCTCCCACCGGGGAACAGTGGGAGGACGCGGTACGAAGGCCCGGCTCCGGCATCCGAGGGGGACACGATGGTGAGGGCTCCCGTCAGCGAGAGGCGTCTGCGCCTCCTGCAGTGGCTCGAGCACGCCCCCGACACCTTCCCGCTGGACGGCGACCCGTCCCACGGCGGCGTCACGGCGGACGCGATCGCCCTCGGTCTCGGGGTGCCGTTGAGCCTCGTACAGTGCGATCTCGCCCTGCTGACCCGCGTCGGCCTGGTGCGCGCCCGCCGGGCCGGACCGCACACCTACTACCGGCGGGACGAGATACGGATCGCCGAGGTGGCCCGCATGTTCGAGAAGGGCTGGTGAACCGGCCACCATGGACCGACCCGCGCCCCTGCGCCCGATCCGCCACGTCCGCCTGCCCGGCCACGGCCCCGAGGACGTGATCACCGACCCGCGCGGCAGGATCCTCACCGGCGTGGCCGACGGCCGCATCCTGCGCCTCGACGGCCTTGCCGGCCCCGCCGCCCTCGACGGCCTTGCCGACCCCGCCGCCCTCGACGGCCTCGCCGACCCCGCCGCGCCGCCACCCCGCGTCGAGACCCTCGCCGACACCGGCGGCCGCCCGCTGGGCCTCGAACTGCTCCCCGACGGTGACCTCCTCGTCTGCGACGCGGAACGAGGACTGCTGCGCGCCGACCTCACCACCGGCGCCGTACGGGTCCTGGCCGACGAGGTGGCGGGGGAGCGGCTGCGTTTCGCCAGCAACGTGGTCGCCGGACCCGACGGCAGCGTCTACGTCACCGTCTCCAGCCGCCGTCACCCCCTGCGTCACTGGCTCGCCGACATCGTCGAGGACACCCGCACCGGCCGCCTGCTCCGCCTCGCCCCCGGCAGTACCGCCTTCGAGGTACTGCTGGAGGGCCTGCGCTTCGCCAACGGTCTGGCCCTGAGCGCCGACGGCACCTTCCTGGTGCTGGCCGAGACCGGCGCATGCCGCCTGACCCGCTACTGGCTCACCGGACCACGGGCCGGCCACAGCGAGCCCTTCGCCGAGAACCTGCCCGGCATGCCCGACAACCTGTGGCGATCCGGTCCCGACGGCCCGATCTGGGTCGCCCTGGCCGGCCCGCGCGTCCCCGCGCTCGACGTCCTGCACCGGGCCGCCCCGGCGGCACGCCGCCTCGCCGCGCGAGCGGCGGTGCACGCACCGTTCCGCCCCACCGGCGCCGCAGCCGTCCTGGCCGTCGACGACGACGGCCGTACCGTCCATCACCTCGCCCGCCGTCACTCCCGCTTCCGCATGGTCACCAGCGTCTGCGCGACGGCCGGTCATCTCGTCCTCGGCAGCCTGTGGGAACCGGGTGTCGCGGTCTGCGCCCTGCCCGCCGGCGGGTGAGCCGCCCTCCGCCCCGGGGCTAGGCTGGTGTCGGCCGTGATCACCGCACGGCGAGCAGGAGACGGACGACATGACAGCCCCCGAGGCCGAGAGCCTCCGCATCCCCACCGCCCCGCGGCGCCGCACCGCCTGGCGCGGCCGGCTGCCCGTCGTCGCGGTGGTCGCACTCGGCGGCGCCTGCGGCGCGGCCGCCCGCTACGCGGCCGGGCTCGCCTGGCCCGCGGCCGTCGGGGGATTCCCGTGGACCACTCTGTGGATCAACATCACCGGCTGCGCCGTGATGGGCGTGTTCATGGTCCTGATCACCGAGGTCCTGGCCGCGCACAGACTCGTGCGGCCCTTCTTCGGCACCGGCGTGCTGGGTGGCTTCACCACCTTCTCCACCTACGCCGTCGACGTCCAGCAGCTCATCGACCGCGGCCACGCGCGCACCGCACTGGCCTACCTCGCCGTGACCCCGCTCGCGGCGCTCACCATGGTGTGGCTCTCCGCCGCAACGACCCGCCGCGTCCTGACCCGGAGACAGCGATGACCCCGGAGACGGCGGCGACCCCGGAGACGGCGATGGCCCCGGAGGCAGCGATGACCCGGAGGCAGCGATGACCCGGAGGCAGCGATGACCCGGCTCACCGGACGTGCCCTGCGCCTGACCGTCTTCGTCGGCGAGATGGACACCTGGCACCACAAGCCCCTCTACGCCGAGATCGTGCACCGCGCCCACGCGGCCGGTCTGGCCGGGGCCAGCGTCTTCAAGGGCATCGAGGGCTTCGGCGCCTCCTCCCTGATCCACACCTCGCGGCTGCTGTCGCTGAGCGAGGACCTGCCGGTGGCGATCGTGATCGTGGACACCGAGGACCGCGTCCGGGCCTTCCTGCCGCAGCTCGACGAACTGGTCACCGAGGGACTGGTCACCCTCGACGACTGCGAGGTCATCCGGTACGTGGGGCGCGGCGCCGATTCCGGCGAACCGGGCGGGAAGGGTAAGAAGTCGTTGTGAACTGGCTGCTCGTCGTCGCCGGGGGCATGGTCGGTGCGCCCCTGCGCTATCTCACCGACCGCGCGGTGCAGTCCCGGCACGACTCGGTCTTCCCCTGGGGCACCTTCACCGTCAACGTCGTCGGCTGTGTGATCCTCGGGGTGCTGACGGGGGCGGCGGCAGCGGGGGCCGTGGACTCCCACGTGCGGTTGCTGCTGGGTACGGGCCTGTGCGGGGCACTGACGACGTACTCGACCTTCTCGTACGAGACGCTTCGGCTGACGGAGACCGGTGCCCGGCTGTACGCGGCGCTCAACGTCGTCGGTAGCGTGGCCGCCGGCCTGGGCTCGGCGTTCGCCGGCGTGGCCGTGGCGCAGGTCATCTGGCCGTAGGCGCGGGCTCTCGCCCGCGTGTAGTAAGACTGTCCCGCCCCCCTGTACCCCCTGCCCCTCCAAGAACGGGAATCCATGAGCGTCATCAGCGTCGGCCAGGCCGTCGTCCTCGGAGCCGTCGAGGGAGTGACCGAGTTCCTCCCCGTCTCGTCCACCGGACATCTCAAGATCACCGAGGGGCTGATGGGGATCCCCGTCGACGACGACGCCGTCGTCGGGTTCTCGGCCGTCATCCAGGTCGGCGCCATCGCCGCCGTGCTCGTGTACTTCTTCAAGGACATCGTGCGGATCGTCTCCGCCTGGGGCCGCGGCCTGGTCAACAAGGAGGAGCGGTACCACCACGACTACAAGTTCGCCTGGTGGGTGATCGCCGCGACCGTGCCGATCGTGATCGTGGGCCTGGCCGCGAAGCCGCTCATCGAGGGCCCGCTCGCCTCGCTGTGGGTGGTGGCCGGGTCCCTGATCGCCGGCAGTGGTGTGATGTGGGCGGCCGACCAGATGGGCCGGCACAAGCGCGGTGAGGACGACACCTCGTTCAAGGACGCGATGCTGGTCGGCTGCTCGCAGATCCTGGCGCTGCTCTTCCCCGGCTTCTCCCGCTCGGGCGCCACCATGTCCACCGCGCTCATCCTCGACCTGGACCGGGTCGCCGCCACCCGCCTGTCCTTCTTCCTCGGCATCCCGGCCCTGACCGGCGCCGGCCTGTACGAGCTGAAGGACGCGCTCGGCACCGGAGTCGGCGCGGCCCCGCTGGCCGTGGGCACGATCGTCTCCTTCGTCGTGGCCTACGCCTCCATCGCATGGCTGCTGAAGTTCGTGGCCAAGCACTCCTTCAACGCCTTCGTGATCTACCGCATCGTCATCGGTGTGGCCCTGCTCGGCCTGCTCTCCACGGGCGCGCTCGACGCCTGACCTCGTGACTGCCAGGGGGCGGAAAGCCGATTTACAGGCTTCCCGCCCCCTGAATTTTTCTTTCCACCCGCCTTGACACCGCCCCTCGGCCACCCGGAGTATCTGTCCCGTGAACCTGTCAGACAGCCGGACAGCCAGTCAGCCCCCTCGGCGCATCAGCGCCATGGAGGCCGTACTCGGCCATCTGCGCGGTGCCATCGAGCGCGGCGAGTACGCCATAGGCGACAAGCTCCCCAGCGAAGCGGAGCTGTGCCGCACCCTCGAGGTCTCCCGGCCCGTCCTGCGCGAGGCGCTGCGCGCCCTGCAGACGATGGGCCTGACGGTCTCCCGGACCGGCAAGGGCACCTTCGTCGTCGCGAACGCCGTCGAGGACCCCACCTTCGGCGACTACGCGGCCAGCGACCTGCTCGAGGTGCGCCGCCACATCGAGATCCCCGTCGCCGGGTACGCCGCCGTGCGCCGGACCCCGGAGAACCTGGACCACCTGGCGCATCTGCTGGACCGCATGGAGCGGGAGACGGACACCACCGCGTGGGTCGCGATGGACACCCTTTTCCACCTCGCCGTGGCCGAGGCGGCCCAGAACCCGGTCTTCCGCCGGGTCATCGAGGAGATCCGCGACGCGCTGGCGCGTCAGTCGGCCTTCCTGAACGAGCTGGGCGGCCGGCGCGAGCAGTCCAACCGCGAGCACCGGGCCATCGTCGAGGCGCTGGTCGACGGTTCCGAGCACGACGCGGTGGAGGCCATGGCCCACCACCTCGACCGCGTCGAGACCACCCTCACCGACATCGTGCGCCCCGCGCGCGCGGCCCAACCCACGGAAGGCGGACCCGAGGCGTGAGCGAACAGCACCTCAAAGACGAGACGCGCCCCTCGAACCGTCACATCGACGCCGGAGACGCGGGCTACAGCAAGTCCCTGAAGTCCCGGCACGTCAACATGATCGCCATCGGCGGTGCCATCGGCACCGGCCTGTTCCTCGGCGCCGGAGGCCGCCTCGCCGACGCCGGCCCCTCCCTCTTCATCGCCTACGCGGTCTGCGGAGTCTTCGCCTTCCTCGTCGTGCGCGCCCTCGGAGAGCTCGTCCTCTACCGTCCGTCCTCCGGCGCGTTCGTCTCGTACGCCCGCGAGTTCCTGGGGGAGAAGGGCGCGTACACCGCCGGCTGGATGTACTTCCTCAACTGGGCGACGACCGGCATCGCCGACATCACCGCGGTCGCCACGTACACCCACTACTGGGGCATGTTCTCCGAAGTCCCGCAATGGTTGATCGCATTGATCGCTCTCGCGGTCGTCCTCACGGTCAACCTGATCTCCGTCAAGATCTTCGGTGAACTGGAGTTCTGGTTCGCGATCATCAAGGTGGCGGCGCTGGTCACGTTCATGTGCATCGGCATCTTCCTGCTGGTGACCCGGCACCCGGTGGACGGCACCACCCCCGGCCCGTCCCTGATCACCGACAACGGCGGCGTCTTCCCCAACGGCCTGCTGCCCATGCTGCTGATCATCCAGGGCGTCGTCTTCGCCTACGCCTCCGTCGAGCTGGTCGGCGTCACCGCCGGCGAGACCGAGAACCCCGAAAAGATCATGCCGAAGGCGATCAACTCGATCATGTGGCGTGTGGGCCTGTTCTACGTGGGCTCGGTGATCCTCCTCTCGATGCTCCTGCCCTGGAACAAGTACACGGCGGGGGAGAGCCCCTTCGTCACGGTCCTGTCGCACATCGGCGTCCCCGCGGCGGGCGGTGTGATGAACCTCGTCGTCCTCACGGCGGCCATGTCGTCCCTCAACTCGGGCCTGTACTCGACGGGCCGCATCCTGCGGTCCATGGCCGTCAGCGGCTCGGCGCCCAGGTTCACCGCGCGGATGAGCCGCACCCAGGTCCCCTACGGCGGCATCCTGCTCACCAGCGGCATCTGCGTCCTCGGCGTCGGCCTGAACTTCGTCGTACCGAAGGACGCGTTCGAGATCGTCCTGAACTTCGCGGCGATCGGCATCCTCGCCACCTGGGGCATGATCATGGTCTGCCACCTGCGCTTCTGGCAGAAGGCTCAGAGCAACGAACTGACCCGCCCCGGCTACCGCCTGCCGGGCTCCCCCTGGACCGAACTCGTGACGCTGGCGTTCCTCGCCTCCGTCCTGGTCCTCATGTACGCCGACGGCGGCGCCGGACGCACCACCGTGCAGTGTCTGCCGCTGATCGCCGGCGCCCTGGTCGCGGGCTGGTACGCCGTCCGCGGCCGCGTCGACCGCACCAGGGCCGGCGCGTGAACAGCGCACCCGGCCTCACCCACCCACCACTGAACCAGGCAGAGATGTACAGCAGTTCTCTCGCGGACGCACCCCAGATCCGTGAACCCCTCCACGTACCCGTGGCCCACCTCATACGCGGCGGCGTCATCGAAGGCATCCACTACGGCTCCGTGGCCGTACTCGGCGCCGACGGCACCCCCGTGTTCCAGCTCGGCGACATCGAGGCGGCCTTCTACCCCCGCTCCGCGGTCAAGCCGCTCCAGGCGGTCGCCATGGTCCGGGCGGGCCTGCCGCTCGACGGCGACCTGCTCTCCCTGGCCGCCGCCAGCCACTCCGGTGAGGAGGTCCACCTCGAGGGCACCCGCCGCATCCTGGGCCTGGCCGGCCTCACCGAGGACGACCTGCGCAACGTCCCCGACCTGCCCTTCGACCCCGCCGTACGGGACGCCTGGATCCGCGCGGACCGCGGCCCGTCCCGCCTGGCCCAGAACTGCTCCGGCAAGCACGCGGCCATGCTGTACACCTGCAAGCTCAACGGCTGGTCCCTGGAGGACTACCTCGACCCCGGCCACCCCCTGCAGAAGGCGATCGCCGAGATCGTCGAGGACCTCACCGGCCAGCGGATCGCACGGGTCACGGTGGACGGCTGCGGCGCCCCTCTGTTCTCCCTCTCCCTGCACGGCCTGGCCCGGGCGGCCGCCCGCATCACGTCGGCGCCCCCCGGCACCCCGGAGGCCCGCGTGGCCGACGCGATGCGCGACCACGCCGAGATGGCCTCCGGCTCCGGCCGCGACGTGGCCGCGCTGATGCGGGCGGTCCCGGGGCTGCTCGCCAAGGACGGCTTCGAGGGCGTCCAGGTCGCGGCCCTGCCCGACGGCCGCGCGATCGCCGTCAAGATCGCCGACGGGGCGAACCGGGCGCGGATCCCGGTGGCGGCGGCGGCGCTGGCCCGCGCGAGGGTGGACCCCTCGCTCCTCACCGCCTTCGCGGGCGAGCCCCTCCTGGGCGGCGGAGCGCCGGTGGGCGAGGTCCGCCCGGTCCGCGCGCTGGATCCCGTGACGACGGGCTGAGCAAGCGGCGAGCGCTGCCGGGTGCGGGTCCGTCGCGGCTGGGTCGCGCGGTTCCCCGCGCCCCGCACCAGACCCGCAAAGGGCGGCCGACCTCGGAAGGGGCGACGGCCCGCACCGGACCCGCAGGGGCGCCCCCCGAACGGGAAGGGGCGACGGCCCGCACCCGCCGACGGCGGGGAGGGGCCGGGGTGGGGGGTGTCCGCCCGCAGCGGCCGGCACCGGGCAACGGCGCACTCGTCGGGAACGGCCGGCCGGACCGAGGACGGAC
>NZ_JBEZWX010000078.1:0-8231 GCF_040637635.1 Streptomyces sp. NPDC028635 | reverse complement strand
TCACGTTCCTCATCGTACGTTCTGGTAACTTTTAGACCCCCGTTTGGTGTGTTTAAACCCGTTGGCCCTCGCATATTTGATACTTGCGGCTCGGCCCTTCTGACAAAAAGCCCCGCCGGGCACGCCCGGCGGGGCTTCCTGTTGTCGTGCCGAGAGGTCAGAGCCGCTCAGGCGTCCTGATCCCCAGCAGTGCCATGCCCTGCTGCAGGGTCTTCGCGGTCACGTCGCACAGGAACAGGCGGTTCTCGATCTGGGCCGGGGTGTCCGCCTTCAGGACCGGGCACTTGTCGTAGAACGTCGTGTAGAGCGACGCCAGCTGGTACAGGTACGCCGTCATCTTGTGCGGGGCGTACTCCGCCGCCGCCTCCGCGACCGTCTCCGCGAACGCGTCCACGTGCAGGCCCAGCGCGCGCTCCGCCGCGTGCAGCTCCAGCTCGGGGTGGGCGGCGGGGCGGACCTCGCCGGCCTTGCGCAGGATGGACTGGATACGGGCGTAGGCGTACTGGAGGTAGACGGACGTGTCGCCGTTCAGCGAGACCATCTGGTCCAGGTCGAACTTGTAGTCACGGTTCGCCGACGTCGACAGGTCCGCGTACTTCACCGCGCCGATGCCCACCTGGGCGCCCCGCTCGGCGATCTCCTCCTCGGACAGGTCCTGCGCCTTCTCCCGGACGACGGCCGACGCGCGGTCGATCGCCTCGTCGAGGAGGTCGACCAGCCGGACCGTCTCGCCCTCACGCGTCTTGAACGGCTTGCCGTCCTTGCCGAGGACCGTGCCGAAGGCCAGCTGGTGCGCCTTCACGTCGTCGTTCAGCCAGCCGGCCTTGCGCGCGGTCTCGAAGACCATCTTGAAGTGCAGGGACTGGCGGGCGTCGACCACGTACAGCAGGGTGTTCGCCTTCAGGTTGAAGACGCGGTCGCGGATCGCGGAGAGGTCGGTGGCCGCGTAGCCGTAGCCGCCGTCGGACTTCTGCACGATCAGCGGGACCGGGTTGCCGTCCGGGCCCTTGATGTCGTCGAAGAACACGCACAGCGCGCCCTCGGAGCGGACCGCGACGCCCGACTCCTCCAGCAGGCGGCAGGTCTCCGCGAGCATGTCGTTGTAGCCGGACTCGCCGACGATGTCGGGGTCGCGGACCTCCATGTCCAGCTTCTCGAAGACGGAGAAGAAGTAGATCTTCGACTCGTCCACGAACTTCTGCCACATGGCCAGCGTGTGCGGGTCACCGGCCTGCAGGTCCACCACCCGGCGACGGGCACGCGTCTTGAACTCCTCGTCGGAGTCGAACTTCCGGCGCGCGGCCTTGTAGAGGCGGTCCAAGTTGGACATCGCCTCCTCGCCGCTCACCTCGGCGCCGCTGTGGTCCAGCTCGTGCGGGTGCTCGTCCAGGTACTGGATGAGCATGCCGAACTGCGTGCCCCAGTCGCCGATGTGGTG
Organism: Streptomyces sp. NPDC028635; assembly: GCF_040637635.1. Lineage (NCBI taxonomy): Bacteria > Bacillati > Actinomycetota > Actinomycetes > Kitasatosporales > Streptomycetaceae > Streptomyces > Streptomyces sp. NPDC028635. The sequence goes on along the minus strand of NZ_JBEZWX010000078.1, from coordinate 6,793 downwards.
CCGGCGCACCACGTTCTCGCCGGTGAACTCCAGCAGCTGCACCACCGAGTCGCCGATCACCGCGGACCGCAGGTGACCGACGTGCATCTCCTTCGCCACGTTCGGCTGCGCGTAGTCGACAACCGTGGTGCCGGGCTGCTCGGCCCGCGGCACGCCGAGGCGGCCGTCGGTGTCGGCGGCGCGCGCGGCGAGGTTCTCGGTGATCGCCCGGTCGGTGACCGTGACGTTGAGGAAGCCGGGCCCGGAGACCTCGATGTCCTGGATCAGGTCACCGGTGGTCACCTGCGCGACGACCTGCGTGGCCAGCTCGCGCGGGTTGGCCTTGGCCTTCTTCGCGAGCGCGAGAATGCCGTTGGCCTGGTAGTCCGCCCGGTCGCTTCGTCGCAGCAGCGGGTCGGCGCCGGCGGCCTCGGGAAGGGCAGCCGACAGCGCGGACGCGAGGCGCTGGTGGACGGAAGCGGTGAGGGACGTGACCGAGGCCATAGGAATGGGTGCCGTTCTCCTCGTGGGGTGTGTGGACACGGCCAGTATCCCACGGGGGGTAAAACCGTTTTCCGGGCTTGCGCGGGCGTGCCGTCAGGCGGAGCGGCGCGCCCGCCTCCGCAGCAGCAGGACCGCGCCGCCGACGGCCACCACCGCTGCCCCCGCCGCGGCGGTGACGGCGAGCGCCGGGCGGTGGGCGGGCGGGGGCGGCTCGGCGATGGTGAGGCGGAGGGTGTCCGCGTTGTTCGCCGGCTTCGGGTCGGCCGGGACGCTCCTGATCGATGCGGGAGCCTCGTAGGTGGTGCCGGTCGCTTTCCGGGGGAAGCGCCACGACAGGGGAAGGCTGATGCTTTCGCCCGGGGCGAGGCCGGACAGCAGGCACATCAGCACACCCGGGTCCGTCCAGCACTGCTCGACGTCCTCGTATCCGCTGGGCCAGTAGTCCCCCATGACGGACAGCGTCAGTTCGAGCTGCGTGGTGTTCGCCGGGCCGTGGTTGGTCACCACCAGCGGTGTCTCCACCCCTCGGTCGGGGACGGCCGGCCCGGAGGGTTTCCGCCACGCGAGGGTGACGTCGGCGGCGGGACGGAGGGTGGTCTCGTCCGTGGCGGTGTTGTCCCTGGGCCAGGTGTCGACCGCGTCACCGATGTCGGCCCTGGCCGTGAGCGACAGAACGGTGTCCACGGGTACGGCGGGATCGACCGCGAGGTACACCACCACCGAGACGCGGTCGCTCTGCCCCGTCCGCGACACACAGCTGACGGTCCGGCCGTCGGCGGCCGGAGTGCACACGTCGTCGTCACTGCCGCTGTTGGGCATGATGCCGTCGTAGGTCACGCCCCGTGGAAGAGCGAGTTCCGCGGCCAGGTGCGAGATCCGCCCCGAGGTCGTCTCGGCGATCAGCTCCGCCACGATCCGCCTCGGCGGCGGGCCGTCGGGGACGCTCAGGTGCAGGCGCGCCACCGCATCGACCGGGCCGGAGCCCGGCGCCGCCCGCGCCGGGCTTCCGGATGTCGCCAGCAGTGCCAGCGCCGCCGCCCCCACGGCCCACCTGTGACGCACCGGCTCAGTGCTCCCGGCGACGGGTCCGCCGGGTCAGGGCGAGCGCGCCGCCCGCGACGGTGAGCGCCGCCGCCGTCGCGCCGACGGTGGTGAGCGGGCCGGTGCCGGTCGCGGCGAGCTGGCCGCTGCCGCCCTGCGCGGTGACGTCGCTGCCCGGGGCGGGGGCCGTCGTCGACGAGGCCGGCGCGGGCGTGGCCGTCGCCGTCGGCTTCACGGTGGGCGTGGCGGTCGGCTTCGGCGTCGGCCGCTTTGTCGGCGTGGACGCCTTGGCGATGGTGAAGACCAGGGTCTCCTTGTCGTTCGCCGGGTTCTCGTCGAGCAGGCTGCTCTGGTACAGGAAGGCGGGCACGCGGTACGTCGTGCCGGCGGCCTTCTGCGGGAAGTTCCAGGCGAAGGGGAACGTGACGCTCTCGCCGGGCGCCAGCTCGCGGAAGACGTCGCAGATCAGCACGCCCGGGTCCCACCAGCAGCCCTTGTCGTAGCTGCCGTCCTCGGGCCCGTAGTCCCAGCCCGTCTGGAACTCCACCGCTTCGAGCTTGACCGGGCCGGGCCCGTGGTTGGTCACCACGGCCTCCGTCTTCACGTCCTCACCCGGCTTCACCGAGACCTTCGGCTGCTTCCACGCGAAGCTCAGATCCGCGGGCTGCCGGATCTCCAGCTTCCCGGTCGCCGTGTTGTTCGCGGGTTTCGCGTCGACCGCGTCACCGATGTCGGCGGTGGTCGTGAACGTCAGCACCGTGCCCGGTGCCACGTCCCTGCCGACCTGGACGATCACGTCTGCCGACACCGAACGCGTGCTCCCGTCCTTGTCCGCGCAGGTCACGCTGCGGCCGTCGGCGGCCGGTGTGCAGTCGGCGGAGGCGCCGTCGTCGCCCGTGCCCTGGTACGTCACGCCCTCGGGCAGCGTCAGGGTGACGGCGAGGTGCTTCACCTGGCCCGACACCGCCTCGGCGATCGGGCGTATGCCGAGCTTGTGGCCCGGAGCGGTGAACGGCGTGCCCAGGTCCTGGCGCGCCTCCACGTCGACCGGATCGTCGGCCGGCGCCGCCTGCGCCGCGGTCGCCGACGCGGCCAGCAGTGCCAGCGCGGCCGCGCCCAGGGTGGAGGTGAGGCGTCCCCAGTGTCGGTGCATGTGTCGTCCTTCTCGGAAGATCGGTGCGCAGATCGGTGGGCGGATCGGTGCGCAGATCGGTGGGCGGATCGGTGCGCGGAAAGGGAAATGGGCTCAGTGCGAGCCGCGCCGGCGGCGGCCACGCGCCCCCAGCACCAGCGCGCCGCCGGCCACCGTCAGGGCCGTCGCCGCACCGGCGAGGGGGAGCCCGGACGCACCGGTCGCCGCGAGCCGGCCGCTGCCGCCCTGGGGGGTGGGGTCGGTGCCCGTGCCGGTCACGGGTGCCGTCGTGGACGTGGTCGGTGCCGGCTCCGCGGTCGGCTTCGCCGTCGGCGTGGGCGTCGGCGTGGCGGTCGGCTTCGGCGTCGGCTTCGGGGTCGGCTTGGGCTGCTTGCCGATCGTGATGACGAGGTCGGCACTGTCGTTCGCCGGGTCCGGGTCGAGGACGTCCGGGAAGGCGAGCGAGCCCGTCGTCGCGTACGTGGTGCCGGCGGCTTTCTGCGGGAACGTCCAAGCGAAGTCGTAGGAGATGCTTTCGCCCGGGGCCAGCTTCCGCCAGACGTCGCAGATCAGCTCGCCCGGGTCGGCCCAGCAGCCCGGGTCGTCGGGCATCGAGGAGCCGTCCCAGTAGTCGAAGCCCAGCCAGAACCGCACGGCGTTCAGCTGCGCCGGCTGCGAGCCGTGGTTGGTCACGACGAACCGGGCCGCCACCCGCTCACCGGGTTTCACCGACGCCTTCGCCGGCTTCCAGGCGACGCCGATGTCCTGGCTCACCGCCACCTCCACGGACGCCGTCGCCGTGTTGTCCTCCGGCTTGGTGTCGACCGCGTCACCCATGACGGCCGTGGCCGTGATCGGCAGGGTGGTGCCCGGCGCCACGTCCTGTCCGACCCGGAGGGCCAGCGTCTCCCACACGTGCTGGTGCGGGGCGTCCAGCGAGCGGCAGGTGATCGTGCGGTCGTCCGCCGACGGGGTGCAGCGCGTGTACTCCATGTCGTCATGCGACGAGGGACGGTCGTACGTCAGGCCGGCGGGGAGCGTGATCACCGTCGCCAGCTCCGGGACCGTGCCCGTGATCACGTCCGTCGTCACGTGCAGCTGGACGATGCGGCCGGGGGCCAGGGTCGCCGGCTCCGCCCGCAGAGACGTCCGTACGTCCGCCTCCGTCGGAGCGGCAGGCGCACCGGGCGCACCGGGCGCACCGGGCGCACCGGGTGCACCAGGTGCGGCGGGTGCCGCCGGTTGCGTCGGTGCCGCGTGCGCCGCCGGTGCCGCCAGGGCACCCACCAGCAGCGCGGCGGCCGCCGCCCCCGTCATCCGTGCCCGTCTGCCGCCACTTCGCATGGCTCCCACCCCTTCGCCGGCCGGTTCGTCGAGCAGTTGGACCGGCGGGCGACGGGAACGGTTGTGCCAAGGATGAGGGAAGTCGTTTTCCGCGTGGGGGCCGGGCCTGGGACAATGGGGGCGCGCGGCCGTGCGACCGTACCGGCCGCCGGCTGAGAACTCCGTTTCGAGAACTTCAGAGAAGTCTGAGAACTCCAGAAAAAGAGGACGTGCCGATCGTGGCTCAGAGCGCCGAGACCACCGACTGGGTCTCCCGTTTCGCGGATGAGGTCATCGAGGAGTCGGAGCGTCGGGCCCCGGGCAAACCGGTCGTCGTCGCCTCCGGACTCTCTCCCTCCGGCCCCATCCACCTGGGCAACCTGCGCGAGGTCATGACCCCGCACCTGGTCGCCGACGAGATCCGCCGCCGCGGGTACCAGGTGCGCCACCTGATCTCGTGGGACGACTACGACCGCTACCGCAAGGTGCCGGCCGGTATCGACGGGATCGACGAGTCGTGGGCCGAGCACATCGGCAAGCCGCTGACCTCCGTGCCCGCCCCCAAGGGCTCGCCCCACCCGAACTGGGCCGAGCACTTCAAGGCGGCCATGATCGAGTCGCTCGCCCAGCTCGGCGTCGAGTTCGACGGGATCAGCCAGACCGAGCAGTACACCTCCGGGGTGTACCGCGAGCAGATCCTGCACGCCATGAAGCACCGGCAGGACATCGACGCCGTCCTCGCCCAGTACCGCACCAAGCCCAAGCCGGCCGACCAGAAGAAGCAGCAGGCCCAGCAGAAGCCGGTCGACGAGGCCGAGCTGGAGGCCGCCGAGGGCTCCGGTGCCGCCGAGGAGGACGACGGCTCGTCCGGCTCCGCCGGGTACTTCCCGTACAAGCCGTACTGCGGCAACTGCGAGAAGGACCTCACCACGGTCACCGCCTACGACGACGACTCCACCGAGCTGACGTACTCCTGCACGGCGTGCGGCTTCTCGGAGACCGTCCGGCTCAGCGAGTTCAACCGCGGCAAGCTGGTCTGGAAGGTCGACTGGCCGATGCGCTGGGCCTACGAAGGCGTGATCTTCGAGCCGAGCGGCGTCGACCACTCCTCGCCCGGCTCGTCGTTCCAGGTCGGCGGCCAGATCGTCGGGATCTTCGGCGGCAAGCAGCCCATCGGCCCCATGTACGCCTTCGTCGGCATCTCCGGCATGGCGAAGATGTCGTCCTCGCGCGGTGGCGTGCCCACCCCGGCGGACGCGCTGAAGATCATGGAGCCGCAGCTGCTGCGCTGGCTGTACGCCCGCCGCCGGCCCAACCAGTCCTTCAAGATCGCCTTCGACCAGGAGATCCAGCGGCTCTACGACGAGTGGGACCGCCTCGACGCCAAGGTCGCCGACGGCTCGGCCCTCCCCGCCGATGTCGCCGCGCACTCCCGCGCCGTGCGCACCGCCGCCGGTGAGCTGCCGAAGACGGCCCGCCCGCTGCCGTACCGCACGCTGGCCTCCGTCGCCGACATCACCGCCGGCCACGAGGACCAGGCCCTGCGCATCCTCAGCGAGCTGGACCCGGAGCAGCCGCTGGCCTCCCTGGACGAGGCACGGCCCCGGTACGACAAGGCCGAGGCGTGGATCAACACCCACGTCCCCGCCGACCAGCGCACCATCGTGCGCGAGGAGCCCGACGCCGAGCTGCTGAAGTCGCTCGACGACGCCGGCCGCGAGTCCCTGCGCCTGCTGCTCGACGGCCTCGCCGAGCACTGGTCGCTCGACGGGCTGACCCACCTCGTCTACGGAGTGCCCAAGGTCCAGGCCGGGTTCTCCGCGGACGCCACGCCCAAGGAGCTGCCGCCGGAGATCAAGACCGCCCAGCGGTCGTTCTTCGCGCTGCTCTACCACCTGCTCGTCGGCCGCGACACCGGTCCGCGGCTGCCCACCCTGCTGCTCGCGGTGGGACAGGAGCGCGTGCGGCGGCTGCTCGGGGCGTAACCGGCCCTGACGGGTACGGACGAACGGCCACGGACGAGCGGCCACGGACGAACAGGAGAGGGGCCCTCCACGGTGGAGGGCCCCTCTGCCGTACCTGCCCTTACGCGATGTGCTCCTCCTGGAGCTCCGCCGTGTGGCGGGCGGCGAAGCGCTGCACCATCCGCTCGGCCTCGCCCTTGGACAGCGTCCGGCCGAACGTCGCCTCCACGTCCCCCCGGAACTGGGCGGGGGTCGGGTAGCTGCCGTCGATCGACTTGCGGAAGACCAGGTAGAAGTCCTCCTCCGTCGGCTCCGGTTCCGGGCTGCCGCCGCCGTCGCCCAGCTCGCGGGTGCGGTTCGGGCCGACCGGGATGGGGAAGCTGCCGGTCTCCTCCTCGGAGGGTTCGTCGGCCGGCGGCTCCTCCTGGTACTGGTCCTCGTACTGCTCGGCTTCCTGCTGCTCGGCGTACCACTGCGCGTACTGCTCGGCCGGGTCGTAGTTGGGGTCGTAGCCGCCGTGGTACTCGATCTCGCGGGGGTTGTGGAACCACGGGCTCTCGTCGGGGACGGCGTCGCCGGCCTGCTGCCCGGTGTCGCCGGCGGCCGGTTCGGGGCGGCGCTCGGAGGGCGGTGCCGCCTGCTGCGGGACGGGACCCGTCCCGGCGGTACGCGTGCGCGCGGCCACCTCGGCGGAGGACGCCGAACCGGTCGCGGGAGCCGCGTCCAGGGCCGGCTTCGGGGCCGCCGGTATCAACGCCGGCTCGATGCCGGCTGCGGCGAGGCCGGCGGGGGCGGTTTCGGAGAGGGGGACGCCGTAGCGGGCGAGGCGCAGCGGCATCAGGGATTCCAC
>NZ_JBEZWX010000077.1:0-9203 GCF_040637635.1 Streptomyces sp. NPDC028635 | reverse complement strand
CCTCTCGGGCTTTCCTCCGGGCTTCCCTTCGGTCTTGCGTTTCCGACTCTATCAGATCTTTTCTCGATCCGATTTCCTCGGTGCTTTCCAGGTTTCCGCTCTCGCGTTTCCCTTTCCGGCGGTTCCGACTTTATCAGATGTTTTCAGGCTGTTTGACCAGCCGTCCATTTCCGATTCATCGGGGTGACTCACTCGGAATTGATGTTCCATGGAGCCTGTAGATACTCACTGTAGCCGACCGGACGCTGTCCAGTTCCAGGCAACTGTTCGAATCTACCTCCTCGTCCACTCCGTGTCAACGGGGTTTCCGGGGCGAAGGAGAGATTAACAGCTCGGGAGGGGTGGATGCACATCAGGCGGCCGTCGGCAGCGTGGCGCTGCGTTCCGCCGCCTCCACGTCACCGCTCTCGCCCTCCCGTACGGCCCTCCCGCCGAGCACGAAGACGTAGGTCAGGAAGGCTCCTTCGGCGGCTATGCCGATGGCGATGCGGGCCCAGGTGGGCAGGCCCGACGGGGTGACGAAGCCTTCGATCGCGCCGGAGACGAACAGGACGAGGGCGAGACCGATGGCCATGCCGATCGCGGCCCGGCCTTCCTCGGCCAGGGCGGTACGCCGGGTACGCGGGCCGGGGTCGACGACCGTCCAGCCCAGGCGCAGGCCGGTGCCGGCGGCGACGAAGACCGCCGTCAGTTCCAGCAGGCCGTGCGGGAGGACCAGGCCGAGAAAGGTGTCCAGGCGGCCGGCGGAGGACATCAGGCCGATCCCGACGCCCAGGTTGAGCATGTTCAGGAAGAGGATCCAGAGGACCGGCAGGCCCAGGAAGACCCCCATGACGAGGCAGACGGCGGCGGCCTGTGCGTTGTTCGTCCACACCTGTGCGGCGAAGGATGCGGCCGGGTGGCTCGAGTAGTACGTCTCGTACTCGCCGCCCGGGCGGGTGAGCTGGCGCAGCTCCCCGGGTGCCGCGATGGCGGACTGGACGTCGGGGTGGGTGCCGATCCACCAGCCGAGCAGGGCGGCGACCACGGTGGACAGCAGCGCCGCGGGTACCCACCAGTGGCGTGAGCGGTAGACGGCTGCTGGGAAACCGCGGGTCAGGAAGCGGGTCACGTCGCGCCAGGAGGCACGGCGGGTTCCGGTCACCGCACTACGCGCGCGTGCGACGAGCTGGCTGAGCCGGCCGGTCAGCTGTGGATCGGGGGCGCTGGACTGGATCAGGGAGAGGTGGGTGGCGGTGCGTTGATACAGGGCGACGAGTTCGTCGGCCTCGGCTCCGGTGAGACGGCGGCGCCGTCCGAGCAGGATGTCGAGGCGTTCCCACTCGGCTCGGTGGGCGGAGACGAAGACGTCGAGGTCCATCGGTGTGCCTGCTCCTGCGCGGTTCGTCGGCGGCTCGGCCTGGGGTCAGCTTGTCGTACTGCGGCGCGATGCGCCCTCAGCTTGGCAGACTGGCGGTTCTCAGGGCAGGTCAGGGGAAGGGGCGTCGGGCGTGAGTGAGCTGGTGACGGGCGAGGCGGTGGCGCTGGAGCTACGCCCCGCGAAACTGCCCAGCAGGGCGCTCGCCGTGCTGATCGATCTGGTCGCGGCCATGGCGGCGTACACGATCGTGACCTTGGTCCTGCTGGTGGCGACGGCGTCGTTGGACGAGGCGGCGCAGACGGCGGTGTCGATCGCGACGTTCGTGCTGGTGCTGGTGGGCGCGCCGATCGCCGTGGAGACGCTCAGTCATGGGCGGTCGTTGGGGAAGCTGGCCGCGGGGCTGCGGGTGGTGCGGGACGACGGCGGGCCGATCCGGTTCCGGCATGCGCTGGTGCGGGGCGCGGTCGGTGTGGTGGAGATCCTGCTGACGTTCGGGGTGGTGGCCTGTATCGCCTCCCTCGTCTCGGAGCGGGGCCGGCGGCTGGGCGACGTGTTCGCGGGAACGCTGGTCGTGCGGGAGCGGGTGCCGCAAGCGCGGTCGGGTTTCCTGCCGCCTCCGCCGCCGTGGCTTGCGGGGCGGTTCGGGCAGCTGGACCTGTCGGCGGTGCCGGACGGCCTGTGGCTCGCGATCCGTCAGTACCTGACGCGGATGCAGCAGCTGGACCCGCAGGTCGGCTCGGACATGGCCCAGCGTCTCGCGGGCGATCTCGCGGCGCGTACGGGTGCTCCGGTGCCGCCCGGGGTCCCGCCGGCCGCGTTCCTCGCGGCGGTTCTGCAGGAACGGCAGGTCAGGGAGGCCCGGCGGGCCTTCGCCGGTGGACCGCACACGGCGACGCCGCCGGGCGGTGGGTCGAGTGCGGCCGCTGCGGGCGCGTTCGCCCCCGCTCCCTCCTCCTCGGCTCCCGCGTCGTTCGCCGCCCCGGGTCCGGTGCCGGCCTCCCCGGTCCCCTCTGCGCCGACCGCCGCGCCTGTGCCGAACACCCCGTCCTCTCCTCCCGTCTCCCCCGCCGAGCCGGCGGACGGCCGTTCCCGCACGGGTTTCGCCCCGCCCGCCTGATCTGCCCGCCCGTCCCGGCCCCGGGGCGGAACGGAGAGTCTGGAGATCCGGTCCCTCAGGGAAAGACCGACGGCGGTGACTCGAGGTCCTCCAGCTCGATGCCGGGGGCTGCGAGGACGACGTCGCCGGCGATGTGCACGGTGTGCTGCTCGCCCGTGTCCAGGGCTGTGACCTGGTATTCGTCCACGGTCAGGGGCCCGTTGTCAGTGGCGTGTGCTTCTCTCTTCAGCAAGGCCCAGGACTGGTCCACGGTGCGGGGGGCGAGGACCGGGTCCGTGAAGGCGACGAGGCGTACGCGGGTCGCGGGACCGGAGGGGGTGAGGCGCAGGAGCCGTGTGGTGGCGACGAGGAAGGCGGGGGAGGTGCCGGTGAAGGCGTGGGCGCGCACATTGCCTTCGGAGGCGTGGGAGCCGGTGGGGTCGGTGCGGACCCAGGTGACACCGTCGAGGGCGGCTCCGCGCACCTGCCAGTCGCCCGCGTGGAGTTCCAGGCGGATGGGGCGGCCCAGCTCGTCGAGGGCGAGGTCGACGGAGCCGCGGTGATCGCCGCTCGGGGTGGTCAGCCGTGAGACATAGCGCCAGCCGGAGGGGCCGGGGGCGCACTGGAAGTGTTCTTCCGCGAGGGGGGTGTGATCGTGCGGATCGTGGAGCGAATAGCGGCCGCGGGGCATGGGGGTCCTGGATCGTGACGGGGCGTTCCGGCGGGTCCGGCGAGTCGTAACCGGTGTCCGGCCAGTCGTGACGGGCTGGTCCGGAACATGGGGCAGGCCCCCGGCACGGGGGTGCGGGGGCCTGCCTCGAACGTCGGTCAGCGCTGCTGACGTGTGATCAGTAGCGGTAGTGGTCGGCCTTGTACGGGCCGTCCACGTCCACGCCGATGTACGCCGCCTGCTCCGGGCGCAGCTTCGTCAGCTTCACGCCGAGGGCGTCCAGGTGGAGGCGGGCGACCTTCTCGTCGAGGTGCTTGGGCAGCACGTACACACCGGTCGGGTACTCGGACTGCTTGGTGAACAGCTCGATCTGCGCGATCGTCTGGTTCGCGAAGGAGTTGGACATCACGAACGAGGGGTGACCGGTGGCGTTGCCCAGGTTCAGCAGACGGCCCTCGGACAGCACGATGATCTTCTTGCCGTCGGGGAAGGTCCACGTGTGGACCTGCGGCTTCACCTCGTCCTTGACGATCCCGGGGATCTTCGCCAGACCGGCCATGTCGATCTCGTTGTCGAAGTGACCGATGTTCCCGACGATCGCCTGGTGCTTCATCCGGGCCATGTCGGAGGCCATGATGATGTCCTTGTTGCCGGTCGTCGTGACGAAGATGTCGGCCGTCTCCACCACCTCGTCCAGCGTGGTGACCTGGTAGCCGTCCATCGCCGCCTGCAGCGCGCAGATCGGGTCGATCTCGGTCACGATCACCCGGGCACCCTGACCGCGCAGCGACTCCGCACAGCCCTTGCCCACATCGCCGTACCCGAACACCACCGCGGTCTTGCCACCGATCAGCACATCCGTGGCACGGTTGATGCCGTCGATCAGCGAGTGACGGCAGCCGTACTTGTTGTCGAACTTCGACTTCGTCACCGAGTCGTTCACGTTGATCGCGGGGAACAGCAGCGTCCCCTCACGCATCATCTCGTACAGACGGTGGACACCCGTCGTGGTCTCCTCCGTGACACCGCGGATCTCGGACGCCAGCTGGGTCCACTTCTGCGGGGTCTCGGCGACGGTGCGGGTGAGCAGCTCGAGGATGACGCGGTGCTCGTCGGACTCGGCGGTGTCAGGCGAGGGGACCTTGCCGTCCTTCTCGTACTCGACGCCCTTGTGGACGAGGAGGGTGGCGTCACCGCCGTCGTCGAGGATCATGTTCGGGCCGCCGGTGGCCGTGCCGGGCCAGGTCAGCGCCTGCTCGGTGCACCACCAGTACTCCTCGAGCGTCTCGCCCTTCCAGGCGAAGACCGGGACACCCTGCGGGTTCTCGGGCGTGCCGTTCGGGCCGACGGCGATGGCCGCGGCGGCGTGGTCCTGCGTGGAGAAGATGTTGCAGGAGGCCCAGCGGACCTCCGCGCCGAGCGCGACCAGGGTCTCGATCAGCACGGCCGTCTGCACCGTCATGTGCAGCGAACCCGTGATGCGCGCGCCCGCCAGGGGCTGCGCCTCGGCGTACTCCTTGCGGATCGCCATCAGGCCCGGCATCTCGTGCTCGGCGAGGGTGATCTCCTTGCGGCCGAACTCGGCCAGGGACAGGTCGGCGACCTTGAAGTCCTGTCGGTTGTCGACAGTCGTCATGCGAGCTGCTCCTCGGGATTGGGTCGAGGGTGGGTACGGCTGGTCTGCGCGGCGGGCGGACACAGGGGTGCCCGAAAGAGGACACAGGCATGCCCGCGTGCGCGCAGCGCAGTCCGTCGGAGGCCCTCTCTCCCTCGGTCGGTCCGCGCGGCGGACCGCCCGACCGCCATCAGCAGCGACGTCTGGCTCTCTCCCAAGCTACACGGTCGGCCGGGCTGTCCCCAGTCCGCACCGAAATGCGTCCGGAGTTCGCCGATGGCGTGCCGGGGCTGCTCGGTCAGTGTCCGGCGCTGTGCGGGGTGGGGCCGCCAGGCGTGGCCTCGGGGTCGGGACCCTGGGCGGCCGCGGCCTCGCTGTAGATGTCGGGCTCGAGGTAGATGACGCGCGCGATGGGCACGGCGGCGCGGACGCGGGCCTCGGCGGCGTCGATGGCGGTGGCGACCTCGGCGGCGGTGTCGTCGTGCTGGACGGCGATCTTGGCGGCGATCAGCAGTTCCTCGGGGCCGAGGTGGAGGGTGCGCATGTGGATGATGCGGGTGACGGTGTCACCGTCGACGATCGCGGCCTCGATCTTCTTGATCTCTTCGAGGCCGGCGGCTTCGCCGAGCAGCAGCGACTTGGTCTCGGCGGCGAGGACGAGCGCGATGAGGACGAGCAGGACGCCGATGCAGACGGTGCCGATGCCGTCCCAGACGCCGTCGCCGGTGAGCAGGGTCAGGCCGACGCCGAAGAGGGCGAGGACCAGACCGATCAGCGCGCCGAAGTCCTCGAGCAGGACGACGGGCAGCTCGGGCGCCTTGGCGCGGCGGATGAACTGCGCCCAGGAGAGCTTGCCGCGCAGTTCGTTGGACTCCTTGATGGCCGTGCGGAAGGAGAAGCCCTCGGCGATGATCGCGAAGGCGAGGACGCCCACCGGCCAGTACCAGTGCTCCAGCTCGTGCGGGTGCCGGATCTTCTCGTAGCCCTCGTAGACGGCGAACATGCCGCCGACCGAGAACAGGACGATGGAGACCAGGAAGGCGTAGATGAACCGCTCGCGGCCGTACCCGAAGGGGTGCTGCGGGGTGGCCTCGCGCTGGGCGCGCTTCCCGCCGACCAGCAGCAGGAACTGGTTGCCGGAGTCGGCGACCGAGTGCACGCCCTCAGCGAGCATCGACGACGAGCCGCTGAACGCGAACGCCACGAACTTCGATACCGCGATCGCGAGGTTGGCGCCGAGTGCCGCCACGATCGCCCTGGTGCCGCCTGACGCGCTCATGTGTCCGCGTTGTCCCTTCGCCTGCGTGCGTTCTCGCCGTCCGGGCCTTTGCCCGCCCTTTGCCGGTGGGCCATTCTTGCAGCCCCCGTGACTCCGGCGTCCCGAGTGTCCACAGTCGCGGTCGTACGAACACACCGCAGCCGCGTCGGGAGTCGGCGGTCAGGCGATCATGGTGGCCCGGAAGAGCGTGCCGGCGCCGGACACCGCGGCCTTCTCCCCCGCCGCCACGAAGACGGACTGACCGGCGGTCAGCTCGTGTTCCCCGGCCCGGACGGCGCCCGCCGTGCACAGGAGGATCTGCGGGGTGGGCCGGGTGAGGTCATGGGCCGTGCCGCCCTCCGGCAGGGCGTAGCGGGAGAGACGGAACTCGTCGATGGGCGTCTCGTAGACCTCCTCGCCGTCCGGGGCGGCCTCCGGGCGCAGGACGCCGGGGTCGCTCGCCTCGAAGCGGACGACGCGCAGCAGTTCGGGGACGTCGACGTGCTTGGGGGTCAGGCCGCACCGCAGGACGTTGTCGGAGTTGGCCATGATCTCCACGCCCAGGCCGTCGAGGTAGGCGTGCGGTATGCCGGCGCCGAGGTAGAGGGCCTCGCCGGGCTGGAGCCGGACGTGGTTGAGGAGCATCGCGGCGATGACGCCGGGGTCGCCCGGGTAGTGGTGGGCGATCTGGGCGTACGGGGCGTAGTCGCCGCCGAGCCGGTCGCAGGCGGCCGCGGTCTCGGTGACGGTGTGGGCCATCTCCTCGCGGTCCGCGGTGAGGATCGCGGTCAGCACCTCGCGCAGGGCCGCTTCCTCGGGGTGGGCGTGCAGCAGGTCGACGTACGGCTTGAGGGAGTCGACGCCGAGACCGGCCAGCAGGTCGGCGGTGTGGACGGGGTCACGGAAGCCGCACAGGCCGTCGAACTCGGTGAGGGCGCAGATCAGTTCGGGCTTGTGGTTGGCGTCCTTGTAGTTGCGGTGCGGGGCGTCGAGCGGGATGCCGCGGCGCTCCTCGTCGTCGTACCCCTGGCGGGCCTGCTCCAGGTCGGGGTGGACCTGGAGGGAGAGGGGCGCGCCGGCGGCGAGCAGCTTGAGCAGGAACGGCAGTCGCGGGCCGAACTTCGCCACGGCGGCGGTGCCCAGTTCCCGCTCGGGGGCGGCCGCGATGACGTCGGCCAGGGTGCCGCGTGCGGTGCGCGAGGGAGCGCCCGGGTGCGCGCCCATCCACATCTCCGCCTGCGGTTCCCCGGTGGGCGCCACTCCGAGCAGCTGCGGGATCGCGGTGGTGGAGCCCCAGGCGTAGGGGCGGACGGTGTTGTCGAGGCGGTCCATGGGATCTCTCTGCGGGATGCGTGCGGGCCGGTGACGGGGCGTTCGGCGCGGGCCGGCGTGCCCGGGAAAAGATCAGGCCCTTGACGCGACGGCCAGGTAAACGGCGGCGAAATCGGTGATGGCGATCAGCTCGGCCAGCGTCTCCAGCTCGTCGCCCTCCTCCGGTTCCAGTTCGCTGATCGGGGTGTCGTGGCTGAGGGCCAGGTCGCGGGCGGCCGGGGCGGCGGTGAGATTGCCGATCGGGCGGTCGCGCAGCAGCACCACGCGCGCGTGCATGGCGGGCGGTTCCTCGACGCGGTCGCGGAAGAAGTCGTCCGGGTCGGCGCCTGCGGCCAGCGGGCCGGCGAGCAGCGCGCTGTGCGCGGCGAGCGCCTCGGGCAGTTCGGCGACGACGGCGGGCACGCCGGACAGCTCCGCGAGGGCGGCGGCGAAACGGCGGCCCGCGGGGCCCGCGGAGGTGCCCTCGGTCCAGACGAGGGGCAGGGCGTCGGCCAGTTCGGCGGCGAGGGTCTTGGCCGGGTTGCTGTACGTCGCGATGGCGGGGCCGCAGCGTTCGGCGACGTGGTCGAGGCGGTCGGCGACCTTCTCCAGGGCGTCGGGCGGCGCGGTGAGCAGGCCGACGCGGTCGAGCAGGGCGAGCAGGGGGGTGAGCAGCGCCCACAGGACGCCCGGCGCGGAGGCGGCGAGCGGTTCCTCCTGGTCGTACGGTGCGGTCGCCATCGGCAGGAACATGCCGTGGACGCCCGCGACGGCCTCTCCGAGGGGGGCGCCGGCGGGGGCGACCGCCACGACCGCGCAGCCGCGCCGGTACGCCTGCTCGGCGAGCTGGGCCAGGGAGGGCTCGGTGCCGTCCGGGGTGGCGATCAGCAGCAGGTCCACGGAGCCGGCCCAGCCGGGCAGCTCCCAGCGCAGCGCGCCCGCGGCGGGGGCGACACCGGTGGGGGCGAGCCGGATCACGGGGCTGCCGGGGCCGGCGAGGGTGCCGAGCAGGTCGGCGGCGTGGGTGGCGGCGGCGCCGGGGCCGGCGATGAGGACGGCGCGGGGGCGGCCGTCGGGTTTGAGGCCGTTGATACCGGCCTCGGCGGCCTGCCGGGCGGCGGTACGGACACGCGCGCCGGCCTCGGCGGCGCCGCGCAGCAGGGCGCGGCGGTCGGCCTCGGCCAGGGCCTCCGGCGTGTCGAGCAGCGATTCGTCGAGCATGGCGGCAGTCTCCGATCGCCGTGTCGTCGGTGCGCGGGCTTTCGCAGCGGTGTTACGCCGGGCGGCGGGCCTCGTCGACGAGCAGCACGGGGATGCCGTCGCGGACCGGGTACGCCAGGCCGCAGTCCTGACCGGTGCAGATCAGCTCGGTGTCCTGCTCCTTGAGGGGGGCGTGGCAGGCCGGGCAGGCGAGGATCTCCAGGAGGCCGGCTTCGAGCGGCATGGGCTGTCCCTTCGGATACGGCGGTGTGGGGTTGTGCCTGGTCAGCGTACCGCTGGGAGCGGCCTTGCGCGGGGCCTGTGGATAACCCGGTGCGCTGCGGCGACGGCACCGCCGTTGGGCTGCGCGCCCGGCGTTGGCTGTTCCGCCGTCGGGCTGCGCGCCCGGCGTTGGCTGTCCCGCCGTGGGGCTGCGCGCCCGGCGTTTCATCGCCCCCGGCGCCGTTGCCGGCCGGGGGTGGGGACGCTCACCGGCGCTGGCACGGCGCCGCTGCGCCCACCCGTGCCGCCCCAGCGGCACGACTGCCCGCAGCTAAGTCGGCATGGCACGGCCGCGCACCACGACGTTGCGGGACCCGGCGTGCGCCACGGCGTCGCCGCAGGCGCCGACGGCGGGGAGGGGACGGGGTGGGGGGTGTCCGCCCGCAGCGGCCGGCACCGGCACAGGGCGCC
>NZ_JBEZWX010000076.1:0-9358 GCF_040637635.1 Streptomyces sp. NPDC028635 | reverse complement strand
GGCTCCCACCCTGTCGCGGCGGGGGCGGTGCGCGCCCTCGGCGCGGGCCGCCACGTGGTCGCTCCACCTTGTGGGCGGCCGTCGTCGTGGCGCCCCGCCCGCGCGTCGCTCACCTCGGGCCCGTCAGTGCCTCCAGGACCTTGTCCGGCGTGAGCGGGAGGTCGCGCAGCCGGGTGCCCGTGGCGTGGTGGACGGCGTTGGCGATCGCGGCGGCCGTGCCGACGATGCCGATCTCGCCGATGCCCTTGCTCCCCATCGGGTTGAGGTGGCTGTCGTCCTCCTCGATCCAGTGCGCCTCGATGTCGGGCACGTCGGCGTTCACCGGCACGTGGTAGGACGCCAGGTCGGACTGGACGAAGTCGCCGAACGCGGGGTCCACGGTGCTGTCCTCCGTCAGCGCCATGCCCAGGCCCATCGTCATCGCGCCCACGAACTGCGAGCGCGCCGTACGGGCGTTGAGGATCCGTCCGGCCGCGTACACGCCCAGCAGCCGGCGCACCCGGACCTCACCGGTGACGGTGTCCACGGCCACCTCGGCGAAGTGCGCCCCGAAAGCGTGCCGGGAGTAGGGGCTGTCGGCGTCGGCCGCACCGGACGTGTCGGCCTCGACGCTGATGCCCTCGGGCGGCAGTGGCCCGGTCCGCACGCCCAGTTGCTCCGCCAGCCGGGCGCACGCCTCGTGCACCGCCCAGCCCCAGGAGGCGGTGCCCGACGAACCGCCGGCGAGCGCCGCGTACGGCAGGTCGCTGCACCCCACCTCGGTGGTCACCCGCTCCAGCGGTACGCCCAGGGCGTCGGCGGCGACCTGCGCCAGCACCGTCCGGGCGCCCGTGCCGATGTCCGTGGCGTTGATCTCCACGAGGAACGTGCCGTCGGGGCGGGCGTGCGCCCGCGCGGTCGACGGCTGGACGAGGACGGGATACGTGGCCGCCGCCACCCCCGTGCCCAGCAGCAGCGGTCCCTGCCGCCGTGTGCCGGGCCGCGGGTCGCGCTCCGCCCAGCCGAACCGGCGGGCGCCCTCGCGCAGACAGTCCACGACGTGCCGGCTGCTGAACGGCTTGCCGTTGTCCGGCTCGGACTCCGGCTCGTTGACGACCCGCAGTTCCACCGGGTCCATGCCCAGGGCGCAGGCCAGTTCGTCCATCGCGGACTCCAGCGCGTACATCCCCGGCGCCTCGCCGGGCGCCCGCATCCAGGACGGGGTGGGCACGTCGAGCCGGACGACGCGGTGCCCCGTGCGGTGGCCGGGGGCGCCGTACATGACGCGGGCGGGCACCGCCGCCTGTTCCACGAACTCCTTGATCCGCGAGGAGTGCGTGGTGCTCTCGTGCAGCAGCGCGGTCAGCCGGCCGTCGGCGCCGGCGGCCAGCCGCACCCGCTGCACAGTGGGCGCGCGATGGCCGACGGAGCTCGGCAGGAAGCGGCGCGGGTAAGCCAGCGTGACCGGCCGTCCCGTCGCCCGTGACGCCATCGCCGCGAGGACGACGTCCGGGCGCGGGGTCCCCTTGGAACCAAACCCTCCGCCGACGTGCTCGGCCACCACCGAGATCTGTTCCTGGGGCAGGCCGAACAGTCCGGCCAGCACCATCCGCACCACGGACGTGCCTTGACTGGAGGTGTACACCGTGAGCCGGTCGTCGTCCCACTGCGCGGTGCTGGCGTGCGGCTCCATCGGATGGTTGTGCAGCGGCGGCACCCGGTAGGTGGCGTCCACGCGCACGGCCGCGGAGGCGAACTCTCCCTCCGGATCACCGTGTTCGCGCACCGCCGGATAGCCTCCGTTGGCCTTCTCGGGGACGTACACCTCCGGATGGTCCTCGGTGAGCGTCACGTCGTAGGGCTCCTCCGCGTACGTCACGCGGACCGCGGCGGCACCGGCCCGGGCCGCCTCCAGGGTCTCGGCCACCACCAGGGCCACGCACCAGCCCCGGTGCGGCACGCGTGCGTCCTGCAGCACGGCGAGCGTCGGATCGTTCGACTCGCCCAGGCGCGGCGCGTTGTCGTGGCTGAGCACCGTGACGACGCCGGGCAGGGCGAGCGCGGCGGAGGCGTCGACGGAGGTGACCCGGCCGCGCGGGACGGTGGCGGGCACCGGTCGGGCGTACAGCCGGCCCGGCAGGGCGTGCTCGGCGGCGTAGCGGGCGGTGCCGGAGACCTTCAGGCGCGCTTCACGGCGCTCGGCCGGAGCGCCCACGGCGGTGTCGGTCATGGTTCCTCCTGGCTGATGCCGGTCAGGTCCCCGAGGGCCGGGCCAGGCCGGTCAGGACGTCCACGGCGAGATTGCGGGCGAGCGGCACCTTGAACGCGTTGTCCCGCAACGGGCGCGCGTCCGCCAGCTCCAGGTCGACGGCGTGCTCGAACGCGGCCGCGGTGGGCGCCGCTCCGCGCAGCGCCTCCTCGGCGCGGCGGGCGCGCCAGGGCCGGTGCGCCAGCCCCCCGAAAGCGATCCCCGCCCGGTCCACGACCCCGTCCGTCACGTGCAGCACCGCCGCGACCGACGCCAGCGCGAAGGCGTACGACGCCCGGTCGCGGGCCTTGCGGTAGCGCGAGGGCAGCCCGGCCGTCGCCGCCGGCAGCAGCACCCCGGTGATCAGTTCGCCGGGCCGCAGCTCGGTGTCCTGCTCCGGATGGTCCCCGGGCAGCCGGTGGAAGACGTCCGCCGCGATCTCCCGGGCGCCGCCGGGGCCGTACACCTCGATCCGCGCGTCCAGCGCGGCCAGCGCCACCGCCATGTCCGAGGGATGGGTGGCGATGCAGTGCTCGGAGTGGCCGAGCACCGCGTGGTCGCGGTGGACGCCCTCGAGGGCGCCGCAGCCGGTGCCCGGCTCGCGCTTGTTGCACGGCTTGGACAGGTCCTGGAAGTAGGGGCAGCGGGTGCGCTGCATCAGGTTGCCGCCGGTCGTGGCGGCGTTGCGCAACTGGCCCGAGGCGCCCGCGAGCAGCGCCTGCGAGAGCGCCGGGTAGCGGTCGCGGACCAGGGGGTGCGCGGCGAGGTCGCTGTTGCGGACCAGGGCGCCCACCCGCAAGGAGCCGTCCGCCGGCTCCTCCACCCCGGCCAGCGGGAGCCGGGTGACGTCGACGAGGACGGCCGGCTGTTCCACACCGAGCTTCATCAGGTCGACCAGGTTGGTGCCGCCGCCGAGGTAGCGGGCGCCGGGGTGGGCGGCGTACGCCTCGGTGGCCTCCGCGACGCTGCCCGCGCGCACGTAGCCGAAGGGTTTCACGGGATCACGTCCTCCACCGCGTCGACGATGCGTGGATACGCCCCGCAGCGGCACAGGTTGCCGCTCAGCCGCTCCCGGATCTCCTGGCGGGTCAGCGGTACGGGCCGGCCGGACGGGGCCGCCGGGTCCGTGACGTGCGAGGGGTGCCCGGCCTCGGCCTCGGCGAGCGCGCCGAGCGCGGAGCAGAGCTGGCCCGGTGTGCAGTACCCGCACTGGAAGGCGTCCCGTTCGGCGAACGCCCGCTGGAGCGGGTGCGGTGCCTCGCCGTCGCCCGCGAGGCCCTCCACGGTCGTCACCTCGCAGCCGTCCGCGGCCACGGCCAGCAGCAGGCAGGCGTTGACCCGGCGCCCGTCCACCAGGACCGTGCACGCGCCGCACTGGCCGTGGTCACAGCCCTTCTTGGCGCCGGTCAGGCCCAGATCCTCGCGCAGCAGGTCGAGAAGGGTGCGCCGGTGGTCGACGGTGAGGGTGTGCGGTTTGCCGTTGACCCGGAGGGTCGTGTCGGAGCGGTGCGCGGCCGGTGGTGCGGGGTGCTGCTCGCTGCCCATGTGGTCTTCCCCTCCGGACGGGGGCGTCGTGCTGTCCTGACCGCGTATCCCGACCGCGCCGGACGACACCTGCCGATGACCGGAAACCGGTGGCGCCGTGCCGGGGGGTGCTTCCTAGGCTGGCCGCATGACAGGTGATCAACGGGACGACACCGACCCCGTCGCCGCTCTGCGCGCCGCCTACGGGGCCTTCGCCGAGGTCGTCGCGACGCTCGGCGACGACGCGTCGTGGCTGCCCACCGGGTGCACCGGCTGGGCCGCGCGCGACCTGGTCTTCCACTGCCTCTCTGACGCCCAGCGCGCGCTCGTCGCCCTGCACACCCCGGTGAGCGCACCACCGGACCGGGACGCCGTGACCTACTGGCACGCCTGGGCGCCGGATCCGGTCGGCGCGGCGCACGGGCGGCGCTGGGCGCGGGTGAGCGCGAGCATGTTCCTCGACTTCGGCCAGTTGCGGGAGCTGTATCTGGAGACCGCGGCCGCCACCGTCACCGCCGGCGCCGCGGCCGACCCGGCCCGCGCCGTGTGCACCCAGGGCCACGTCCTGACCGCGGGCGACCTGCTGATCACGCTCGCCGTCGAGGCCACCGTGCACCACCTCGACCTCACCGTGTCCCTGCCGGGGGCCGCACGACCGGCTCCGGAAGGGCTCGCCGCGGTACGGGCCACCCTGGACGGGCTGCTGGGCCGGCCCGTGCCCCTGGACTGGAGCGACGAGCACTACGCGCGTGCCGCGACCGGCCGCGCGCCCCTCACCCGGGAGGAGCGGCGCGCGCTGGGCTCCGACGCGGAACGGCTGCCGCTGCTGTCCTGACCGGATGCGCCGCCGGCGGCACCGTCACCCGGACGAGGTGGCCCTGCCCGGAGTCGCGTGTGCGTGTGACGGGGGGATCGCCTCGGCGGCGGGTTCACCTGGTTCACCCGAAGAGGTGATCCCGTCGGGGGCCACGGGTCCCCCGGAAGAGGGGGCCGGGTCGGAGAGCGCGGCCTCGTCGGGAGCCGCGGGCTCGTCCGAGGAGGTCGTGTCCGCCGGGGACGCGGGCGCCGTCACGGACGGAGTCCCGGCCACGGCGGCGGGATCTACGGCGGGGGTGGCCCCTTCGGCGGCGGCCTCCTCGACGGCGGCCCGACCGGCGGGGAGAGGTCCGGCGGCGACCGTCTCGTGGGCGGCCGACTCGTGGGCGACGGCCGTCTCGTGGGTGGCGACCGTCTCGCGGGTGGCGACCGTCTCGCGGGCGGCGGTGGGCCGCAGGGAGCGGCCGGAGATCTTCAGGCGCTCGAACGTCCTGGTCAGCTGCTGGAGCGCACCGCCGGCGGGGCGGGCCGGCGCAGGCGGGTCTCCGGCGCTCGCCGCGGCGGCCTCCCGGTACGCGGCCAACGCCTCGTGCGCCCGCTCGGCGGCCTCCCGGTACAGGTCACGGGAGCGCGTCATCGCCTCCAGTGCCTCGGCGTACATGGCGACCAGCGCGCGCTGGCGCTCCAGCTCCTCCTCGAGCGTGTACAGGTGCCACTCCTCCCGCAGCGCGCCCAGCTGTTCCGCGGCACCGTCCGGCAGTGGCCGCGGCAAGGCGGCGAACCGGGTCACAGCGTCGACCAGCTCCACCGGCTCGGAGCCGTCCAGGAACACACTGCGCACCGAGAAGTCCGCGGCGCTCCAGCCGTCCGGCACCGGGGCGCCGGGCAACACCACCGCGCCGCCGCGCGGTACCTCGACCCCGGCGTCCCGCAGCGCGTAGTTCAAGGCGCGCAGCTGGTGCGGGGCGGCCCGGTGCTCCACGACGCGGTGGTGCAGACCCGGTGGCAGGAAACGGGTGAGCGGGCCACGGCCGCGCTCGTCGGGCGTCATCGCCTCGTGGACGACCACATGCAAAGTCCAGCGGTCGCGCAGCGCGTCCCTCAGAACCCGCCGCAGCGCCTTGTCGTCCTCCGGCAGCGCGTTGACCTGGAGGAAACGCAGCCCCGTCGCGGACTCGTGCGCCCATGCGCCGTCCGGTTCAGCCGGCCAGAACACGCCGGCCGGTGACGGCCAGCGCAGGTCCCAGGGCCGCTCGGCCTCCGCGACCAGCAGCCACTCCTGACCGTGCCCGGCGCCCATGGCGACGGTCAGCCGCGCCCGGACGGTCACCGCCTCCGCCACCTGCCAGCGCGCCTCGAAGACGCGCCGTCCGGCGGGGGACTCGTCCTCGGGCAGTTCCAGGAAGTCCTGGACGGCCCCGTCGTCCTTCAGGCGCTGCAGATGTCTGCGCAGCACGCCGGCGGCTGCGGACCCCAGGAAACGGCCGCGGGCCGGCCACAGCGTCGGGGGTGTCGTGGAGGGATCAGGGCGGTCCGTCGGCGAGATCGGCATGGGTCCGTTCGTGAGGGCGGGGACGACGTGCACTGCCAGTATCGTCGCCGGCCCCCGTGTGGATCACACGGGGGTGAAGGCGCCTCAGTCGTGCCGGCCGGCCGCCGGTGTCACTCCTAGCGGTCGGGGCGGGGTTCCCGCCCCGCGACGACGTCCGTCACACCGGCCTCCTCATCGGCCTCGTCCCGGCCCGGCCGGGCGTCGGCGCCACGGGTGTTCGGCTGACCGCCGCCCGTGGTGCCGTAGCCGCCGGGCACTCCGGGGACGCTCTCGGCGTCGGCCTGCTCACGGCTGATGTGCCGGGTGGCGCGGACGCCGGCGCGCCGTTCGTCGTGGGGATAGCTGAAGGGTCGTGAAGCGGCCCGCTGCTCGTCGGCGGTCTCCGCCGCCTGGGCGGCCTCACGCGGATCGGGTGTCTTGCGGTCGTTCATGCGCCCCGGGTACCCGGGGCGTACGGCCGCATGTCGCCTCGTGCGCCCTCGGCGGCGGCAGCGAACTCGAAGCGCGCACCGCGCCCTCTGATCGGGCCGCCGCGCACACGGGCCGCCGCGCACACGGGCCGCCGCGCACACGGGACGCGGGCCGTGCACACGGTGTGTGCGCCGTGCACTACGGCGGGCGGTGCACACCCGTGGTTCCGGCCGGGCGCGGCCCAGCACAATCGTCCGGGCGGACAGGGCCCGTCCACCATCCGCATCGGGGCGGGTCCTGTCCGTTTCGGCGGCGCGGCGTCGCCCCTGGCGCCCTCGTCCGACTCCGGCGCGGGCCGGGAACCGCCGCCGACCGTCTGCGACGGGTCAGAAACCGCCGCTGCCCTCCCGCTCCGGACGGCCCCGGCTCCGGCCACGCCGACGGGGTGCCCTCGGCGTGGGTACGCCGTCGGCCGGGGGCGCGCTGAAGCCTCCCGGGACGAACGGCGCCGCCACCGGTCCGGAACGCGGCGAGGACCGCTCACCGGTGGCCGGACGGTCTCCGGCAGCCGGACGGTCACCGGTGACCTGACGGTCTCCGGTGGCCGTCGGCCGGGGAGGGGGCGAGGCCGGGCGGGACGCGGCCCGGGCCACCACACGCGCGTGGTTCATCAGCGGCGCGCACGCGGAACAGACCTCGCTCAGTGTCCACACCTGCCCCACCGCGGGATCGTGGCGCAGTACGAGGACCACGGTGCCCTGGCAGGAGACCCGGGTGCCCTCGTGCGGGGCGCACCCGTGATGGCGGCACCAGCAGGCGGCGTCGGCGCGCACGGCCGCGGCCCGGGCGTGCGCGAGGGCATGCGCCTCGGCGAACCGGCGCAGCGCCGTGAGGTCGCGGGAACGGGCCGGCATTACGCATGCCGAGGAGCAGGTGACCGAGGCGCTGCGGTCGCGGTGACCGACCACCCGGATCGTCCAGGAACGACCCGGGCGGCGCGCCGAGGGAGCGTCAGGAATCGTCAGAGACAAGAGCGGTTGTCCTTCGTGGGAGCCGATCAGGCGGGCGGGCACCGAGGAAGATCCACCATCCCCCGGAAGTGGCCTCGCTCACAGCATGCCCACGCCGGGCCCGCGCCATCCGCCTCCCACGCGGGAGCCGCGACACGGCTCACTCGCCGCGCCCCCGCCGTGTGCGCCGAGCCGCCGTTCCAGCCGGACACAAGCCTCGACGCCGAGGACGGAGAGTGTTTCGCGCTGCGGAATATATCGGCTGCCGATATATTCTGGACGCATGGCATCGAAGTCCATGACCCAGGCGGCGTTCCTCGTGCTGACGGCGCTGGCCGACCAGCCCCGGCACGGGTACGGCATCCTGCGTGAGATAGAGGAACTGTCCGACGGCGACGTGCAGTTGCGGGTCGGCACGCTGTACGGCGTGCTCGACCGGCTCACCGCGGACGGGCTGATCGTCCTGGACCGCGAAGAGGTGCAGCAAGGCCGGCTGCGGCGCTACTACCGCCTCACCGACGACGGCCTGCGCGCCCTGGACGCCGAGGCCGAGCGCATGGCCGCCGGCGCGAACGCGGCCAAGCGGCGCATCGCCGAGGGCCGCCGCGCGCCCGCGCACCCAGCCGACCGCCCCGCCGTCCCGCCCGTCGCGGGACCCGGACTCGCCGGAGGCCTGGCATGACGACACTCCTCGAGAAGCGTTACCGCGCCGTTCTGCGTCTGCTCCCCGCCTACTACCGCGCCGAGCGCGAGGAGGAGATGGTCGAGGTCTTTCTGTGGGACGTCGACCGGGACACCCAGGACCAGTCCCGCCCGACACTGGGCGAGGCGGCGAGCATCGCCGGGCTCGCGCTGCGCACCCGGCTCGGCGCCGCGGGCGCGCCCCGCCGCTACGCGCTGCTGGGCTCCGCCGTACGCCAGTTCGCGCTGTTCGCCGTCCTGCTCCAGGCGGCCGGGGCGGTCGCGGACCGCGTCCTGGAGGTCACCTGGGCGGCGACGCACGGTCCCGCGCAGTGGCGGATGTTCCTGTCCGGTCTCACCGGCCCGGGCGGAACAGCCGGCACCGTGGCGGCGCTCGCCCAGTGGATCCTGCCGCTGCTGTGGACAGCCGGATACTTCGCCCTGCTGCACGACCGCAGGCGGCTCGCCCGTGCCGCGGTGCTGCTCGCCGCACTGCCCACGCTGTGGCTGCCCCTCGCGCCGCTGGTCTCCGACGCGTTCCCGCCCGACCCGGCCTACGCCACCGCCGCCGCGCTCCTCGCCTGGCTGACCGCGCTCGCCGTGTGCGCGGCCCACCACCGCGACGCACCCCCGGCCGCGCTGCCCGTCGGTACGCCCGGCCTGGCCCATCTCGCCTGCTGCGTGGTGGCCGGCGCCTCACTCGTCCTGATGCCGGGCACGGTCGACACGGTGTGGGCGCCGAGCTCCTGCTTCGTCGTCGGTGTCCTCGGCTGGCTGCTGTGGCGCGGCCGCCGGCGAGGGGCGGCCGACGCGGGCACGGCCGCCGCACTCACCGCGCTCGGCCTGCTGGTCTTCGCGGCGCGTGTCGCGGCCCTGTACCCATGGCTCGCCGTGCCCCTCCCCGGCGCGCTGCTCGCCGGACTGCTCGTACAGACGGGCGCGGTGCTGCTGCTCACCGCGGCGCCCGCGGTGGTCGGGGGACGGTGCCTCGGCGCGCGCGGGGGAGAGCGGTGACCGGTCGGTGGGCCCCCCGGGGCTCGGAGACCGGCGTCCGGGCCCGAGCCGAGGCAGGTGGCAAGGCGCTCGGGTCGTGCGGGGGCGCGCCGGCCCCCCACCCGCCCCCGCCCAGGGCTTAAG
>NZ_JBEZWX010000075.1:0-9396 GCF_040637635.1 Streptomyces sp. NPDC028635 | reverse complement strand
CCTGGGTCTGCTGGAACGACTGCTGCGGGTCGTCGTTGCCGTAGGCGATCTTGACGAGCTTGACGTCCTTGTACTTGGGGTCCTTCAGCTCGTCCCGCGCCGGTACAGGTCATCGACGATCCGCACCAGCTGCGCGTTGCCCGCCAGCCCCAGCACCCCCCGGTGGAACGCCCGGTCGGACTCCGCGTACGCGGCCCGGCACCCGGACGCCGCCGCCCGCACCGTCGCCTCCGCCAGCGGCCGCAGCTCCGCCCACCGCTCGACCGGCACCGTGCGCGCGAGCCGCAGCATCACCGGCACCTCGATCAGCGCCCGCACCTCCGCCAGCTCGGCCAGCTCACGCGCGTCCCGCACCACGACCCGGAACCCCCGGTTGGGCACGACCTCCACGGCGCCCTCGAGGGCCAGCTGCTGCATGGCCTCCCGCACCGGCGTCGCCGACACCCCGAACCGCTCCCCCAGCGCGGGCGCCGAGTACACCTCGCCGGGCCTCAGCTCCCCCGCGACCAGCGCGGCGCGCAACGCGGTCAGGATCTGCCCCCGCACCGAGGCGCGCTGCACCACCGGCCGCTCACCGTGCGTGTGCTCACCGCGCACCGCCTCGTCCCGGCCGACGGCCCCCCGGTCCACATCCGCAGCCGTCGGCTGCACCGGCACACGCACCCCGTGCGCGGCGGCGGCCCCGGTCCCGGTCCCGGCAGAGCCCTGCGCCCCCTGCTTCACGGGTCCTCCTGCGGGCTTGTCGGTGCTTTGGGTCATTACGACGGGTTGTTACTCGTCCGTCAAGCACCTTAGGCCCAGAACCCACCAGCTCAAATCCGATCAAGACCCCACGGGAGATCCAGTAAGGTAAGGCTTACCTTCAATCCCGCACAGGATCGGTGGTCCCCCATGCCCGTCGCCCCCGACCCGGCCTCCGCGCCCGCGCGCACCCCCGCCCCGGCCCAAACGACCGCGCGCACCCCCACCACGGACGCCTACGCCCGCCTCACCGAGGTCCACCCGGGGCTGACGATCGACGAGCCGCACCCGCACGAGCCGCTCCCCCACGGCGACGGCTGGACCCCCGCCGCCGCACTCGCCCACGACCCGGCCGCCCTGGACGCCTTCCTGGCCTGGGACGACGCTCAGGTGCTGCGCGACTACGGCACCCGCGCCCGCCCCGACGTCGTCGCGAGCTTCGCCCTGCACCGGTACGCCTGGCCGGCCTGCCTGCTGATCACCGTCCCCTGGTTCCTGGACCGCCGCGTCCCGCGCCTGCCCGTCACCCATGTCTCGTACGACCGCGCCGCCGGCCGTATGGCCGTGCGCCCCGCCTCCTTCGCCTGCCTGCCCGGCGACCCGGCGGCCGCCCACCCCGCCGCCCGCGTGGTCCCGGACGAGGAGGCCCTGCGGGCCGAGGTGCGCGAGGCGATCGCCGAACACGCCGAACCGCTGCTCGCCGCGTTCGGGCCGCGGATGCGGCGCCGTGGCCGCGCGCTGTGGGGCATGGTGACGGACGAGGTCGTGGAGGGCCTGTGGTACGTCGCCCATCTGCTCGGCGAGGAGGAACGGGCGCGCCGCGAACTGGAACTGCTGCTGCCGGGCGCGACGAAGCCCTACGCCGGCGCGGCGGCGTTCCGCGAGCTGACCGGACCGAACGGCGAACGGCTCCCCACCAGGGACCGGGCGAGCTGCTGCATGTTCTACACCGTCCGCCCCGAGGACACCTGCGCCACCTGCCCCCGCACCTGCGACACGGACCGCCTCGCCAAGCTCGTGTCGGCCGCCGCCGCGTGACGTCGGCCATCACTCGGCGTCCGCTGCCCAGCGGGCGCCCGGCCAGGCACAGTTGACGCCCCCTCGGGCGCTCACCCCACCCCGGCATCCTCTAAGATCAGCCGCGAGTGGGACACGCGCACGGACACAGCCGTTTCACACCTTCCTCACCACGCGCAGGAAGTTCCCGTGGAACCACCCGTACGGGTAGTCTTATTCGAACTCAACTCCCGCCCCTCACGCGGCAGTTCGAGCAGAACGCCGTCCTGGGCATCCCCTTGCACCTCCTTGGCGGCCTCTTGCCCCGAAACCCCCTGAGGGCCGGCGGGATTGGGCCACTATGGCGGGCGTTACGCCCTATCCCAATGCAAGGGACCCGTGATGAGACTGACCGACATATCGCTGAACTGGCTGCTTCCGGGCGCCGTACTGCTCCTGGGCATGCTGGCGGCGGTGGCGGTGCTCGCGCGCGGAAAGCGCTCCTCCGGGGAGAACGCGAGCGCGGACGACTCGTGGGAGCGCGCCGAGGAGCGCCGCAGGCGCAAGGAGGCCCTCTACGGCACGGTCTCCTATGTGCTGCTCTTCTGCTGCGCCGCGGTCGCGGCCGCGCTGTCCTTCCACGGACTGGTGGGCTTCGGTGAGCAGAACCTGAACCTGACCGGCGGCTGGCAGTACCTGGTCCCGTTCGGCCTGGACGGGGCGGCCATGTTCTGCTCCGTGCTCGCGGTGCGGGAGGCCAGCCACGGCGACGCCGCCCTCGGCTCCCGGCTGCTGGTGTGGATGTTCGCGGCCGCGGCCGCCTGGTTCAACTGGGTGCACGCGCCGCGCGGCATCAACCACGCCGGTGCCCCGCACTTCTTCGCGGGCATGTCCCTGTCGGCCGCGGTGCTGTTCGACCGGGCGCTGAAGCAGACCCGCCGTGCGGCACTGCGCGAGCAGGGGCTGATCCCGCGGCCGCTGCCGCAGATCCGGATAGTGCGCTGGCTGAGGGCGCCGCGTGAGACGTACAAGGCCTGGTCGCTGATGCTCCTGGAGGGCGTGCGCAGCCTGGACGAGGCCGTGGACGAGGTGCGCGACGACAAGCGGCGCAAGGAGGAGTCGCGCCGGCTGCAGCGGGAGAAGGACCGCGTGGAGCGGGCCCAGCTGAAGGCCATCAGCCGCGGGCACGGCGGTTACGCCGGCCATGGCACCGGCCGTGAGGTGGAGGTGCAGGCGGTGGAGCGCGGCGGCAACGAGCTCTCCGCGGAGCCTGCCATATCGACGCCGGAGCAGCTGCCCGTGCGCGCGCGTCCCTCCCTGCAGCCCGTCCGCCGGGCGTCTGACGCGATCACCGTCGACCTCACCGCGGAGGACGACACGCAGGCCCTGCCGCGGCTCGACTCCCTGGAGCGCAAGCTCAAGGACCTCGAGCAGCAGTTCGGCTAGGGACATCGGCGACGGGGCGGGGCCGCGACCGGCAGGGTCGCGGCCCCGCCCCGTCGCGTACCCGTGGCGCGCCCGTGCCCGGTCGTCCGCCGCTCACGCGGCGTGCAGCTCGAACCAGACCGCCTTCCCCACTCCGTGCGCCCGCACTCCCCACGCGTCGGCGAGGGACTGCACCAGCATCAGCCCCCGGCCGTTCGTGTCGTCGTCGGCGTCCGCCACGCGCAGCCGTGGTCTGCGGCCGACGAAGTCCCGCACCTCGACCCGCAGTCCGCGCGGCCAGACCGTCGCCGTCAGCACCGCCTCGTGGTCGGTGTGCACGAGTGCGTTGGTGACCAGTTCGCTGGTCAGCAGCTCCGCCGTGTCGGCTCCCGCGGTTCTCCCCCACTGCCCGAGCAGCTCCCGCAAGGCTCTGCGCGCCTCGGACACGGCCCGCAGGTCACGTCGTGCGAGCCGGCGCCGCAACTGCGGCGCCGGTATGCGGTCCCCGCCGCTGTCCGTCCCGTCCTCCACTGCCTCGGCCGAGTAGGCCCCCGTCGTCACCGGTACGCTCCTTCGTGCCTGCCTGGTCATGACCCCCGCCTGCGTGCCGATGGCCGTATCCCTCCTGCTCGAACACGTTCACGGGATGCATGCCCGGCCGGTCGGGAGGCAGTCATCCGGGCCCGGTGACAACCGGATGTTCGGCCACCGCGCGCCCGGGCGGCGTACGCGCTCGCGGAGCCGCCGGGACGGTCGCGCCGTCCGCGCACACCCTCCGACCGCCCCCTGGGCGGCGCGCCCGCGGGAGGTGAGGCCACAGAGGACACACGGCACCCGGTCCCCGTCCCCGGAACTTGGCCGGATAGCGACGTTACGCAAGGCGCGCGGGGCACTCAGGGACGCGGCACGTTGCGCAGGTTGGAGCGGGCCATCTGGACCATGCGGCCCACTCCGCCCTCCAGCACCATCTTCGAGGCGGACAGGGCGAAGCCGCTGACCATCTCGGCGCTGATCTTCGGCGGGATGGACAGCGCGTTGGGATCGGTCACGACGTCGACGAGCGCCGGGCCCTTGTGCCGGAAGGCGTCCTTGAGCGCACCGGCGAGCTGCTTGGGCTTCTCCACCCGCACTCCGTGGGCGCCGCACGCGCGGGCGACCGCGGCGAAGTCGGGGTTCTTGTTCGCGGTGCCGTAGGAGGGAAGCCCGGCGACCAGCATCTCCAACTCGACCATGGACAGGGCGGAGTTGTTGAACAGTACGACCTTCACCGGCAGGTCGTACTGGACCAGGGTGAGGAAGTCGCCCATCAGCATGGAGAACCCGCCGTCGCCCGACATGGACACCACCTGGCGGCCCCGGTCGGTGAACTGGGCGCCGATCGCCATCGGCAGCGCGTTGGCCATCGAGCCGTGCGAGAAGGAACCGATGATCCGGCGGCGGCCGTTGGGCGAGAGGTAGCGGGCGGCCCAGACGTTGCACATCCCGGTGTCGACGGTGAACACGGCGTCGTCGTCGGCAAGTTCGTCGAGAACGGCGGCGACGTACTCGGGGTGGAGCGGGACGTGCTTGTCGACCTTGCGCGTGTACGCCTTCACCACCCCCTCCAGGGCGTCGGCGTGCTTCTTGAGCATCTTGTCGAGGAAGCGCCGGTCGTTCTTGGTCCGCACGCGCGGGGTCAGGCAGCGCAGCGTCTCGCGGACGTCCCCCCACACGGCGAGGTCCAGCTTGGTACGCCGCCCGAGGTGCTCGGGCCGCACGTCGATCTGGGCGATCTTCACGTCGTCGGGCAGGAACGCGTTGTAGGGGAAGTCGGTCCCGAGCAGGATCAGCAGATCGCACTCGTGGGTGGCCTCGTAGGCGGCGCCGTAGCCGAGCAGTCCGCTCATCCCGACATCGAAGGGGTTGTCGTACTGGATGAACTCCTTGCCGCGCAGGGCGTGTCCCACCGGGGACTTGATCTTCTCCGCGAACTCCATGACCTCGGCGTGCGCCCCGGCGGTGCCGCTGCCGCAGAACAGCGTGACGCGTCCGGCCCCGTCGATCAGGTCGACGAGCCGGTCGATCTCGGCGTCGCCGGGCCGGACCGTGGGCCGGGCGGTGACCAGGGCGGACTCCGCGGCCCGCTCGGGCGCGGGCTCGGCGGCGATGTCGCCGGGCAGGGTGACGACGCTGACCCCGCTGCGGCCGACGGCGTTCTGGATGGCGGTCTGCAGCAGCCGGGGCATCTGCTTCGGGTTGGAGATCAGCTCGCTGTAGTGGCTGCACTCGCGGAACAGCTGGTCGGGATGGGTCTCCTGGAAGTAGCCGAGGCCGATCTCGCTGGAGGGGATGTGGGAGGCGAGCGCCAGCACCGGCGCCATGGAGCGGTGCGCGTCGTACAGGCCGTTGATGAGGTGGAGGTTGCCGGGTCCGCAGGAGCCGGCGCAGGCGGCGAGACGGCCGGTGATCTGCGCCTCCGCCCCCGCGGCGAAGGCGGCGGTCTCCTCGTGGCGGACGTGGATCCAGTCGATGGCGGCGTTGCGGCGGACGGCGTCCACGACCGGGTTGAGGCTGTCGCCGACGACGCCGTAGAGACGCTTCACGCCCGCGCGGACGACGATGTCGACGAACTGTTCGGCGACGTTCTGCTTGGCCATGGCTGCTCGTGCGCCCCTTCGCTGTCCGGCGGATGCCCTGGGCTCGGCCCCGGGCCGCGGATGACGTCCCGCCTTCCCATGGAGACACAGCGGGCGCGGTTACGCCTCCCACACGGCGGCGGCCGTACGGTCGTCGGCGTATCCCTTGACCCGCACCTGGGCGTCGGCGAGGAAGGCGGCGAGGCCCGGCGGTCCTGGGGCGGACCACCGGCCGCCGAGGTGGGCGGCGAGTTCCGGCTCGCCGAGGAAGGGCTCGGCCAGGCCCGCGGTGCACATCAGCAGCACATCACCCGGTCGGGCGAGCGAGGCACGGAACCGGAAGGGCGCGCGGGGCGGCTCCGGGGCCGGCTCGTACGGGCTGGGCGGTGTCGGGATGCCGAGGTCCATGGTGAGCCGGTCGCCCTGCGGCGTCTCGGTCGGCGGCGACCCGAAACCGACGACGGCCTCACCCGTCGGCACCTCGGTCACCCGCGGCTCCAGGTCCTGCCACTCGCCGCCGCGCAGCCGGAACAGTCCGCCGTCGCCGACGCCGAAGAAGACGCGGGTACGGCAGGCCGGGTCGGCGGGCAGCAGCAGGCAGCGCAGCGCGGCGGAGTACTCCTCGGGCTTCAGGCCCTGTTCGGCGGCGGTGGCGCGCAGCTTGCCGAGGGTGCGGTCGGTGAGCCGGTGCAGCCCCGACTTGAGGTCACCGCGCCGGGCGGCACGCAGATCCTCCACGAGCCGGACGTGACTGCGGCCCACGGCCCGGCCGATCCACCGGCACGCGTCGGCCGCCGCCCGGTGCGCACCCGGTGTCGCACGCGCGCCGGACGCCATGGCCACCAGCAGCAGGGCGTGCTCCCCCTGGCCGAACCGGGCGGTGAGCAGCGCGTCCCGGCGCGGCTCCCCGCGAAAGCGCGCGGAGTCGCCGCGCACCGACACGGCCCGCACGGTGCACACCCCGTACCGCGCCCCGTCCAGCACGGTGTCCGGTACGAGGTCGTCCAGGTCGTCGGGGTCGGCGGCGGGCAGGGCGGTGGGTTCGGCCTCGTAGGTGGGCGGGCCGGAGCCGACGTGCGGACGGGGCGCGGGGAGCGGGACGGGGCGGACGGAGGCGTCCCGCTCGTCCGGGCCGGCCCCGGGGACGGCACTCGGGGAGGCTCCCGCCCCGGAGTCCTCGGTCTCAGCGCGGCCCGCGTCCTGCGCCGGCGGGCGCGCCGCCCGCTCCTTCGAGCCGGGCGGGACCGGCCCCGGCGGGAAGGTCACGGGGCCGGGGGGTGTCGCGGGCGGTGGTTCCCAGGGGGCTCGCGGCCGGTCCCGCTGCGGCGGTACCGCGGGCGGCGGTGGCCCGCAGGCGTCCGGAGGCTTCGCGTCGGCGGGCGCCGCTTCGCCTCGACGGCCGAGCGTGCCCGCCGCCGAGGCGAAGCGGTCGTCCAGCGAGTCGGGCGCCGCCGAGGGGCCCGTGTCCGCCGTCGCGTCGTCGTACAGCTGCCCCCACCAGTCGTCCTCCCGGCCGGTGGGCCTTCCCCCCTGCTGGCTCATGCCCCCAATTGTCCACCGCACGGCCCGGATGAAAACGGTGCATCCGGAAAATCCGGCCCTGGGCGGCGCGTTGGACGGCGTGTCGGGCGACCCCTCGAACACGGAGGCGAACACCCCGGCCACACCGGGGACTTGACGGCCGCCGGGCGGCCCCACCCCCCACGGGAGGACCGCCCGGCGACGACAGGGTGACCGGACCCCGGATCCCCTTCGCGCGGATGCGCGTCCCGGGCCCGGTCACGTCGGAAGACGGCGGCGCGGCGGATCGCCGGATGATCACAGAAGCGGCCGTGGCCACACCTTGGCAGAGGGAGCGGTCCTACGGCGATGATGTCGGGCGGCGGGTTTGCGCCGTGGCTGTTTTCCGCCACGGCCGGGCACGCCGCGACTGAGGGAATCCGACGGGAGGGCGCAGGCTGATGCTGGCGGCGATCGGGCTGGACGAGACGGACGAGTCGGCGTACCGCGCCCTGGTGTCGCTGGGCGCGGCCGACGTACCGGACCTGTCGCGCCGGCTGTCACGGACCGAACCCGACACCGAGCGCGCCCTGCGGCGCCTGGAACGGCAGGGTCTGGCCGCGCAGTCGTCCGGCCGGCCCGGCCGCTGGGTGGCCGCCCCGCCCGGTGTGGCGCTCGGCGCGCTGCTCACCCAGCGGCGGCACGAGCTGGAGACGGCCGAGCTGACGGCGGCTCTGCTGGCCGAGGAGTACCGGGCGAGCGCCGCCGAACCCGCCGTGCACGACCTGGTCGAGGTGGTCACCGGCGCGGCCGCCGTCGCCCAGCGCTTCCTGCAACTCCAGCTCGGCGCGACGGAGGAGGTGTGCGCGCTGGTCACCGGCAACCCGATGGTCGTCTCCGGCATGGACAACGACGCCGAGGAGCAGGCGGCCGGCCGGGGTGTGCGCTACCGGGTGGTCGTGGAGCGCTCCGTGCTGGACCTGCCGCACGGCTTCACGGAGCTGACCGCGGCACTCTCCCGCGACGAGCAGGTCCGCGTGGTGGACGAGGTCCCGACGAAGCTGGTGGTCGCCGACCGCGCCCTCGCCCTGGTGCCGCTCACCACCCGCCGCGCCGAACCCGCCGCGCTGGTGGTGCACGCGAGCGGGCTGCTGGAACTCCTCGCCGGCCTGTTCGAGTCGGTCTGGCGGACCGCGCTGCCGCTGCGGCTCGGCTCCGGCGGAGTGAGCGAGGAAGACCCGGACGGCCCCGACACCACCGACCTGGAGATCCTCTCCCTGCTGCTCGCCGGGCTCACCGACGCGAGCGTCGCCAAACAGCTCGACCTGGGCCTGCGCACGGTCCAGCGCCGGGTGAAACGCCTGATGGAACTCTCCGGCGTGACCACTCGCCTCCAGCTGGGCTGGCACGCGCACGAGCGGGGCTGGGTGACCCGGGACGCCTAGACGGGCCCCGCGCTACCCTCCCCACCTGCGCCTTCCCGCTCCCTCCTGCACTCTGGGCAGATGGGAGTGTGGGAACTCCTCCTGGTCGGGGTGGTCCTGCTGCTCGGCCTGTGCGGAGTGCTGGTGCCCGGCGTGCCCGGCTCATGGCTGGTCTGGGCCGCCGTGCTGTGGTGGGCGCTCAAGGACCCCCAGCCGGTCGCCTGGGGCGTCCTGGTCGGCGCCACCGCCCTCCTGCTGCTGTCCCAGGCGGTACGCGGGCTGCTGCCGCCCCGCCGCCTGCGCGACGCGGGCGCCACCCCCCGCATGGCCGTCTACGCCGGCCTCGGCACGCTGGCCGGTTTCGTACTGCTCCCCGTGCTGGGCGCGATCCCCGGCTTCCTGGGCGGCATCTACCTCTCCGAACGCCTGCGCCTGGGCCGCCACGGCGAGGCCCGCGCGGCCCTGCGCACGGCCATGCGCTCCGGTGGCTGGAGCGTGCTGGCGGAACTGTTCACCTGCCTCCTGATCACGGCAGCCTGGCTGGGCGCGGTCATCTGGGGCTGACACCCGCACCACGGCGATCCCGCACCCGCGTACGGCGGCAAGGGGCCGGGGTGGGGGGTGTCCGCCCGCAGCGTCCGGCACCGAGACACTGAGCGCTCGTCGGAAACGGCCGGCCGGACCGAGGACGGACA
>NZ_JBEZWX010000074.1:0-11838 GCF_040637635.1 Streptomyces sp. NPDC028635 | reverse complement strand
CCGGCGGTGGGCGCCGTATCGAGTGACGGCCGGCCGGACCGAGGACGGACACCCCCCACCCCGGCCCCGCCCCACAACGAACCGCAGGCGAGACCGCAACCGGCCACCGGACCGCAACGGGCCGCCGCAGGCAAAGAAAGGGGCGCGGGGAACGGCGCGACCAGCCACAACGAAACCCGCAGACAAACCACGACCAGGCGCCGCAGGCACCCGCGCCGCAGGCACCCGCACAGGCCGCCGCCAGGCAACCTCAGTCCTCGAACCCCTCCGCCGCCCGCCGCTCCCGAAGATCCATGATCGCCCGGCGTCGTGCCAGTCGATGCGTGCGGCGGATCTGCGCCTCCTGGTAGCGCCGCTCGTCCCGCTCCGTCTCCGGAATCACCGGCGGCACCGAGCGCGGCTTGCCGTCGGCGTCGACCGCGGCGAAGACCAGGTAGGCGGAGCCGACCTGGGTGGGCGGCGTGGACTCGTTCCAGCGTTCGGCCAGGACGCGGACGCCGACCTCCATCGAGGTCCGGCCGGTCCAGTTGACCTGCGCCTTCACATGCACCAGGTCCCCGACCCGGACCGGCTCCAGGAACGCCATCTCGTCCATGGACGCGGTGACCGCGGGTCCGCCCGAGTGCCGGCCGGCGACCGCGCCCGCGGCGTCGTCGACCAGTTTCATGATCACGCCACCGTGCACCGTACCCAGCAGATTGGTGTCGTTGTGGGTCATGATGTGGCTCAGCGTGGTGCGGGACGCCGATGTCGGCTTGCCCGGGATCTCCGGAGTGTCCGTTTCTGCGGCGGGGGCCTGGTCTGTCATGCCGTCCACCTTATGCCGAGCTGACAACAGGGGAATTTGTGTCAGCTTCGCAACAGCGCTGACCTTATTTACCGACGGCCCTTGTAAGGCACACCGCCCGGACCGGCACACTGGGGCGCATGAATGACTGGCCCGAGGGATGGTCCGACGACAACCGCGGCAACCGCTACGGACGCGGCAGCTCCGGCGCGACGCCGGAGGGTGCCCGCGTCATGCGGCAGGTGCGCCGGCCCGCGCCGGGCGCCCGCCCGGGCCCGTCCGCGCCCCGGTACGGCGCGGTGCCGCCGCAGCCGTCGTACGTGGACGGCGGCGAAGCCCCCGGCGGCTACGACGACGGGTACGACTCCGGTTACAACACCGGCCAGGTCTACGGCGGCCCCGCAGGCCGCGGCCCGGCCGGCCCCTCCGGCCGCGGCCCGCGTCCCGCGCCGAACTGGCGCCGCCGGATCAAGTGGACCGCGATCACGCTCGCGACCGTCCTCGTGGTCACCGGTGTCGCCACCTACTTCTGGGCCGACTCCAAGCTGCGCCGTGAGGTCGACCTGTCCAAGGTCATCGACCGGCCCTCGTCCGGCGAGGGCACGAACTACCTGATCGTCGGTTCGGACAGCCGTGAGGGCATGTCCAAGGACGAGAAGAAGAAGCTGCACACCGGCTCCGCCGAGGGCAAGCGCACGGACTCGATGATGATCCTGCACGTCGGCGGCAACGGTGACACGCTGATCTCGCTGCCCCGTGACTCCGACGTGGAGATCCCCTCGTACAAGGGCTCGCAGTCCGGCAAGACCTACCCGGCCACCGGCCGGCACACCAAGCTCAACGCCGCCTACGCCGAGGACGGCCCCGAGCTGCTGGTGCGCACCGTCGAGTACAACACCGGCCTGCACATCGACCACTACGTGGAGATCGGCTTCGCCGGCTTCGCGAACATCGTCGACGCGGTGGGCGGTGTCGAGATCACCATCGACAAGCCGTTCAAGGACAAGTACTCGGGCGCCGACTTCCAGGCGGGCAAGCAGACCCTCAACGGCGAGCAGGCCCTCGCCTTCGTCCGCACCCGGCACGCCTTCGCCGCGTCCGACCTGGAGCGCACGAAGAACCAGCAGAAGTTCCTCGCCGCCCTCGCCCACCAGGTGGCCACGCCCGGGACGATCATGAACCCGTTCAAGTTCTACCCCACGATGGGCGCCGGACTGGACTCCCTGATCGTCGACAAGGACATGGGCCTGTACGACCTGGGCTCGATGTTCTTCGCGATGAAGGGCGTCAACGGCGGTGACGGAACCTCCATGAACATGCCGATCTCCGGCTCCCGCGGCGGCAACCTCGTCTGGGACAAGGCGAAGGTGAAGACCCTGGTCGACGAACTGAACAACGACGAGAAGGTCACCGTCTCCGGCAACTGACGGCACCCGGTACACGGCAGGGCACCCCCGGCGGGGGTGCCCTGTGGCCGGTCGGGGGCGGGTTCACATCGTGGCGCCGGCCATCGTGCGGCACATGCCGGCGCAGCGGCGGCAGGACTCGGCGCAGCGCATCATCTGCGCGTCGTCCGGCATGCTCATACACGCCTCGGCGCACATGTCGCACGCGCGGGCGCACATCGCGCACATCTCGGCCGACAGCGGCGAGCGCCGCATCATCATGTCGGCGCACATCCGGGTCATCTCCGAGCAGTCCATGAGCGCCCGCATGACCTGCAGCTGGGCCTGCCCGCCCCTCTGCAGGCAGGAGCTCATCGTCTCCTCGCACATGGTGTGGCAGGACATGCACGCCTCGACGCAGTCCTGCATCTCCTTGCTCATGGGGGCCGCTGCGGACTCGGTCATGGCTCCTCCTGGGGGTGCGAGGGGCCCCGGGGCGGGGCCCCGTGCGTGCCCTTCCGTGGTACGCCTCACACCGCCCCCGCGTCCATCGGACGTCCCTACGACGAAGCGCCCCGGCGGCGTCCGCTCACGCGCAGCCGACCTCGTTGCCCCGCACCACGGAGGCCTCCGCCTGCCCCGGCTGCTCGGCGCGCACCTTGCGGACCTGGCGGAAGTCGGTGCCGGCGATCACCTTCATCAGCGGGCCCCGGCCGGGCACCGCGCGCAGTTCGCTGCCGGGCAGTGCGGCGGCCAGCGACCGGGCGGAGCGGTCCCAGCGCGGGTCGTACAGGATGACCGTGCGGCGCGCCGGGGGAGTGGTCGCGCTGCCGGCCGGAGCCGCGTTTCCGGGCGGGGCCGCGTTGCCCGGCGTGCCCGTGGTGCGGAAGCCGGCCGCCGCGAGGGCGGCGTCGACGCGGCGGCCGAGGCCGGAGGTCGCGGTGCCGTTCTCCACCTGTACCTGGATCTGCTGCGGGGCGACCTCGACCTCCACCGGGGCCACGCCGCGCGGCCGCTGCGCGGCGAGCGGCTTGTCCTCGCGCAGCGCCTCGAACAGCCTCGCCGCCTTCGCGTCGTCCCACTTCAGCGTCGAGCCGATGCCCTTGACCTGGTAGCCGAGCTGCCCGACGGGGACCGTGGTGAACTCCGAGGACGAGGGGGAGAACGTACGCATCGCGCGGCCGAGGTCCAGCAGCTCGTCCGCGCCGAAGCCCTTGTCCGCCCGGACCGAGCCGAGCACCGCCCGGGTCACGTCACGGAACTTCAGCGGGTTGAGCAGCACCCCGGACGACGTCGCCCGGTCCACCAGCGCGGCCAGGAAACGCTGCTGGCGCTTCATCCGGCCGAGGTCCGAGGCGCCGTCGATGTGCCGGGAGCGCACGTACTGCAGGGCCTCGCCGCCGGTGAGGGTGTGCGTGCCGGCCGCCAGGTCGAGCCCGGTGTAGGAGTCCTTCAGCGGCTCGGCGGTGCAGATCTGCACCCCGCCCAGCTCGTCGACGGTCTTCATGAAACTGGTGAAGTCGACCTCGAGATAGTGGTCGATCTTCACATGGGTCATCTGCTCGACGGTGCGCACGGTCAGCTGCGGTCCGCCCTCCGCGTACGCCGCGTTCAGCTTGATCGGGTGGCCGCTGTGCCGCTCACCGGTGGTGGCGTCGGTGTGCTCGGGCGTCTCGGCGTAGGAGTCGCGGGGGAGGCTGACGACGCTGGCCCGGTCCCGGTCCTCCGAGATGTGCACGATCATGATGGTGTCCGTGCAGTGGCAGGGCGCGCCGCCGAGGTGGTACTTCTTGCGCTCTTCCGGCGTGATCTTGTCGCGGCCGTCGGTGCCGACGAGCAGCACGTTCATGCCGTGGCCGGCGCGGGGCCGGTTCTTCATGTCCTTGAAGGGGTCGACCCGCGCGATGTCCGCGTCCAGGCTGGAGATCACGGCGTGCCCGATCCCCGCCGAGGCGAGGACGACGACGGACAGCGTCGTCACCGCCCGCATGGCCCAGCGCGGCCTGCGGCGCCCGGCGGGCTGCCGGGGCCTGCGGGGCGGCTGCGGGCGGCGCTGGGGCCGGGACGGGGCGGGGCGGGGCGGCGTGGACAAGAAGGACACCTCCGGACGAGGCCGTACGCGGGATCCGTGAGCACGGTAGGTCCATACGATCTGCAGCCCGGTGACCCGCTCAC
Source organism: Streptomyces sp. NPDC028635 (assembly GCF_040637635.1). Lineage (NCBI taxonomy): Bacteria > Bacillati > Actinomycetota > Actinomycetes > Kitasatosporales > Streptomycetaceae > Streptomyces > Streptomyces sp. NPDC028635. Next base: position 7,491 of record NZ_JBEZWX010000074.1, on the reverse strand, counting down.
GCGGCGCGCAAAGGTGTCCCCCGTTCGCGGTAACGTGAGCACCGATGAACGCCAAGTCCGACGTGCAGCTCCCCGCCGTGTCCGTGATCATGCCCGTCCTCAACGAGGAGCGGCATCTGCGCGGGGCCGTCCAAGCGATCCTCGCGCAGGAGTACGCCGGCGAGATGGAGGTCGTGATCGCCCTCGGTCCGTCCACGGACCGCACGGACGAGATCGCGGCCGAGCTCGTCGCCGACGACCCCCGCGTGCACACCGTGCCCAACCCGACGGGCCGTACGCCCGCCGCCCTCAACGCGGCGATCAAGGCGTCCCGGCATCCGATCGTGGTCCGCGTCGACGGGCACGGCATGCTCTCGCCGAACTACATCGCCACCGCCGTGCGGCTGCTTCGGGAGACCGGCGCGCAGAACGTCGGCGGCATTATGCACGCCGAGGGCGAGAACGACTGGGAGCACGCCGTCGCCGCCGCGATGACCTCGAAGATCGGCGTCGGCAACGCCGCCTTCCACACCGGAGGCGAGGCCGGCCCCGCCGAGACCGTCTACCTCGGGGTCTTCCGCCGTGAGGCGCTGGAACAACAGGGCGGCTACAACGAGGAGTTCATCCGCGCCCAGGACTGGGAGCTGAACTTCCGCATCCGTGAGGCGGGCGGCCTGATCTGGTTCTCGCCCGAGCTGAGGGTGTCGTACCGGCCGAGGCCGAGCGTGCGCGCGCTCGCCAAGCAGTACAAGGACTACGGCCGTTGGCGGCACGTCGTCGCCCGCTACCACGCCGGCTCGATCAACCTGCGCTACCTGGCCCCGCCGACGGCGGTGTGCGCCATCGCCGCCGGGATCGTCGTCGGAGTGGCCCTGACGCCCTGGGGTCTCGTCGTGCCCGGTGGCTACCTCGCGGCGATCGCCGCGGGTTCGCTGCCCGCCGGCAAGGGGCTGCCGCTCAAGGCGCGCCTCCAGATCCCCCTCGCGCTCGCCACCATGCACATGTCGTGGGGCTGGGGCTTTCTGACCAGCCCGAAGTCGCTGGCGAAGCGCGTCATCGCCTCCCGCCGCCCGGCGGTGCTCAGCGGCGAGCGCCCCGCCGGGCAGCCGCACGGCACGGCCTGACCCGGCGGCCCGCCCGGACCCGGCCTCTCACCAGGTGAAGGCCGGGTTCACGTGCATGCACTGGCTGTCGTCGGAGGCGTTCATCGCCTGCGCCGACCGGGGTGCCTTCCCGTCGTCCTTCGGTGCCCGGTACGCCGTACCCGTGCGCCAGTCCGCGCCCACGACGAGGGTGATGCCCGAGACGTCGGTGGACTTCTGCACCGCGCTCGCCGGCAGACCCAGCACCTGCGCGATCCGGCGGGCGTCACCCTCCAGATCGGCACTCGGGTAGCGGACGACCGTGGTCTCCTCCGACGTGGCCGACGAGGGGTCCGCGAGGGCGCCGGTGAAGCCCTTGTCCTTCAGCAGCCGCGCCACGTCGGAGGCCCGGCCGCGCGCCGGGCCGAGCTCGTCGGTGCGGGTGCCGTTCAGCACCTGCACGGCGATCTCGGCATCCGGTGCCGCCTGGTCCGCCGTCACCGCGGCACTGGGCGCGGCGGCGGGCTTCTTCGGGTCCTTGCCGTCGAGGGCCACGTCGTCGCGGACCATGCGGAACAGCTTCGCCGCGTCCGAGGTCGGCTCCACCCGGGCGCCGACGTAGCGGTTGGGCATCGTCGTCATGGTGATGCGGTCGGTGGGCACCTTCCGCAGCTCGACCGCCAGGTCGTACATCTTCTTGACGGTGCCCAGACCGTCGTCGACCGTGATCGCCTGGGTCGCCGCCTCGGCGAGGGCGCGCAGCGCGCCCGGGTTGCCGAGGGTGGCGTTTCGCCGGAGCTGGCGCACCATCGCGTTCATGTACATGTGCTGCGCCTTGGCGCGGGCCAGGTCGCTGCCGTCCTCGAAGCCGTAACGGGTGCGCAGCCACTGCAGGGCCTGCTCGCCCTTGACCGGCGTGGTGCCCGCGGGGAGGCGCAGCCCGGAACCGTGGCCGTCCGGGGTGTGGGAGTAGACGTTGGCGTCCACGCACACCGGGACGCCCCCGACGGCGTCCGCCATCGCCACCACACCCGCGAAGTCGATCATCATGAAGTGGTCGATGTGGATGTCGGTGAGCTTCTCCCAGGTCGCCACCGTGCAGCCCGGTCCGCCGCGGCCGAGCGAGGTGTTCGTCATCACCCGGCCGGTGGTGGCCCGGTAGACCGTGCCGGTGTCGGGGTCGGTGCACTTGGGCAGCTGCAGCAGCGTGTCGCGCGGCATGGAGACGACCGACATGTTGGAGCGGTCGGCGGAGACGTGGACGAGCATCTGGACGTCGGCGAGCGGGACACCGCCGAAGGTCTCCTTCGCGCCGCCGAGTTCCTGGTTCTCCTTGGTGTCCCGGGCGTCGGAACCGATCAGCAGGATGTTCAGCGGCTTCTGCCCGGCCGCGTTGGCCGTCGGCACGCTCGCCCGGTCCTTGGCGTCGCCCAGGTTGAGGGCGTCCTTCTTGATGTTGTCGTTCAGGTGCCGGTAATAGAGGTAGCCGGCGCCCGCCGTGGAGAGCAGCAGCAGCGCGAGGGCCGACGCGGTCCAGCGCAGGACGCGCCGCCGCCGACGCGGACGCACGGCGCTGTGTCTCTCCTCCGGTACGCCGTCGTCCGCGTCCGGTCCTCCGCCGTCCGGTTCCCGTGCGCCGTCGTCCGGGCCCGGCCGCCGGCGCTCGCGTATGTCCGTGAGCGTGCCGTCCCCCCGCACGTCGTTCTGTGTCACTTCCCCGTCCTCCCCGCCCCTGGGCCGTGCACCCGACCGGCCCCCCTCGGCCGGTTTCCGCGACATCATCGTGCAGTCGGGTAAGAGTTCCCTTTGTGTCACCGGCGTCCGCCGGCACACCGTCGTGGCCGCGCGCTACCAGCGGTACGGCTTGTACACGTCCATGCACTTTCCGCTGTCGGCGCCGCTCAGCGCGTCCGCGTCGTCGGGCAGGTCCCCGGCCGCCGGCGGTGCCTGCACCGGGTACGTCGTGCCGGTGCGCCAGTCCGCGCCGACGACGACGGTCACCCCGGACACGTCCGTGGACTTCTTCACCGCGCTCAGCGGGATCCCCAGGGCCTTCGCCACCTGCTGGGCGTCGCCCTCCAGATCGGCGGTCGGATAGCGGACCACGGTGGCGGACTCGGCGACCGGCGGCGCGGTGTCCTTCGCCGCCCGGGCGAAGCCCTTGTCCACGAGCGCCTGCGCGATCGTACCCGCCCGGCCCCGGACCGCGCTCTGCCCGTCGGACCGGGTGCCGTTGCGCACGACCACCCCGATCTGCGCGTTGGGCGCGGCCGGATCGGCGGACGCCTTCTGCGGGGCCGCCGGCCTTCCCGCGCCGCTCTGCGGGCCCTTCTTGTCGAAGGACACGTCGTCGCGGATCATCCGCCAGATCTTCTCCGCCCGGTCCCCGGCCGGCAGCAGGTGCTCGGAGTTCTGCGAGTCCTGCACGGTGGGCAGCGTGGTCATGGTGATGCGGTCCGGCGGCACCGCCTTGAGCTGCATGCCGAGGTCGTACAGCTTCTTGACCGTGCCGATCTCCTCCGACACCTGCAGCGACTTGGTCGCCGCCTCGGCCAGGTCCATCAGCCGGCCGGTGTCGGTGAAGACGTTCTGCCCCCGCAGCGTGCGGATCATCGAGTTCATGTACATGTGCTGGGCGCGGGCGCGCAGCGGATCGCTGCCCCAGGCGTGCCGGGTGCGCAGCCACTGCAGGGCCTGCACGCCCTTCACCGGGTGCCGGCCGGCCGTCAGCTTCAGCCCGGAGCCGCCCTTCTGGGCGGGCAGCGGGCGGTCCCACACGTTCTGGTTGACGCACACCTCGACGCCGCCGATGGCGTCCGCCATGCGCACCACACCCGCGAAGTCGATCATCATCCAGTGGTCGATGTAGACCCCGGTGAGGTTCTGCCAGGTGGCGAGCGTGCAGCCGGGGCCACCGCGGGCCAGCGACTCGTTGATGATCTTGTTCGTCGCCGGGAACCTCTGACCGGTCTTCGGATCGGTGCAGTTGGGGATCGGGACCCGGGTGTCGCGCGGAATGCTCACCACGGACGCGCTCTGCCGGTCCGCAGAGAGATGGATCAGCATCTGCACATCGCCCAGCGGCGGGTTGCCGCGGTTGTCCCGGCTGCCGCCGAGCGCGACGTTCGCGTCGGAGTTACGGCTGTCGGAGCCGATCAGCAGGATGTTCAGCGGAGTCTGCCCCGCGGCGTTCGGGTCCGCCTTGCGGGCCTTGGAGTCCCCGCTGTCGCGCTCACCGCTGCGGAGGTTGCCGTTGAGGTGCTCGTAGTAGAGGTAACCGGCGCCGGCCGTGCCCAGTATCACCACCGCCAGCACGGTCGCCGACCAGCGCAGCACGCGCCGTCTGGGCCGTTTGCGCCCGGTGCCGTGGCCGCCGCCGGAGCCGCTCTCCGCGCCCCCGGCCCGCGGTGTCAGGGACATCGTGTCCTCGACCGCCGGCACCTCCCCCCTGACGCCGCTGCGCGCCACAGCTGCCCTCCCCACCCTCGTCGCTCGTCCAACGGGCCTGGTCACCCCGTCCGGTCAGTCGAACGGGCCTGCCGCCCGCCCTGTTAGACGTACGACAGGCCCGTTCGGTGGCCCTGCTGCGCTCAACTCGCGCACTGAACCTTGTCCGCCGTGGACTGGTTGTCCACCTCCGGCGCCTTCGCCGGTGCGGTCAGGGACACCCCCGCCCCCTTGAAGTCCTTGCCCAGGGTCAGTGTCATCGTGGGCAGACCCTGCGCGTTGGTGACGCTCTCGCCGGGCTTGAGCGCCGAGCCCGGCAGCCCCATCAGCGCGGCCAGCTTGCGAGCCTGGGCCGCCTGGTCGGGGGCGTACTCCAGAGTCGTCTTGTCCGCCGCGGCGGGCGCGTTGCCCGCGTTCTCCGACTTCAGCACGCCCTGGTCGTTCTGCAGCCAGTTCAGCGTCTCGGAGGCGGAGCCGGACTTCGCACCGCCGTTGAGGATGCGCACCCGCACCTCGTCGGCGGGCGCCTGCGTGCCCTTGAGGCGGGCGGCCTCGGCGTCCTTGGCGGCCTTCTCCTTCTGCTTCACCGCCGTGAAGGAGACGTCGCCCTTGATGGCCTCGAAGACCGCCGGCGCCTTGTTCGGGTCCGGGACGACCGTCGCGTGCACCTTCTTCTCGGCCGGGTTGTCGATCACCGGCAGGGTGAGGAAGGTGATGTTCTTCGGCGGGACCTTCTTCAGCTCCAGGGCGACGTCCTTGAGGGTGGAGACGTCACCGATGCCGGTGTCCACGGTGAGCGCCTTGGTCGCCGCGTCCGCCAGCTTGTACAGCTTGCTCGGGTTGGTCAGCGTGTCGCTGGAGGACATCTTGCGGACCAGCGAGCCGAGGAACTGCTGCTGCACCTTGATGCGGTCCAGGTCGCCCGCGTTGCCGAAAGCGTGCCGGGTGCGGACGAAAGCGAGGGCCTGCTCGCCCGCGATCTTGTGCTCGCCCGCGGACAGCTTCAGGTGCGACTTCGGGTCGTCGACGGCGTGCTTGAGGCATACGTCGACGCCGTCGACCGCGCTCGACAGCGTCTTGACCGCGTTGAAGTCGGCCATCATGAAGTGGTCGACGTGGATACCGGTGACCGCCTGCACCGTGCGCATGGTGCAGCCGGGGTCGCGGCCGTCCTGACCGAGGCTGGTGTTGAAGCGGACGTTGTCGGTGCCCCCGACGACCTTCTCGGAGCCGTCCTCCTGCTTGGTGGGGCAGTCCGGGACGTCGACGATCATGTCGCGCGGGATGCTCATCGCGGTCGCGTTCGAGCGGTCCTTGGCCACGTGCAGCAGGATGTTGGTGTCGGCGTGCCCGACGCTGCCCTTGTCGCCGTAGCCCTCGTTGCCGGCGCCGGTGCGCTTGTCCGTGCCGATGATCAGGATGTTGAAGGCCTCGTCCTTGCTGAAGCCCTTCGAACCGGCGTCACCGACGTCGGTCGTGCTGACGTTGCCCTCGAGGTGCTTGATGAAGAGATAGCCCGCGGTGCCGACGGCGACCAGCACGAACGCCATCGTGCCGCCGGTCCACATCAGCGCCTTCTTCGTCTTCGACTTCTTCGCCGGGCGCCGCCCACGCCGGCCAGCCGCCGCCGCCGGCTCGGGAGCGCCGCGGCGCCGGCGGGGTGACGGGACGTCATGTTCGGGGGTGTCCCGCCCGGGCGCCGACGGTGTGCGCGTACGGGAGCGCGCCGCGGTGTCCGGTGCCGCGGCGCGCGCTGCGTCGGATGCCGGGGCGCCGCCCGCGCGGCCCCCCTGCGCGGTGCGGGGTCTGCGGGGGGACGGAACCCCCGACTGCGGCGCGACCGTCGACTGCGGTGCGGAAGGGGTCAGTCGCAGTTCGTATTCGCCGGTGCTCGGATTGAGCACCCACTGGTCTGCGGGATCGATGTTCTCCGCCCGCCCACGGCCTTGCGCGTCCACGGTTGCTCGAATCCTCCGTCGGGGCCACGCCGCGCCCTCCCCCTTCAGGCGCTTCGGTCTCGGTCTCACAGTGCACGACCTGCACGACCCCAGGGACGGACCTCGTGGTTGGGTGCACCGGATCGCTCACCCTATCCGCCCCGTTCGGCATCGGGCGACGGCGGTGACACATTCCACTTCCCTACAAGCGGGCAATTGCCTCATTTCCCGGGACGGAAGTTCGCCGTCTTGGCGATCGCTTTACCCGCGGCTGCCGCAGGTGTGCGGCGTTGCCCCGGAACGGGCGGCCGGGGGAGGCGTGATCGGCGCAGAAGCCGGACGGCTGTCCGTCACGCACCCCGTACCCGGTGTAGTGGGAGGAGGCGCCCGAGGGGGTGTTCTCGGCGACTTGTACCGGCTTGTCCGCACACGGCAGGACGAACAGCCCTTCCGCTTCCGGTTCCGCCCGTGGGCCGCGATCGGCGTTGTAGACGTACGACGCCCGCGGAACGGTCAAAAGTTGGACGCGTTCGGTGGGGATGTCACGCAGCCCGCACACGAGTTGGTACAAATCGCGCGGAACTCACCGACGCGAGAACGACGGTGAGCGAGGACGGGGATTGGGCCGAACGGGGGAGTGGCGTCGGCGGGCGTACTGCGCACGTCGCCCAGTTCCCCGCACCCCTTTAGGTGGCCGACGGCCCGTTGCGGGCGCGGCGAGCCGCAGGCACCCCCAGGGGCGCGGGGAACTGCGCGACCAGCCACGACGCACCCGCACAGCCCCTTGCGCCTCGCGTGCATCGGAGCCGTGGCGGGCGGCCCGTCCAAGGCGACCGTCAGCCGCAGGCACCCAGGGGCGCGGGGAACTGCGCGACCAGCCACGACGCACCCGCACAGACCCTTGCGCCTCGCGGGCATCGGAGCCGGGGCGGGCGGCCCGTCCAAGGCGACCGTCAGCCGCAGGCACCCAGGGGCGCGGGGAACTGCGCGACAGGCCACGACGCACCCGCACAGCCCCTCGCGCCCCTCGGGCATCGGAGCCGGCC
>NZ_JBEZWX010000073.1:0-12705 GCF_040637635.1 Streptomyces sp. NPDC028635 | reverse complement strand
TTCCCTTTCCGGCGGTTCCGACTCTATCAGATCCTTTCGGCGTCTGATCCCCGGTCAGCGGGGTTTGTCTTCCCGGCTGTTGGGCCGTTCCGACGTCTCAAACCTTAGCGGATCCTTCCGGCGATTCCCAATCGGGCCGCCGAGTCCCTATTCGAATTGAATTCGGGCACGCCGAAAACAATCCCGTTGGGAGATCGTGCTGGTGGTGTGAGGTGCCGCTCGAGGCGGCGGGAGGTGCCGTCGCAGAACCGTTACGGCCCCGCGGCAACCCGAAGAACTTTACGGATCGGGCAGGGGGCTGTCAAGGGCCCCCTGTCAACCTCTTTAGTCGAGGTCGGTGAGCCGGCCGCCGGCGTCCGGCTGGGCGTGCTCCACGCGGCGCAGCAGGCGGGTCAGCACCTCGTCGAGGACCGTCCGCTCGGTGGGCGTGAGGTCCTGGAGGAGCTCCTCCTCGAACACCGACGCGAGGCGCATCGCCTCCAGCCACTTCTCCCGGCCCTCGGGAGTCAGCTCCACGATCACGCGGACCCGGTTGGACTCGTCGCGTTCCCGGGTGACCAGGCCCTCGGCGACCATGCGGTCGATGCGGTGGGTCATGGCGGCCGGCGTGAGGCCGAGTCGCTTGGCCAGCTCGCTGGGTCCCATGCGATAGGGGGCGCCGGACAGGACGAGGGCCTTGAGGACCTCCCACTCGGCGTTGCTGATGCCGAGCTCGGCGGTCTGCCGCCCGTAGGCGACGTTCATGCGGCGGTTGAGCCGGGAGAGCGCCGAGACGATCTTCTCGACCTGGGGGTCGAGGTCCTGGAACTCGCGCTGGTAGGCCGCGATCTGCTCTTCGATGGTCGGCTCGGCGCCGAGCGTGCCGGGGGTGTCGCCCATGGCCGCAGTATGGCACGCCCTCCCTTTGCCTTGAAGTCCTTCGCTGTGTACTCTTTAGCTTCGAAGTTTACTTTCGAAGTCTTCACTCCTAACTAGTGAGAGAGGTGAACGTGACCAGGGAGAAGGGCGCAGCGATGCGCCGGATCCACGTGGGCAACGCACTCAGCGCGTTCGGGCTCGGCTTCACGGTCCCCTACCTGTACGTCTATGTGGCGCAGGTGCGGGGCCTTGGTGCCATGACGGCGGGGATGGTCCTCGCCGTGTTCGCCGTGGCCGCGCTGATCGTGCTGCCGTTCGCCGGTCGGGCGATCGTGCGGCGCGGCCCGCTGCCGGTCCTGCTCGCCGCCCTGGTCACCGCCGCGCTCGGAGCGCTGAGCCTCGGACTGGCGAGCACGTCGGCCGCCGTACTGCTGTCGGCGGCGGCGCTGGGGGCCGGGCAGGCCGTCATGCAGCCGGCGCTGGCGACGATGATCGTGGACTGCTCGACCACGGAGACGAGGTCCCGGGCGTTCGCGATGCAGTTCTTCCTGCAGAACCTGGGGCTCGGCATCGGCGGGCTCATCGGCGGGCATCTGGTGGACACCTCGCACGTCTCGTCGTTCACGCTGCTGTTCGCGATCGAGGCGGCGGTGTTCCTGCTGCTGGTCGTGGTGATGGCGACGGTGCGGATACCGCACGCGCCGAAGATCGAGGACGCGCCCGCTTCGGCCGGGGGCAGCTGGAAGCAGCTGCTGGGCAACCGGGCCATGGTGCAGCTGTGCGTGCTGGGCTTCGTGCTGTTCTTCGCCTGCTACGGACAGTTCGAGTCCGGCCTGAGCGCCTACGGCGTCGAGGCCGCCGGGATTTCGACGTCCGCGCTGGGGACCGCGCTGGCCGCGAACACCGCGATGATCGTGGTGGCGCAGTTCGCCGTGCTGAAGTTCGTCGAGCGTCGCCGGCGTTCCCGGGTGATCGCGGCCGTGGGGCTGATCTGGGCCGTGGCGTGGGTCGCGGCCGGGTACGCGGGGCTGGGGCACGGCAGCCAGGAGATGGCGACGGCCGCTTTCGTCTCGACGTACGCGCTGTTCGGGCTGGGTGAGGCGATGCTGTCGCCGACGGTGGCGCCGCTGGTCGCCGATCTGGCGCCGAGCGGTCTTGCCGGGCAGTACAACTCCGCGTTCGCTCTGGTCAAGCAGCTCGCCCTGGCCGTCGGTCCGGCGGTGGGCGGTCCCATGGGTGCGGCGCTGCACGCGCCGTACATCGTGACCTTCCTGCTGTTCTCGCTGGCGATCAGCGTGCTGGCGATACGGCTGGGGAGCCGGCTCACCGAGGTGCAGGACCAGCCGTGGCGGGCCCGCAGCCGGGTGGTCCAGCGCGGTGGGGCGCCGGCCGACGCGGTGACCGCGGACGCGTAAGCGCGGCCGGCTGCCGCGCGCGCCGGTCCTACGTCTTCGGCAGGGCGAACTCGCACCACACGGCCTTGCCCCCGCCGGGGGTGCGTCTGCACCCCCAGTTGGAGGCGATGGTGGCGACGATGGCGATGCCCCGGCCCGACTCGTCGGCCGGTTCGGCGCGGCGGCGCCGGGGCAGGTGGTCGTCGCCGTCGGTGACCTCGACGATCAGCCGGCGGTCGGTGCGGCGCAGGCGCAGCTTCATCGGCGGCGTGCCGTGCTGGAGGGAGTTGGCGACCAGTTCGCTGGCGGCCAGGACGCCGAGGTCGTGCAGTTCGGGCGGGAAGCGCCAGCTGGTGAGGACACCGGAGGCGAAGGCACGCGCGCGGGGAGCGGCCTCGACACCGCCGAGGAGTTCCAGGGCGGCGTTGCGGAACAGTTCGCCGGCGGGGCCGGTGCGCGCGGGGTGCTGGAGGACCAGGACGGCGACGTCGTCGGCGTGGTCGGCGGTGACGCCGGCGGAGCGCACCAGGCGGTCGCAGACGACCTGGGGGGTGCCGGTGGCGCCGGCCAGGGCGCGCTCCAGGGCGGCGATGCCCTCGTCGAGGTCCTCGTCGCGGCGTTCGACGAGGCCGTCGGTGTAGAGGACGGCGGTGGAGCCGGGGGTGAGCGGGATGGAACCGGAGGTGTGCATCCAGCCGCCGGTGCCGAGCGGCGGGCCGGTGGGTTCGTCGGCGCGGTGCACGGTGCCGTTCTCGTCGCGCACGAGGATCGGCAGGTGGCCCGCCGAGGCGTACATCAGCCGGCCCTCGTTGGGGTCGTGGACGGCGTAGACGCAGGTGGCGATCTGGTTGGCGTCGATCTCGGTGGCCAGGCCGTCGAGGAGCTGGAGCACCTCGTGCGGGGGCAGGTCGAGGCGGGCGTAGGCGCGCACCGCGGTGCGCAGCTGGCCCATGACGGCGGCGGCGCGCACACCGCGGCCCATGACGTCGCCGATGACGAGGGCGGTGCGGCCGCCGCCCAGGGTGATCACGTCGTACCAGTCGCCGCCGACGGCGGCCTCGGTGCCGCCGGGGTGGTAGGTGGCGGCGATGCGCAGGTCGTCGGGTTCCTCCAGTTCCTGCGGGAGGAGGGAGCGCTGGAGGGTGACGGCGGTCTCTCGCTGGCGGCGTTCGCTGGCGCGCAGGCGTTCGGCGGCCTCGGCGTGGTCGGTGACGTCCGTGGCGAAGACGAGCACCCCGGGGCCGCCTCCGTCGCCTTCGGTGACGGGGGTGCAGGTGAAGGTGTAGGAGCGGCCGTCGGGGGCCTTGCGGGACTTCAGGGTGCGGGGCCGGCCGCTGCGCAGGACCTGGTCGAGCAGGGGGAGCAGGCCGAGTTCCTTCAGCTCGGGCAGCGCGTCGGCGGCGGGGGCACCGGCGGGGCGGGGGCCGAAGGCCGCGCTGTAGGCGTCGTTGACGTGGGCGAGGCGGTGGTCGGGGCCGTGGACGAGGGCGACGAGGGCCGGGACGCGGTCGAGGACCGCGCGCACGGACAGGTCGTCGACGGCCGGGACGTCGGCGGCGGGCGTCGTCCCGTCGGCGGGCTGCTCGGCGCGGGCCGCGGGGACGGAGCCGTCGCTCCGCCGGTCCGCGGTGGTCGTGGCGTCGGTCCGCGCGGCGGCGCGGCGCTGCGTTCCGGGGAGCCGGGCGCTCCAGCGCGTGAAGTTCACGAATCCTTGCCTCGTGTAGTCGTCGTCGGCCGGCTCCGGGGCCCGGCCTGGGCTCTCGGGGCCGGGCGGCGGTGGCCGCACATTGTTGCAGCACCCGGGACATGCAGCACTTGGGGACAGCCTCGCATTGAGTTCGCGGACGGGTGGCGGCCCGCCCGGGCTCGGTGATCAGTCTTGCAGGGTGGCCGTCCGGGCCGACATCCGTCAGACGCCTCGGTGGCCGGGGGAGTTCCTGGGTCCGGCTAGTTGGACCCCTTCGGGTCGTTCTTCGGATGGTCGGAAGGCTTTCCCCCGGCGGCCAGTTCGAACTCCGCGCGGGGATGTTCGAGTGAGCCGAGGGAGACGATCTCCCGTTTGAACAGTCCGGACAGGGTCCATTCGGCCAGCACGCGCGCCTTGCGGTTGAAGGTGGGCACGCGGCTGAGGTGGTAGGCGCGGTGCATGAACCAGGCGGGATAACCCTTGAGTTTGCGCCCGTAGACGTGTGCGACGCCTTTGTGGAAGCCGAGGGAGGCGACCGAGCCGACGTACTTGTGCTCGTACGTCTGGAGGGGCTGACCTCGCAGGGAGCGGACGATGTTGTCGGCGAGGACCGCGGCCTGCCGTACGGCGTGCTGGGCGTTGGGCGCGGTCTCGGTGCCGGGTTCGGCGGCGGTCACGTCGGGGACGGCGGCGGCGTCCCCGGCGCTCCACGCGTGCGGGGCGCCGTCGACGGTCAGTTCGGGGGTGCACTTGAGCCGGCCGCGCGCGGTCAGCGGCAGGTCCGTGGCGGCGAGCACCGGATGCGGTTTGACGCCGGCCGTCCACACGAGTGTCCGGGTCGGGAAGCGGGCGCCGTCGCTGAGGACGGCGACGCGGTCCACGCAGGACTCCAGGCGGGTGTTCAGGCGGACGTCGATGTTGCGGCGGCGCAGCTCGGTGACGGCGTAGCGGCCCATCTCCGGGCCGACCTCGGGCAGGATCCGGTCGGACGCCTCGACCAGGATCCACTTCATGTCCTCGGCGCGGACGTTGTGGTAGTAGCGCGCGGCGTAGCGGGCCATGTCCTCGAGTTCGCCGAGGGCCTCCACGCCGGCGAAGCCGCCGCCGACGAAGACGTAGGTGAGGGCGGCGTCGCGGATCGCGGGGTCGCGGGTGGAGGAGGCGATGTCCATCTGCTCGATGACGTGGTTGCGCAGCCCGATGGCCTCCTCGACGGTCTTGAAGCCGATGCCGTGCTCGGCGAGGCCGGGGACGGGCAGGGTGCGCGAGACGGAGCCGGGGGCGAGGACGAGTTCGTCGTACTGCAGGTGCTCGGGGGGCGTGCCCTTGTCCTCGGTGGCGAGGGTGGCGACGGTGGCGGTGCGCGCGGCGTGGTCGACGGCGGTGACCTCGCCGATGACGATCCGGCAGTCGGGCAGGAAGCGGCGCAGCGGCACGACGACGTGCCGCGGGGAGATCGCTCCGGCCGCGGCCTCGGGCAGGAACGGCTGATACGTCATGTACGGGTCGGGCGTGACGATCGTGATCTCGACCGCGCCTTGTCGCAGCTCCCCTCTGAGCTGCTTCTGCAGGCGCAGGGCCGTGTACATCCCGACGTAGCCGCCGCCGACAACGAGAATGCGCGCACGTTCCTTCACCATCCCATGACGCACCCGGCGCTGCCGTTTGTCCACAGGCCCGGCGATTTGTGTGACCGGGAGCCGGGGATGCCCAGGCATGGCCGAAACGTCGGACTCGGGGGCAGCTGTGCAGGTCAGCAGGTGTGCGCCGGGGTGCGCCGGGGGGTGTTTTCGGGACGTATGCGGCCCGTACTCCGATCGGGGGGCGCTCCGTGCGGAACCTGCCCCTTCTGAATTGACTCCCTCTCAACTATGTTCGTGTCACGACGGGGTGTCCTGGGGGAGGCGCTCATCGGGCCCGAGAGGTATCGCACGGCCGGGCCCGGGCACGCGATGCTTGTCCGCGCGCCCCGGCGCGTATCTAGGGGAGTCTCCGGGGGGAGACGTCATTACCGGGGGATCATTCATGCACATTCAGGACTCTCACTGGTCGTCCGCATCCGCTCTGGCCGCCGGCGGGGCGGTGAGCGCGGCGGGGGGTCACGGGCGCGGGGAACCGGCGCGGAACACGCCGCTGCGGGTGGACGCCCAGCGCAATCTGGAGCACGTGCTGCGGGCGGCGCGCGAGGTCTTCGGCGAGCTGGGGTACGGCGCGCCGATGGAGGACGTGGCGCGGCGGGCGCGGGTCGGCGTCGGCACGGTCTACCGGCGTTTCCCGAGCAAGGACGTGCTGGTGCGGCGGATCGCCGCGGAGGAGACGGCCCGGCTGACCGAGCAGGCGCGTACGGCGCTCGGCCAGGAGGACGAGCCGTGGTCGGCGCTGTCGCGTTTCCTGCGCACGTCGGTCGCCTCGGGCGCCGGGCGGCTGCTGCCGCCGCACGTGCTGCGGGTCAAGGTGGCCGAGGAGCAGGTGCTCGCGGCGGGCGCCGGTGCGGTGCCGGACGAGGCGCGGGTGCCGCAGCAGCGGTCGCAGCCGGCCGCCGGCGAGCTGCGGCTGGTGCCGGAACAGGGCATGGAGGACGACGCCGGTGCGTCGGCGCTGCTGGAGGTCGTGGGCCGGCTCGTGGAGCGGGCGCGCGCGGCGGGCGAACTGCGGCCGGACGTGTCCGTGTCGGACGTGCTGCTGGTGATCGCCACGGCGGCGCCGTCGCTGCCGGACGCGGCGCAGCAGGCGGCGGCCTCGGCACGGCTGCTGGACATCCTGCTGGAGGGGCTGCGCTCGCGTCCCGTCTAGCGGGTGTCCGCCGGGGTGGGCACGTTCGGGCCACTGGCGTGCCCACCCCGCGCAAGCCCTGCGTCAACGGCGTTCGTTGAGTCTTCCCCGAACGAGTGATGTTCAGTACCGCCATGCGCCAAGTCCGCCCGGACGAGTGGTTGCCGCGCACTGCCGGGCCACGGCCGAAAGCCGGTATGGCACGCTGACCCGGTGTTCGGGACCGGGTGGGCAGGCGGCGGGGGCTTTCCGCGATGAGCGTTGACGGGCGGGACGAGTCACTCGACGGCGAGGACGCACAGGCCGGCGGCCCGGCCGCACCCCAGGTGCCGCCCCAGAGCAAGCGGAATGCGGTGCCGCGCGGTGCCCACGCCGACGGTGTTCCGGCCCAGCGGGAGTGGCGCGAGGGCAGCGTGCTGCCGCCGCCGCGCCCGGTGCCCCCGTCCGACGCCGACCTCATCGAGCGGATGCGCTCCGGCGACGACTCCGCTTACGAGGAGCTGTTCCTCCGGCACGCCGACGCCGTCCGCCGCTACGCCCGCACCTGCTGCCGCGACGCGCACACCGCCGACGACCTCACCGCGGAGGTCTTCGCGCGCATGCTGCAGGCCGTGCGCGGCGGCTCCGGCCCTGAACACGCCGTCCGCGCCTATCTGCTGACCTCCGTGCGCCGCGTCGCCGCGCACTGGATCCAGTCGGCCAAGCGGGAACAACTCGTCGACGACTTCGCCGCCTTCGCCCAGCAGGCCGCCCGTTCCTCGGAGGTGGCCGACGACGACACCTTGGACCTGGGCGCCGATGTGCGGGCCATGCACGAGGCCGAGCAGTCCATGGCCATGCAGGCGTTCCGTTCGCTGCCCGAGCGCTGGCAGGCCGTCCTGTGGCACACCGAGATCGAGGACGAGTCGCCGAGCGAGGTCGCCGTCCTGTTCGGACTGGACGCCAACGGCACGCGCGTGCTGGCCAGCCGCGCCCGGGAGGGCCTGAAGCAGGCCTACCTCCAGGCCCATGTGTCCACCGCCCTGGCCGGCGACGAGGAATGCGCCCGCTACGCCGACCAGCTCGGCAGCTACGCCCGGCGCAAGCTGCGCACCCGCGCCGAACGGGGTCTGCGCAAGCACCTCGAGGAGTGCGCCAGGTGCCGCCTGGCCGCCAGCCAGATCGAGGAAGTCGCCGGCGGCATCCCCGCCGTGGTCCCGGTCGCCGTCATCGGCTGGTTCGGTGCTGCCGGGTACGCCAAGGCGGTGGGACTCGTCGCCGGGGGCGCCGGAGCGGGTGCGGCCGGCGCCGCGGGCGCGGCCGCGGCGGCCGGCGGCGGCTCCTCCGGCTCGGCCGGGGGCGCTGCGGCGGAGGGCCTGGGGGCGCCGGTGAAGGCCGGCATCGCGGCCGGTGTGGTGGCGGTCGCCGCCGCGGCGGTGGCGCTGGCCCTCGTCGGCGACGACAGCCCGGCGAGGAAGCCCGCGGCGGCGCCGCCGCCCGTGTCCACCCCCGTCGTACGGCCGCAGCCGCCCACCCCGGCCCCGCCTCCCCCGCCCCGGCCCGCCCCGCAGCCGGTGGTCGCCGAACGGACCCCCACCCCGTCCCCGACGCCGACCCCCGCCCCGAGCCCCCCGCCGAAGCCGAAACCGAAACCGAAGCCGGTACCCGCGCCCCGCCCCAAACCGGCGCCGACCCCCACCCCGGCGCCGCCCCCGCCCCCGCCGCCGACCCCGGCCGTCTACGAGTGGAACGAGCTGTCGTACGACGTCGCCGGTGACGGCACCGAGCCGGAGATGCGTCTCGCCGGCAGCAGCTGGGTGTGGCAGCGCCACGGC
The DNA here is from genome assembly GCF_040637635.1 of Streptomyces sp. NPDC028635. Classification (NCBI taxonomy): domain Bacteria; kingdom Bacillati; phylum Actinomycetota; class Actinomycetes; order Kitasatosporales; family Streptomycetaceae; genus Streptomyces; species Streptomyces sp. NPDC028635. Next base: position 4,180 of record NZ_JBEZWX010000073.1, on the reverse strand, counting down.
CTGTCGATCGGGGGCAAGCAGTACGACCGCGGGGTGAGCGTGCACGGCGACTCCTCCGTCACCATCGACCTGAACCGGTCGTGCACCGCCTACGACGCCCTCGTCGGCGTCGACGACATGACCCTGAAGCTCGGGAAGGTCTACTTCTCCGTCTACGCCGACGGGGTGCGGCTGTGGCGGTCCGGCAGGATCAAGGGCGGCGACAGCGCCGTACCCGTCCATGTGGACCTGACCGGCCGCAGGACCGTGACCCTGGTCGTCGAGCCGCACAGCCACTTCGACAGCCTGGCGGTCGCGGACTGGGCCGAGTCGAAGTTCAGCTGCGGATAGAGCAGGCGGCCCCCGCCGGGAAGCGGACCACGGCGGCGTCCAGCGCCTCCAGGACGTCGCCGGCGGTGAGAGTCGCGCCGCGTGCCCGCTCGGCGGCGTACGCGGCGGCGGGGAGCCCCGCGCGGGCCGCGTCCTCGACCCGGACGGCGGTCGCGCGCTCCGGTTGCGGGCGCGGCCGGCCGTCACGCCAGGCGTCGGAGGCCGCCAGCAACCGCAGCGCACCCGGCAGATCGCCCAGCCGCGCCAGCAGATCGGCGGCCATGTCGGCCAGCGAGGAGGTGACCACCTCCGAGCAGTGCGCCGCCAGGGCCTCCCGCAACGCCTCGGCGAGCATCGGCAGCCCGTGCTCGGGGCCGGACTCCGCGGCCGTGACCAGGGCCCCGACCGCCCGCAGCACGGCCAGGAACTGCGGGGGCGGAGTGCCGTTGCCGATCTCCGCGTCGGCCGCCCGCCACAGCTCACGCGCGGCGGGGAGATCGCCGTCGTCCAGGGCGAGCTGGGCCCGCAGCAGCAGGATGAACGACCGGGAGTCCACCACCGCGTACCGGTCCGCCGCCTCGCCCGCCTCGTCCAGAGCGCGCAGGGTCGCGGCCCGGTCGCCGGAGCGGTAGGCGATCTCGGCGAGCCGCGCCAGCAGGAAGGGCGACTCGGCGAGCGCCCCGACCTCGCGGGCCAGCCGCAGCGCCTCCTCGTACTCCGCCCTGGCCTCGGCGAACCGACCGCGCGCCATGGCCGCCTCGCCGACCGCGCTGCACACCTGGGCCCGCATCCAGCGGTCGCCCGCGCGCCGGCTGAGCGTGCGCAGCTCGGCGAGGTCCTGATCCAGACCGGCCAGGCCGCCGGAGGAGTCGACGACCGTGTGGGCACGGAACATCAGGGCCACACCGAGCTCCCAGTCGCCGCCGTGGGCCCGGCAGTTAGCGACCGCCGCGTCCAGGGCGGGCCGTAGGTCGTCGCGGCTGCCCAGATGGAAAAGGGTGATCGGCCACACCAGGCCCGGCAGCCGGGCCGCCTGTGGGCCGCCGCCCTCGAACGCGCCCCGCACACGCGCGAGGTAGCGCTCGAACCGCTCGTCCCGCAGCAGCCGCTGCCCCGCCTCAGACTCCACGGTGAGGAACAGGTGCAGCATCCTCAGGGCCATCCGCAGCGAGTGCAGCGGGTGGCGCGTCTCTCCCTCCGGCGCGTCGAGGAAGGCGCCCACCGGATCCACCCGGGCCGTCCGAGCGCGCAGGTCCTCCCCGCCGTCCTGGCCGGGCGCGGGAAGGGAGTCCCGTGCGGCACCCAGGCGCAGGACGCGGTCGGCCCAACCGGTGCCTTCCTGCCGGTAGTTGCGCAGCCACCAGAACCACCCCATGGCGAGGACGAGCGCGGCCGCCTCCGCTTCCTCGCCCTCGGCGAGAGCGCGGTCCAGCGCGGCCCGGATGTTGTCCAGGTCGCTCTCCAGGCGGGCGATCCACCGCAGCTGATCGGCGGAGCGCAGCCGGGGGTCGGCCTCCTCCACCAGTGCGCGCACCCAGGCGCGGTGGCGCCGCTCGGCCTCGGCGCGCTGTGCGGGGTCCTCGGCGGCGCGCTCCGCGGCGTACTCGTGGATGGTCTCCAGCATGCGGTAGCGCATACCTCCGGAGCCCTCCCGCTCGTCCGGGGTCGCGACGACGAGGGACTTGTCGACGAGCGCCCCGATCAGCTCCGTGGCCGGGCCGGAGCACACGGCCTCGGCCGCCGCGAGGTCCCAGCCGCCCGCGAACACGGACACCTCGCGCAGCACCGTCCGCTCCTGCTCGTCGAGCAGGTCCCAGGACCAGTCGACGACCGCGCGCAGCGTCTGCTGGCGGGGCAGGACCGTGCGGCTGCCGGAGGTGAGCAGGCGGAAGCGGTCGTCGAGCCGGTCGGCGATCTGCCGGGGGGTCAGCAGACGCAGCCGGGCGGCCGCCAGCTCGATGGCGAGCGGCAGCCCGTCCAGGCGCCGGCAGATCTCCGTGACGGCCTCCGTGTCCGCGAGCGCCCCGGCGTCGGGACGGACGGCGGTGGCGCGCTCGGTGAACAGGCGGCGCGCCTGGTCCGGCAGGAGGGGCTCGACGGGGCGCACGGACTCGCCGGGGACGCCCAGGGGTTCACGGCTGGTGGCGAGGATCGTGAGCCCGGGGCAGCGGGTCAGGAGCGTCTCGGCGAGGGCGGCGGCCGCGCCGATGAGGTGTTCGCAGTTGTCAAGGATCAGCAGCTCGCTGCGCGGGGCGCAGTGCTCGACGAGCAGGGCGACGGGGTCGTCCTGCCAGGGCGCCGACTCGTTGGTCATCAGCACGGTCTCGCGCAGACCGAGCGCGCTGACCACCGCGTCCGGCACCGCCTCCGGCCGGTCGAGCGGCGCCAGCTCGACCAGCCACGCCTCAGGGAGGCCGGCGGCGGTCTCCTCGGCGAGGCGGGTCTTCCCGGATCCGCCGGGTCCGGTGAGCGTGACCAGACGGGCCGTGTGCAATGCGGAACGGATGGCGGCGAGCTCGGGTTCCCGTCCGACGAAACTCGTCAGCCGGGGCCGCAGATTGCCGGTCGGGCGCGCCTGGGGAGCCGGGGCGGCCGCATCCGACCGGAGCAGTTCCGCGTGGAGGGAGCGCAGTTGCGGGCCCGGGTCGGTGCCGAGGCCGTCGGCGAGGGTGCGGCGGGCGGACTCGTACGCGGCGAGCGCGTCGGCGGTGCGGCCCGTGTCGCGCAGGGCGCGGATGAGCAGGGCGTGCAGCGGCTCGTCGTACGGATGCGCGGTGGTGAGTTCTCTCAGCTCCGGTACGGCGTCGGCGGCACGGCCGAGCAGCAGCCGGGCCTCGGCCCGGGCCCGGGTCGCCTCCCGGCGCAGGGCCTCCGGGCGGGCGGCGGCGGTGCGGTCGGGGAGGTCGGCGAACGCGGGCCCGCGCCACAGCGCGAGGGCGTCGTCGAGGAGGCGGGCGGCGGTGCGGGCGTCGCCGCTGTCCAGGGCGCGGGTGCCGTCGTTGACGAGCCGTTCGAAGACGTACAGGTCGACGTCGTCGTCGGCGGCGGTGAGGCGGTAGCCACCGGGGTCCGATACGACGGCGTCCTTGCCGAGGGCGCGGCGCAGACGCCCGACGAGCGCCTGCAGGGCGGCGGGGGCGTCCTGCGGCGGGGCGTCGCCCCAGACCTCGTCGATGAGGGTGCCGGGTGCGGTGACGCGGCCGGGGCGCAGGGCGAGCGCGCAGAGCAGCGCCCGCAGCCGGCTGCCGCCGAGGCCGACTGCCCGGCCGTCTCCCTCGTCCACTTGGGCAACGCCAAGGATTCTGTACCGCACGCAACCATTGTGGTCTGCGCCCGGCTACGCCCCCGGCGCCACGGTGGGCTACGCGCCCGGCGTTACGTCGGGCTGCGCGCCCGGCGCCACGGTGGGCTACGCGCCCGGCGATACGTTGGGCTGCGCGCCCCGGCGCCACGTTGGGCTACGCGCCCCGGCACCACCTTGGGCTACGCGCCCCTGCGTCACATGGGGCTGCGCGCCCCGGCGCCACGTCGGGCTGCACGCCCGGCGTTTCATCGCCCCCGGCGCCATTGCCGGCCGGGGGTTGGGGCGCTCCCCGGCGCTGGCGGGGTGCCGCTGCGCCCACCCGTGCCGCCCCAGCGGCACGACTGCCCGCAGCTATGTCGGCATGGCGGCCGCCGCAGCGCCGCGGGACGGCGACCCGCAACCCGCGCCCGCCCGGCGTTACGGCCCCGCCCGGCGATACGGCACCCGCCGTCCACCACGCCGCCGGTGCATGGGCGTGCGCCACGGCGTCGCCGCAGGCGCCGACGGCGGGGAGGGGACGGGGTGGGGGGTGTCCGCCCGCAGCGGCCGGCACCGGCACAGGGCGCC
>NZ_JBEZWX010000072.1:0-16211 GCF_040637635.1 Streptomyces sp. NPDC028635 | reverse complement strand
CGGGGTGGGGGGTGTCCGCCCGCAGCGTCCGGCACCGGCACAGGGCGCCGTACCGGGGAACGGCCGGCCGGACCGAGGACGGACACCCCCCGCCCCGGCCCCGACCCACAACGCACCGCAGGCGAGACAGCAACCGACCACGCACCCGCACGGGCCGCCGCAGGCACAAAAGGGGCGCGGGGAACGGCGCGACCAGCCACAACGAACCCGCACAGGCCGCCGCAGGCAGCGGCGACCAGCCACAACGCACCCGCACAGGCCGCCGCAGGCAGCGGCGACCAGCCACAACGCACCCCGCACCCGACCGACAACCAGGCGCCGCAGGCACCCCCAGCCACCCCCCCACACCCCCCAAGCAATTTCCCCCGCCCAGGAATGGGAACCCGCCCCCCGATGTTCCCCCTGTCGGAGAACCGTGCCCGCAGCAAGGAGGATCGCCACGTGAGCCACTACGTCAGCAGGCTCGGGCGTCGCTCCCCGTCCACCCCCGCACGGCTCAGACTGCACCGCAGGCCCCGCCGCGTGGCCATGCTCTCCGTGCACACCTCCCCGCTGCACCAGCCCGGCACGGGCGACGCCGGCGGCATGAACGTCTACATCGTCGAGCTCGCGCAGCGCCTCGCCGCGATCAACATCGAGGTCGAGATCTTCACGAGGGCCACCTCCGGCGGCCTCGACCCCACCGTGCAGCTCGCCCCCGGCGTCCTCGTGCGGCACGTCGACGCCGGCCCCTACGAGGGCCTCGCCAAGGAGGACCTGCCCGCCCAGCTGTGCGCCTTCACGCACGGCGTCATGCAGGCCTGGGCCGGCCACCGCCCCGGCTACTACGACCTCGTCCACTCCCACTACTGGCTCTCCGGCCACGTCGGCTGGCTCGCCGCCCAGCGCTGGGGCGTCCCCCTGGTGCACGCCATGCACACCATGGCCAAGGTCAAGAACGCCAACCTCGCCGACGGCGACACCCCCGAGCCCGCCGCCCGCGTGATCGGCGAGACCCAGATCGTCGCCGCCGCCGACCGGCTCATCGCCAACACCGCCGAGGAGGCCGACGAGCTGGTCCACCACTACGCCGCCGACCCCGGCAAGGTCGCCGTCGTCCACCCCGGCGTCAACCTCGGCCGCTTCCGCCCCGCCGACGGCCGGGCCGCCGCCCGCGCCCGCCTCGGCCTGCCCCAGGACGCCCTGATCCCGCTCTTCGCGGGCCGGATCCAGCCCCTGAAGGCCCCCGACATCCTGTTGCGCGCGGTCGCCGCCCTCCTCGACGAGCGTCCCGAGCTGCGCTCCCGGATCCTGGTGCCCGTCGTCGGCGGCCCCAGCGGCAGCGGACTCGCCAAGCCGGAGGGGCTGCAGAAGCTCGCCGCGCGCCTCGGCGTCGCCGACGTCGTACGGTTCCGTCCGCCCGTCGGCCAGGAGCAGCTCGCCGACTGGTTCCGGGCGGCGTCCGTCCTCGTCGTCCCCTCCTACAGCGAGTCCTTCGGCCTGGTGGCCATAGAGGCACAGGCCACGGGCACCCCGGTGCTCGCCGCGTCCGTCGGCGGCCTGCCGGTGGCGGTACGGGACGGCGAGACCGGCTTCCTGGTGCAGGGGCACGACCCGAAGGCGTACGCGCGCGTGCTGGAACGCTTCGCCGACGACCAGGACCTCACCGCGCGCCTCGGCGGGGCCGCGGCCCGGCACGCCCTGTCCTTCGGCTGGGACACCTCCGCCGCGGCCACCGCCGACGTGTACACGGCCGCCCTGCAGGCCCATCGCCGTCGCGTACGCTCGCACCATGGGTGATGCACACAAGGCGGCTGAGGCACACGACGCGGCGGCGCAGGTCATCGAGGACGCCCTGAAGGACGCCGAGCTGGAGTGGGAGAGTCCGGAACCGGGCCACTTCGTCGTCAAGCTGCCCGGCACCCACAAGCTGTCCACGACGGTCTCGCTGATCGTCGGCCGCCACTCCCTGTCCCTGAACGCCTTCGTCGTCCGCCACCCCGACGAGAACGAGGCCGGCGTCCACCGCTGGCTGCTGGAGCGCAACCTCAAGCTGTACGGCGTCGGTTACGCCGTCGACGGCCACGGCGACGTGTACGTCACCGGGCGGCTGCCGCTGGCCTGCGTGACCCCCGACGAGATCGACCGCCTCCTGGGACAGGTCCTGGAGGCGGCCGACGGGGCGTTCAACACCCTGCTGGAGCTGGGTTTCGCCTCGGCGATCCGCAAGGAGTACGCCTGGCGGGTCTCCCGCGGGGAGTCGACCCGCAACCTGGAGGCGTTCGCCCACCTCACGCAGCGGCCGGAGTGACCTACCTGCTCTTCTCGGGCTTGGGCTTCGGCTTGTCGAGCTCGTCGGCGAGCGCGCGCAGCGCGTCGGCCAGGTCCTTCTTCGTCGGCAACTGATCGACCTTGTGGTTCAGTTCGTCGATCTTGCGGTTCAGCTCGTCCAGGTCGACGGGGGCGGACGGGTCCGGGCTGGGCGGGGTGGTGTCCGGCGGGGTCGTCGGGTCGGGCGGTGTCGTCGGGCTCGGGTCGCCGTCCCCGCCGCCGACGCTCACCCCGCCGCTGCCACTGGTCCCACCGGAATCGACGCCGCCGTCGGACCCACCGCCGTCGACGCCGCCGGACCCGCTCACTGAACCTTCGTCGCCCCCGCCGGAGGTGACGCCGACGGACCCGCCGCTGTCACCCCCGGAGGTGTCGGCGGGAGTGCTGTACGACGCGGTGGGCGGGGTCGAGCCGCCGTCGCCGTCGGCCGCGAGGGCGGCGCCCACGGCGAGCGTGACCAGGGCCGCCGCCCCCGCGACGGCGGTCGTGACCCGACGGGCGCGCAGGGAGCGGGGCGTGGAGGGTGTGGTGGATGTGCGGGTGTCCTGTGTGTCGTCCATGGCCGGAACGCTATCCGAACACACGTCCGGACGGGGTGCTTCCGCCTCTTCTCGTCGACCCGTCAACTCCCGCCACTGGGAAAGAGGTTGCCGTGCAGGACGTGGTAGCCGACGAAGGTGAACATTCGCTGCCCCGGCGGTAACACCCCGGGCTCGCCGGCGAAGCGGTGCTCACCGACGCCGTACGGGATCTCCGGGCCCGAGACCCAGACCGGCTCGAAGCCCCGCTTCTCCAGCCAGCTGCACACATGCGTGTCGTGGTGCCGGGTCCGCGTCCACACCACCGTGCCGCCCTCGCGGCAGAGCTGCGTGCAGTGGTCGAGGGTGCGCTCGATGTCGGTGTCGGTGAGATTGCCGAGCACCCCGCACAGCAGGACCAGGTCGGCCGGCGCGTAGGCGGTGTAGTGGTCGGTGAGCGCGGCGTCCCCGCACACCACGTCGACCCCGTCCAGACCGGCGGCCGCGGCCGCCGCACGCGCGAAGAGCGCGTTGCGTTCGTCCAGTTCCACCAGCCGCGCCCGCACGTCGTCGCGCCGGGGGTGCCGGGCCAGTACGCCGATCAGGTCCCGCCCCTGCCCGGCGCACAGGCTGACCGCCGTGAGCGGACCCGGCGGCGCGGTGTCCAGCGCGTGCCGGACCCGCTCCTGGACGAGGGCGAGACGGCGGCCGAGATAGGAGTCGGGAACGTCGTACGCGTCGTGCCACGCATGCCAGTCCATGAGCGCAGACTACGGAAGGGTGCGGCTTTCAACCATGGCGCAAAATGGCGTATTTACCCGGCGTCACTCCCACCAACTTCCGGAAATGACGGGTGAGATGGGCCTGGTCGTAGAACCCGGTGGTGGCCGCGACCGCGCTCGCCGGCTGCCCCTCCAGCAGCAGCCGCCGGGCCCGCTCCACCCGCCGCGACGTCAGGTACTGGTGCGGCGCGATGCCGTAGGCCCGGCTGAACGCCCGCACCAGGTGCGCGGGATGGGCCTGCACCACACGTGCCGCCTCCTCCAGGGTGATGCCCTCGGGCACGCGCGCGTCGAGCAGTTCGCGCAGCCTGCGGGCGAGCACCGGATCGGGGCGACGCGCCTCGGTCGCGAGGCGGGGCCGCAGATGGGTGCGCAGCCGCTCGGCGACGAGGGTCAGCCGGCTCTCCGCCTCCAGTTCCTCGCCGGGCCGGGCGAGCGCCGCGTGCACCTGTCCCACTCGCCGCCGCAGCAGCGGATCACGCAGGTCGGGCGAGTCCGCGGCGGCCCCGATCAGGTCCTCGCCGAGCCGCGAGGAGTCGAGGTAGAGGACCCGTTTGCGGAAGCCGTCCGCGGTGGCGGGGGCCCCGTTGTGCGCGACGTGCGGCGGCAGCAGGGACACCGTGTCGCGCAGGGTGCCGTGCTCGTGCCGCTCGATGTCGTAGCGCACGGCGCCGTCGTCGACGATGAGCAGCGTCCACGCGGCGTGGACGTGCATCGGGTAGGCGTACTCGGTGAAGTGGGCGTGGAAGACCTCGACGACCCCGGGAACGCGGGGCCGCCACGCGGACACCTCACGCTGCGCGGCCATGCAAAGAACGTACAAGACCGGGCCGTACGGCGTCGGCGAGTCTCATGCCCATGAACGACGCCGATCCGATCCCCTCCGACATCCACTCCGACACCCGCGCCGACATCCACTCCGACACCCGCGCCGGCATCCACTCCGCCATCCGCTCCGATGTCCGCTTCGACACCAAGATCGCCGTGCTGCTGCGCGAGGACCTGGAGACCTGGCAGCGCCTGAACGTCACCGCCTTCCTCGTCAGCGGCCTCGGCACACAGTTCCCCGAGGTGATCGGGGAGCCGTACGAGGACGCCGACGGGACGGGCTACCTGCCGATGTTCCGCCAGCCGGTGCTGGTCTTCGCGGGCACGAAGGAGACGCTGACGGCGGCCCACGCGCGCGTGCTCTCCCGTGCGCTGCCCCGGGCCGTCTTCACGGCGGACCTGTTCACCACCGGCAACGACCGCGACAACCGGGCGGCGGTGCGGGCGGTGCCGGCGGCCGACCTGGACCTGGTGGGGCTGGCGGTGTACGGGCCGCGCAACGCGGTGGACAAGGTGCTCAAGGGCGCGCGGATGCATCCGTGACGCCGGCCTCGACGACGGGCGCCGGCACGGGCTCCGGCTCCTCCCGGGGCAGGCGCCGCATCAGCACGGCGTACCCGGCGCCCGCCACCGTCCCGACGACCGCGGTGAGCCCCCACAGCCACTGCGCCCCGTACCGGTCGATGACCGCACCCGACATCAGCGGCGCGACCAGGGCGGCCACGGACCACGACAGGGTGTACATGCCCTGGTAGCGCCCGCGCCCGTGCACCGGCGACAGCGCCACGACGAGACCGGTCTGCGTCGGCGCGTTGACGATCTCGGCGAGGGTCCACACGCAGACCGTGAGCGCGAAGACGCCGACCGACCCGGCGAAGGCGGTGAGCCCGAAGCCGTACCCGGCGAGCAGGGACGAGACGACGAGCAGCCGCCGCGGGTCGCGGTGCTCGATGAACCGGGTGACGGGGATCTGGAGGACGACGATGAGGATGCCGTTGACGGCGATGGCGAGCCCGTAGTCGGCGGGCGTGAAGCCGGCCGTGCCCATGGCGACGGGCAGTCCCACCGAGCCCTGCTGGAAGATCAGCGCGACGAGGAAGGACAGGCCGACGACCCCCATGAACCGCCCGTCGCGCAGGACGGTGCCGAGACCGACGTCCGGGGCCTTCGGCCCGTCGGCGCTCTGGACGGGCCGCGACTCGGGCAGCTTTAGGAAGACGACGATCGCGCACACCAGCGTCATCCCGGCCTCGATGAGGAAGCCGGCCCGGTAGCTGACCTCGGCGATGAAGCCGGCGGCCATGGAGGAGACGGCGAAGCCGAGGTTGATCGCCCAGTAGTTCAGGGAGAACGCCCGCACCCGGTCCTCGGGCCGCACGATGTCGGCCATCATCGCCTGCACCGCGGGCCGGGAGGCGTTGGAGGCCATCCCGACGAGGAAGGCGACGGCGGCGATGGCGACCGGGTCGGTCATGAAGCCGAGCAGGGCGACGGAGGCGGCCGTGGCGGTCTGCGCGAGGAGCAGGGTGGGCCGCCGCCCGAGCCGGTCGGCCATGACCCCGCCCGCGAGTGAGGAGACGACGCCGCCCAGCCCGTGCAGGGAGGCGACGAGGCCCGCGTAGGAGGCGGAGTAGCCGCGGTCGAGGGTGAGGTAGAGGGCCATGAAGGTGGCCACGAAGGCGCCGAGCCGGTTGACGAGGGTGCTGGTCCACAGCCACCAGAAGGCGCGGGGCAGCCCGGCGACGGACTCCCGGGCGGCACGTCTGAGGTCGGACAGTGCGGCGGACGGCATGGCGGATCCCCCCGTGGGATGTAAGCGGCGCAACAGGTATCCGCAACTTACAAAGTCGAGGCCGGGGAAACCACTCGATTAACAAACCCCGTCAACCGTCCGCGCTGCGAGCGCCCACGGCACCGGCCCGGAGCCTTCGATTACGCTCATCCTTATGGCCGACGCACCGTACAAGCTGATCCTCCTCCGCCACGGCGAGAGCGAGTGGAACGAGAAGAACCTGTTCACCGGCTGGGTGGACGTCAACCTGACCGCGAAGGGCGAGAAGGAGGCGACGCGCGGCGGCGAGCTGCTCAAGGACGCCGGCCTGCTCCCCGACGTCGTCCACACCTCCCTCCAGAAGCGCGCCATCCGCACCGCCCAGCTCGCCCTGGAGTCCGCGGACCGCCACTGGATCCCGGTCCACCGCTCCTGGCGCCTGAACGAGCGCCACTACGGCGCCCTGCAGGGCAAGGACAAGGCGCAGACCCTCGCCGAGTTCGGCGAGGAGCAGTTCATGCTGTGGCGCCGCTCCTACGACACCCCGCCGCCGCCGCTGTCGGAGGACTCGGAGTTCTCCCAGGCGCACGACGCCCGCTACGCGACGATCCCGCCGGAGCTGCGCCCGGACACGGAGTGCCTCAAGGACGTCGTCATCCGGATGCTCCCGTACTGGTACGACGCGATCGTCCCCGACCTCCTGACCGGCCGCACGGTCCTGGTCGCCGCCCACGGCAACTCCCTGCGCGCCCTGGTCAAGCACCTGGACGGCATCTCGGACGCCGACATCGCCGGCCTGAACATCCCGACGGGCATCCCCCTCTACTACGAGCTCGACGCCGACTTCCACCCGGTCACCCCGGGCGGCAAGTACCTCGACCCCGAGGCAGCCGCAGCGGCAATCGAGGCCGTGAAGAACCAGGGCAAGAAGAAGTAAGCGCCCACGAACAGGCCCCCTACCTGCGGTTTCTCCGCCGGGAGGGGGCTTTTCTCTTGCCCTGGGCCGTCTCTGGGCCGTCAGGGCGATGGGGCCGTGCGCTCTCCGGGCTCCGGCTCCTGTCTCCACTCCGCTCTGGCTCCGGCACTTTGGAGCGAAGCGACAGCGGACTGGGCCCTGTACGCAGACAGACACCCAAGGAGGGTGACGGGCGCTCGGCGCGCCAGGACCCGGCTGTGCCACAAGCTCAGCCCGGTCACCTTGCGCACGGCTCGGGTCACATCCATCTCGCGGGGCCCGCAGTCGAGGAGCACCACCTCGTGGGACGGGTCGTCGCAGAGCAGCGTGTAGTACTCGGTGGATTCTTCGTCGGACATCTCGCTCCCCTGCCTCGGCGAACGGGAGCGTACGCGCCCTCGAAAACGCCGGCCACGGCTTTTCGGGTGCCCTACCGGCCGGACGGCAGTGCGTCCTGGTGCGCATGCACGGCAGATCGGGTCGGTCGGGGTACGAGTTTCGGCTGCGTGTGGTTGCGAAGCAGCAGGTCAGCGGGGTGGGAGAGTGCGGTGGGGGCGGGATTGTGCCGGTGGCCACAGCGGAGGGCCTGTGCGTGGGCTCATACTGAACCATGACGAAGCCTGCTGCACCCAAGCGTCACCTGCCGACCAGTCCTTTCAAAGCGCCGGTCGCGCCGGCACCCAAGTACTTCGACCTGGGCGACCAGGTCACCCACGACGTGTACGGCCTCGGCCGGGTGGTCGGCATCGAGGACGGGATCGCGGCGCTCGTGGATTTCGGCACGGCGCAGATGCGGATCTTGAGCCCGTACGCCAAGATGACCAAGTTGTAGGACCGCTGTGCCCGGTCACGGCACACCAGGCTCCCTGAGGGACCTGTGACGAAAGAGAGTCCTCCCATCGAAGTGACACAGATGTTCTCCGCCCCGGACGGGCACACCCAGTCCTCCGGCGCGGCATCGCCGCCCCCCGTGACGAACCCCTTCCAGGCCCCGGACTTCGGGGAGGACGACACCTTCGCGTTCGACGACGCACCGGAGACCGTCCCGGAACCCGGGCGGCGCGGGCGCGGCTGACCGCGGCGCCGTCCACTGCGCGTCGTCGCCGGACCCGGCGGCTGCCGCGCACGGCGCCAACGAGTGAATCCGGGCGCGCCGGGTGTGGGGGCGGAGGCCCGCGCGGGAAGGTCCTTGAGGTATCGGATCAGCCACGGGCCGGGAGCGTCCCCATGCCGAAGTTCCTCATCCAGGCCAGTTACACGCCCGAGGGCACGAAGGGGCTCCTCAGAGAAGGGGGGAGCGGCCGTCGTGCCGCGGTCGACCGGGTCGTCGCCGAACTGGGCGGGACGGTCGAGCTCTTGTACTTCGCCTTCGGGGAGGACGACCTCGTGTGCGTCATCGACCTCCCCGACCCGGTCTCCATGGCCGCCATCAGCCTCGCCGTCAAGGCCAGCGGGGCGCTGACGACCCGTGCCACTCCGCTCCTCACGGTCGAGGAGATCGACCAGGCGAGCCGCCGGCAGGTCGCCTTCCGCGCCCCAGGGGCGTAGGAAGCCACGCGCCTGAGGCCACCGGAAGGCACCATGACAGCGGTGCGGCCGGGACCGCGTGCGGTACCGGCTCAGACCGACAGCGGCACCTCGTGCACCTCGTCCGCCTTGTGACCTGCGCGTTCGTGGACCCGCTGGACCGCTTCGGCCGACGGGGCCTCCGAGAGGCAGTAGACCTCACCGGACTTCGGGTCCGCCCACGCCTTCTTGAAGTGGACGTTCTCCTCCCCTTCGATGGCGAGGTCGGCCTGGTGCGCCTCCATCAGCTGGTCCGCCGTGATGCCCGTCATGCCGTGGTGGATGTCCATGAACTCCGGCATGGTCCGCACCTCCTTCTGCCGCGGGTGCGTTTTCTCCCCCTCATGCTCCGCCCGCGCCCCCGGCGGCGCACGCCGAAGGTCCCGGCCGCGCACGCCGAAGGCCCCGGCGGCGCCGGATCGGCGGCCGGGGTCCTCGGTGGCGCGTCAGTGGGTCAGCCGCACTGGCACGGGTTGCCCGACTGGCAGCCGCACCCGCAGCCCGAGCCGCAGCCGCAGGCAGCGATCAGGGTCAGGTTCCTGATCTGCGCGGGCTGCTCGGTCGGGCGGTCCTGAGCGGGCTCGGACGTCGTACCGGGCGTGCTGGGGGAATCGGCCATGGTTCCTCCTCGACGAGGCTCGTGCCTGTGCCCATTGCATGCCCGGTCCGTCGGGCGCATCAACGGCGCATACGAGCGCGCGCGGTTCGCTGCGCGCCCCCGCGAGCACCGCCTCAGGCGCTCTCCGCCCCCGGCACCGACTGGATGTCCGCCTGCAGCTCGTCCGCGTGCTCGCCCGTGACCAGGTACACCACCCGCTTGGCGACGGCGACCGCGTGGTCGGCGTAGCGCTCGTAGTAGCGGCCCAGCAGGGTGACGTCGACGGCCGTCTCGATGCCGTGCTTCCAGCGGTCGTCGATCAGGTGCTGGAAGAGCGTGCGGTGCAGCAGGTCCATCGCGTCGTCGTCCTGCTCCAGCTGGAGCGCCAGGTCGACGTCCTTGGTGATGATCACCTCGGCCGCCTTCGCCATCAGGCGCTGCGCGAGCTGGCCCATCTCCAGGATCGTGGCGTGGATGTCCTGCGGCACCGCGCGCGCCGGGAAACGCAGCCGGGCGAGCTTGGCCACGTGCTGGGCCAGGTCGCCGGAGCGCTCCAGGTCGGCGCTCATGCGCAGCGAGGTGACCACGATCCGCAGATCCGTGGCCACCGGCTGCTGCCGCGCGAGCAGCGCTATGGCTCGCGCCTCCAGGTCGTGCTGCAGTTCGTCGACCTTCTGGTCGGCCTCGATGACGCTCTCGGCCAGCTTCAGATCGGCGTCCAGGATGGCGGTCGTGGCGCGCCCGATCGCCGACCCGACCAGCCGGGCCATCTCCACCAGACCGTCGCCGATCGAGTCCAGTTCCTCGTGGTACGCGTCCCGCATCAGGTTCCCTCTCGTGCGTGTCGTCCGGGGTTCCGGGCAGGGCTCCCGACCCCACGCTCCCACGTTCCGGCCCTTGTGCGTCCGGTTCCGCGACCCCAAATGAACCAATCCTGGCCCCAAGGTGAACTCTGGGCGACGAGTGTTCGAGCTGACACCCGGACGGCTGTGGGCATGTCGGATCCCATGCCTAACCTGGTGGCATGGACGTGAACGCGGCGGTCGCCGCAGCGGCTGCGATCGCCGGGGTGCTCACCGGTGTGATCGCCATGCTGGCGTTCCGCTGGAGCGAGCGGGAGCAGAAGCGCCCCACTCGTACCTCTCTGCACACCGAGGCCGTGCTCCCGCCCGGCGTCGACACCGTCCTGTCCGTACTCCGCTCCTCCGCCGTCGTCCTCGACGAGGCGGACGCCGTGGTCAAGGCCAGCTCCGCCGCGTACGCCCTCGGGCTGGTGCGCGGCGGCCGGCTCTCCGTGGAGCCGATGCTCCAGATGGCCCGCGACACCCGCAGGGACGGGGAGATACGACAGGTCGAGCTCGACCTGCCCAGGAGGGGCACCGGACGCGGGGAGGCGCTCGCCGTCTCCGCTCGGGTCGCCCCGCTCGGGTCGCGCCTGGTGCTGCTGCTCGTCGAGGACCTCACCGAGGCCCGGCGCATCGAGGCGGTCCGGCGGGACTTCGTGGCGAACGTGAGCCATGAGCTGAAGACGCCGGTCGGCGCGCTCTCCCTGCTGTCCGAGGCCGTCATGGACGCCTCCGACGACCCGGAGGCCGTGCAGCGGTTCGCCGGGCGCATGCAGATCGAGGCGACCCGGCTGACCAACCTGGTCCAGGAACTCATCGACCTCTCCCGGGTGCAGAACGACGACCCGCTGGAGGACGCCGAACCGGTGCGGGTCGACGAACTCGTCGCCGAGGCCATCGACCGCTGCCGCCACCAGGCGGGCACCAAGCAGATCACCATGGCGGCGGGCGGTACGGCGGACCTGGCCGTCTGGGGCAACCGCGGGCAGCTCGCCGCCGCCCTCGGCAACCTCGTCGAGAACGCCGTCAACTACTCCCCGGCCCGCACCCGCGTGGGCATCGCCGCCCGGCGGCTCACCGCACCCGGCGGTGACATGATCGAGATCGCCGTGACCGACCAGGGCATCGGCATCTCCGACAAGGACAAGGAGCGCATCTTCGAGCGCTTCTACCGCGTCGACCCGGCCCGCTCCCGTGCCACCGGAGGCACCGGCCTGGGCCTGGCCATCGTCAAACACGTGGCCGCCTCGCACGGCGGGGAGGTCACGGTGTGGAGCGCCGAGGGACAGGGCTCCACCTTCACCCTGCGACTGCCGGAGGCTGGTGCGGGCCGGGACCGCGCCCACCAGCACCCCGACCTCGAAGGCGAGGACGCCCCCGACGGGGCCGGCCGGTCCACCGAGCCCTCGCGCGGCTCGTCCCACACCCCCGACTCATCCGCGTACGAAACGCTTTCCGCCCCGGAGGTCCTTCCGTGACCCGTGTGCTCGTCGTCGAGGACGAGGAGTCCTTCTCCGACGCCCTGTCGTACATGCTCCGCAAGGAGGGCTTCGAGGTGGCCGTGGCGGCCACCGGCCCCGACGGACTCGACGAGTTCGAGCGCAACGGCGCCGACCTCGTGCTCCTCGACCTGATGCTGCCGGGTCTGCCCGGTACGGAGGTGTGCCGGCAGCTGCGCGGCCGCTCCAACGTCCCGGTGATCATGGTGACCGCCAAGGACAGCGAGATCGACAAGGTCGTCGGCCTGGAAATAGGGGCCGACGACTACGTGACCAAGCCCTTCTCCTCGCGGGAGCTGGTCGCCCGCATCCGGGCGGTGCTGCGCCGTCGCGGCGAGCCGGAGGAGGTCGCGCCGGCCGCGCTGGAGGCCGGACCGGTCCGCATGGACGTCGACCGGCACGTGGTCACCGTCGGCGGCTCCAAGGTCGACCTGCCGCTGAAGGAGTTCGACCTGCTGGAGATGCTGCTGCGCAACGCGGGCCGCGTGCTGACCCGTATGCAGCTCATCGACCGGGTCTGGGGCGCCGACTACGTGGGCGACACCAAGACCCTCGACGTCCACGTCAAGCGGCTGCGCGCCAAGATCGAGCCGGACCCGGGCGCGCCGCGCTACCTGGTGACGGTGCGGGGCCTCGGCTACAAGTTCGAGCCGTAAACCGCGGTCGCCGGATCTCCGTCCACGGCGAAGGGCGGCACCCCGTGCGGGGTGCCGCCCTTCGGCGCGCTAGCGACTCTGCCGGTACGCCGGTACGCCGGTACGGCGACGGCTCAGTGGCCGGCCGACGGCGAGGTGCTCGCGGACGCCTGGTCGGAGGGGGTGCCGGAGGGCGTCTGGGACGCCTTCGGCGAGGTGGAACCCGACGGGGAGCCGGACGGCTTCTGCGAGGGGCTCTGCGCCGGAGCGCTCGGGACCTCGCTCGGGCCCCACTCGGAGAAGTAGCTCTTGGCCGGCACGATGTAGCCGCTCAGAGTGACGTCCCCGGCCTTGCTGAACGTGAAGGTGATGTTCTGGACGCTGCCGTCCTGCGTCGCCTCCCGGCTGCCGTGCAGGGTGGCCGCGGCGTTGCCCTTGCCGCCGATGACGACGGACCCGCCGGCGGGGACGATCACCTTGCCGTTGCCCGTGGCGGGCTTGAGGTCGGCCGGCTGGGCGACGCCCTCGACCTTGATGGTCTCCAGGGTCTCGGCGGTCGTGCCCGAGTTGTACAGGGTGGCGGAGACAGCGGCCGGTCCCGTGGACTCGCGGTCGGGCTGGGTGATGACGAGCGCGTTCTGGATCTTGATGTTCCCGACGCTCGTGGCGGCGTTGTCGGGCTTGATCTGCAGGGTCTGGGCGTTGTTCCCGGAGCCGCAGGCGGCCAGCGAGGCGATCGAGAGGGCGGTGACGGAGGCGGCGAGGGCGCCGCGTCGAAGGCTGCTGCTCACGGCGGCGGCAACTCCTTGAACGCAGGGGCAGCTTTCCTTGTAAAGCCGCCCTAAGGGTCAGTCAGCGCGCTTAGGTTATCGAGCCGTTCCCGCGCCGCCGCACCCGACCCTCCCCGGAGCCGCCGGATCGCTCGGCAGGCGGTACGGGGAGGACCCCGTCACGGCCCCCTCCCTCACAGGTCGCCCTGAGTCACTTCTGACTCACCAGTCACATGGATCACTGGCTTCGTACGCCATTCACATAAGTCGCCGCAGGTCTTCGCGATGCCGTAGGCGAATATTCCGTGAAGAATGCACGGCCGTCGCCGAAATTGATCACGCCGGGAAGAGCCGGTGCCCTTCCGGCGGCCTTCCCGCTTCCTTCCCCTCTCCCTTCGCCCCTGCCTTCCCGCTCCCTTCCCGCGCCCTTCCTGCTTCCTTCCGGATCGCTTCCCGGTGCCTTCCGGGTGTGCCGTGATCAATTCCGGATTCGGCGCGTAAGCGCCTCCGGTGGGCCGAACGGAGTAGCGCAAGTCGCACACACGGAACCAGACATTTGGGGATGTTCGACCCCGTGGAGGAGCCTCCCGGAGGTTGTGACGGGCGCGTTTCGTGTGCCCCGGGAAGCGGCTCCCACCTGCGAATACCTGCCTCCGCTCGCCCGTCGCAGCACGTTCCCGTCGCTGTTGTCAAGCCCCGAGATATGCCCTGACCTGCGAAAACGCCATTCAGAAGACGCCGTATCCGTGTTACCCTGGATAGCCACGGAAGGGGTACCTGTCACATGACGTTCAAGGTTGGCGACACCGTGGTCTATCCCCATCACGGGGCCGCGCTGATCGAGGCTATCGAAACTCGCCAGATCAAAGGCGTGGACAAGACCTACTTGGTGCTGAAGGTCGCCCAGGGTGACCTGACGGTACGTGTGCCAGCGGACAATGCGGAGTTCGTCGGCGTGCGTGATGTGGTCGGTCAGGACGGGCTGGACCGGGTCTTCGAGGTGCTGCGCGCTCCGTACGCCGAGGAGCCCACGAACTGGTCCCGTCGTTACAAGGCAAATCTGGAGAAGCTCGCCTCCGGCGATGTCATCAAGGTCGCGGAAGTCGTGCGTGACCTGTGGCGTCGTGAGCGCGAGCGTGGACTCTCCGCAGGTGAGAAGCGCATGCTCGCCAAGGCGCGGCAGATCCTGGTGAGCGAGCTCGCCCTCGCGGAGAACACGAACGAGGACAAGGCCGAGGCCCTCCTCGACGAGGTTCTCGCGTCCTGACGCGGCCCCGTCCGCCTCAGTTCAGCACGGTGTGAAATGCCGCGGTGCCCGATGACCTGACTGTGTCGCCGGGCGCTGCGGCATGTTCGTTTCCGTCGCCGCGTACGCCCGTCGCTGCGTACGCTACGTCTCGTACGTTCCATATCCGCGCACGTGACGTCGCTGCGGTCCTGCTGTCGTCCTGCCGAGCTGTCGTACTCGAGCCGTCGTCCTGTCCGGGGGAAAACCCCCGATACCGATGTGCCGGGGTCGGCCCGCCGGCTCGACCAGGGTCACGGAAGGGTCCGGTCAGAGCGTCGCGCGCCCGGCACGGTGAGGCCATACCCACCGGGGCCGAGCACACAAACCTGACAGGAACCGATGTCTGACGTTTCGCGTCCCTCAGCCCCCGAGCCGCGTACGGCCGTGGTGATCCCGGCCGCAGGTCGCGGCGTACGCCTGGGGCCCGGCGCCCCCAAAGCGCTGCGCGCGCTGAGCGGCACGCCGATGCTGGTGCACGCGGTGCGCGCCATGGCGGCGTCGCGGTCCGTCTCCCTCGTCGTGGTCGTGGCCCCGCCGGACGGCGCCGGCGAGGTCAAGAGCCTGCTCGACGCGCACGCGCTCCCCGACCGGACGGACTTCCTCGTGGTGCCGGGCGGGGAGACGCGGCAGGAGTCCGTGAAGCTCGGGCTGGACGCACTGCCCGGTGAGTACGACATCGTGCTGGTCCACGACGCGGCGCGGCCGCTGGTGCCCGTCGACACGGTGGACGCGGTGATCGAGGCGGTCCGCGGGGGTGCGGTGGCCGTGGTTCCCGCGGTGCCGCTCGCGGACACCGTGAAGGAAGTGGAGCCGGCGGCGGTGGAGGGCGAGCCCGAGCCGGTGCTGGCCACGCCGTCGCGGGCGCGGCTGCGGGCCGTGCAGACACCGCAGGGGTTCGACCGGGCGACGCTGGTGCGGGCACACGAGAGCGTGACCGGTGAGGTGACCGACGACGCGAGCATGGTCGAGCAGCTCGGGGAGCGGGTGGTGGTCGTGCCGGGGCACGAGGAGGCGTTCAAGGTGACGCGGCCGCTGGACCTGGTGCTGGCGGAGGCGGTTCTCGCGCGGCGGAGGCTGAACGATGGGTTCTGAGGGGACCGTGCCCGTGCTTCCGCGGGTCGGGATCGGTACCGACATCCACGCCTTCGAGGAAGGGCGTGAGCTGTGGTGCGCGGGATTGAAGTGGGAAGGGGAGGGGCCCGGGCTCGCCGGGCACTCCGACGCGGACGTCGTCGCCCACGCGGCGTGCAACGCGTTGTTCTCCGCGGCGGGGCTCGGGGACCTCGGTCAGCACTTCGGGACCGGGCGGCCGGAGTGGGCGGGGGCGTCGGGGGTGACGCTGCTGGCGGAGGCCGCCCGGATCGTACGCGAGGCGGGGTTCGTCATCGGGAACGTCGCGGTGCAGGTGATCGGGGCGCGGCCGAAGATCGGCAAGCGGCGCGGTGAGGCGGAGGAGCTGCTGTCGTCGGTGGTGGGGGCGGAGGTGTCGGTGTCCGGGGCGACGACGGACGGGCTGGGGTTTCCCGGGCGGGGCGAGGGGCTCATGGCCGTGGCCACGGCGCTGGTGGTCCGGGGCGCGTAGGTCGCCGGTGCCTGCGGCGCTGGGTGCGTTGTCGTCTGCGGGTGCGTTGTGGCTGGTCGCCGTTGCCTGCGGCGCCTGTGCGGGTGCGTGGGGGCTGGTCGCGCCGTTCCCCGCGCCCCTTTGGTGCCTGCGGCGGCCCGTTGCGGTGCGTGGTGGGCTGGTGTCGCGCCAACGGTGCGTGGTGGGTCGGGGCCGGGGTGGGGGGGGTGTCCGTCCTCGGTCCGGCCGCCCGTCACTCGATACGGCGCCCTGTGCCGGTGCCGG
>NZ_JBEZWX010000071.1:0-16801 GCF_040637635.1 Streptomyces sp. NPDC028635 | reverse complement strand
GGGGTGTCCGCCCGCAGCGGCCGGCACCGGGCAAGGGTGCGCGCGTCGGGGACGGGCGGCCGGACCGAGGACGGACACCCCCCACCCCGGCCCCGCCCCACAACGCACCGCAGGCGAAACCGCAACCGGCCACCGGACGGAAACGGGCCGCCGCAGGCCCCAAAGGGGCGCGGGGAACGGCGCGACCAGCCACAACGAAACCCGCAGACGACGACGCACCCGGCGCCGCAGGCAATCGCGCCCAGCCACAACGAAACCCGCAGGCGACAACGCACCCAGCGCCGCAGGCACCCGCGCCGCAGGCACCCGCAGCCGACAACGCACCCGGCTAGCGCCCGATCCGCGCCACAACCGCCGACGTCAGCTTCGCCAGATCCCCCGGGGACAGCTCGACCTCCAGCCCCCTGCGCCCCGCGGACACACAGATCGTGTCGAACGAGGAAGCCGACGCGTCCAGCACCGTCCGCAGCACCTTGCGCTGCCCCAGCGGCGAGATCCCCCCACGCACATACCCCGTCGTGCGCTCGGCCAGCGCGGGATCCGCCATCGCCGCCCGCTTGCCGCCCACCGCCGACGCCAGCGCCTTGAGGTCCAGCTGCCCGGCCACCGGCACGACGGCGACGGTCAGCGTCCCGTCGACGTCGGCGACGAGGGTCTTGAACACCCGCTCCGGGGAGACACCCATCGCCTCGGCGGCCTCCTCGCCGTACGAGGGATGGCTCGGATCGTGCTCGTAGGCGTGGACCGTGAAGTCCACGCCCGCCGCCGCGAGCGCCACCGTCGCCGGCGTCCCCCCGGACTGCTGCTGCTTCTTAGCCTTCTTCGCCATACCGGCCGTTCCCCAAGATCAGTTCAGACTCGTCGGCCCACGCGTCAGATCCGCCGCGGGCAGCGACGGCAGCGTACGGATGATCGCCGTCTCCGCGCGCAGGAGTTTCAGCTCGTCCCGCAACCGGGACGCCGTGTCCGGCGCCTGCAGCAGCCGCTGCTTGGCCGGCGTGTCCAGCATCATCGCCGCCGCGACCAGGTACGACACCACCGACGGCTCGTCGGGCAGCTCCGCCCCGGTCGACAGCGACCGCTCCCGCGCCCCCGCCAGCCGCTTCTGGTACTGCCGGAACGCCCGCAGCACCCCTTCCGCGAGCGCCCCGGCCTCGTCACCGGGCTCCTCGGGCAGCTCCTCGAGTTCCGCGGTCAGGAACGGCCCCGAGGCGTCCACGGACAGCAGCCGCACCCTCGTCGTACCGGTGGCCAGGACCTCGAAGGAGCCGTCGGCACGCTCCCGGACGGTCGCCGCGTCCGCGATGCAGCCCACGGAGTGGAAGGCCTTCGCCGGGTCGGTGCCGAACCCGGCCGCGGGCCCGAGCTCGGGTAGCGCCGTCTGGTCCGGCATGCCGGGCACACTGGGCGCGACCTCACGGCCGTCGCGGATCGCCACGACGGCGAACCGGCGCGGTTCGTCGTCGGGTGTCTTGAGCAGCTCGCGCATCATGGCGCGATATCGCTCCTCGAAGACGTTCAACGGGAGGACGAGCCCGGGGTACAACACCGAGTTCAGGGGAAAGAGCGGGAGCCGGACGGTGGTCACGGCGCCAAAGCCTAATGGCCGCCCCGGCACACATGTCCGCCCCGCCCGCGCTGTGGACGCCCGCGACCCCGCCACGGCCGCACGTCACAGACCTCGGGGCCGCCGCAGCGGGCGGGTCACCGCTCCCCGGCCACCGCCCCCCGCAGCTCCTCCCGCACCTGCAGGAAATGCCCCAGCGGGTCCTCCGACTGCCGCTCCCACGGGAACGACGTGGCGTACGGGCCGTTCATCCGCAGCTGCTCCAGCGCCTCGCCGGGCCGGTCCAGCCGGGCCAGCACATGGATGAGCAGGTTCCGGATGGGCGCGGGCCACGGATCCGCGGGCCCGAGCAGCGCCGACAGCGCGATCGCCCGGTCGGCCGCCGCGTCCAGCCGCTCGCGCTCCACCCGCGAACCGCTCGCACCGCGCGGGCCCGACAGACAGGCGAATGCCGCACGCAACGGCAGCGCCTGGACGAACGAGTCGGCCGGCGCGTCCTGCGCGGCCCGGTCGGCGAAGTCGAAGCAGGCGCGGTGGGCGTCCTGCTCGGAGGCCGCCAGATAGCGCAGCGCGGCCACATGACAGCCGTAGTGGTGCGGTGCGCGCCGCACCGCCGCCTCCCACAGCTCCTCGAAGTACCGGTGGCCGGCCCGCGCCCCGCGCGCGTGGTCCAGCGCGATGCGCCACGGCACCGGGTCACGGTCGTCACCGCGCGCGGCCCGGGTGATCAGCGGGCTCACCTCGCGCAGCGCCTCGGCGCGGGCGGGGGAGCGCCAGGCGCGGTCCACCGCGAGCTGGGCCTCGACCACCAGCCCGTGCGGGTCGTGCGGGTCGGCCGTGCGCCAGACGTCCAGCCACTCGGGGCGGGAGTGCGCGAAGGCGGCGAGCCGCACGGCGTAACGGTCGCGGCGCTCCCACTCGGCGGCGGCGCGGGTCGCGCCGAGCAGCCCGGCGGCGGGCGCGTGGTCGCCGCGCGCGGCCGCGACCAGCACGGGGGCGAGCCGGGAGTCGGGCGCGTCGAGGAGCACCTCGTCGTCCGGGACGTGGGGGGCGTCCGCGTCGGGGCCGGGGTGCGCGGCGGTGGGGGTCATCCGGCCCGAGCGGATGAACGGCAGCAGCAGAGCCATGGTGTCGACCATTGAAAAGCCGCTGCTCGTGGCCGCGCCAGTGGCTACACGGAACCTCCCGAAAGTTGTACGCCCCGCGGTCAAGGAAGAGCAAAACGTGACCCTTCCTCAACTTATCGAACCCATGTCCCACGTACCCCGGGTAACCGCAGGTGGCGCCCGCGCGCCGAAACGCCCGCAGGCCGAGCAACCAGTGCCGTGACAGCCGCGGGCCGCGCTCCCGGCACCGCAGCAGCCGTCGCCCCGGTCGGCCCCCCCGGCGCCGGAGCAGCCCGTCTCGCCCGGGGTCGGACCCCCGGCGCCGCGCAGCAGCCGTGCCCGGGTCGGGCTACCCGCACCGCGGCGCCGCCTCGCGCCGGTTCTGGCTACCCGCGTCGCAGCAGTCGTGTCGCGCCCGCCGCCACCGCCGTCGCCAGGACCCAGCCCAGCAGGACCAGCGCGGCGGCCAGCCACTGCCAGCCGCCGGTCAGCTGCCACTGGCCGACCTCGCCCAGATCGATCACCGGCAGCAGCAGGTCCAGCGCGAACAGTGCCGGATCCCACGCCGGGTGCTCGTCACGCTGCACCGGCGGCGGCCCCGCGTGCGCGAAGGCCAGCGAACCCGCCGCCCACAGCACCGCCAGCCACAGCGCGGCCCGCCCCGGCCGGTAGCCGTAGGCCACAGTCCAGTCCTGGGCGTAGCCCCACAGTTTCGCGGCGAGCGGCAGCGTCCCGCGGCGATGGCGCTGCTTGGCGAGCAGCACCTCGCGCGCGTCCTCGTCCTCGCCGGCCCCCCGCAGCACCGCGGCCAGACGCTCGTACGGCTCCGGGTTGTACTCGGCGGTCGCCGCGGCCACCCAGGCGAGCCGCTCGGCCAGCGGGAACGGCCCGTGCGGCACCAGGCACTCGTAGGTGAAGCCGGCCATCTGCAGCCGCCCGGGGCCCGGCCAGGCGCTGGCCTGGTCGATGAGGGTGACGATCCGCGCGCCGGACAGCACCACCCGTCCCAGCCGCGGCTGCTCGCCGAGGAAGCGCAGCTCCGGCGTCTGCACGCGGCGCAGCGACAGCTCCTGCTCCTCACCGAGCGCGAACCGGGCCCGCTCGAAGTCCACCGCGTCGCCGAACCGCCCGTCGTCCAGCCGCACCCCGCCCCGGCACTCGAACGCCTGGATCCGCGTCCCCTGCGCCGGTGTGACCCCCATCAGCGCCTGGCCGACGCCGGCCGGGGTCAGGTACAGCGTGCGCTCCACGGTCAGCTGCGGGGCGTTCAGCGCGTGACGGGCGTACGGATTGGCCAGCCGCGCCCCGCGCAGGCTCAGCGACACGCCGATCTTCGCGCCGCGCAGGCTCAGCTCCCCGTCCGACCGCAGCAGCTCCGCCTGCAGGTCCTGGCCGACGCTCAGGCCGTCCCCGGCGATGGACCGGCCGGTGCGGTCACGGTGCACGATGGCCTCGTTGAGCATCAGGTCGGTGCCTATGTGCGCGTCGGTGAGCCGGACGCCGCGGTGGAAGCGGCAGTGCGGCATGTGCAGATCGCCCTCGGTGTGCAGGCGCGCCGCCTCCAGTCGCGGCACCGAGCAGTTCACCAGCCGCAGTGTCGTGAAGCGGGCCTCCGGCAGCAGCACGTCGGTCTCGAAGCGGCAGCCGCGCAGCTCCACGTACGGCGCCACCGTGCCGCCCGCGAGGTCGAGCGCGCCGCTGAGCCGCACCCCGACGAGCTTCAGCGCGGAGACGCGGCCCGCGAGGGCGGGCGGGCCGTCCAGCAGCAGCCAGGCCACGATGCGCGCCCGCACCGTGCGCTCCTGCCCCCACGGGTGCCCGCCGTGCGGGTCGTCGACGGTCGGGTCGCCGCTGCTCAGGTCGTACACACTGCCGTTGCGGAAGGCCAGCCACATGCCGGCTTCCGTCGCGGTCAGCTCGTCCGGCAGCTCGCCGGTGTCGTGGAGGCCGACCTCCTCGGTCACGGCGCTCACTTCCTCCCCGGCTACTCGCGAGTTCGGTCTTCGTACAGCCGTTCATGCCCGGTCCGTGACACTCCGAACACTCAAAGTGACGGTCGTCTTCCGGACAGTCCGCGCGCCCATCGGCCGCGTGACCCGGCCGCCGCACCCCCGCTCGCACCCCCGCCCCGACCGCGTCCGCACCCCCCGCCGCGCCCGCGCCCGCACCCCCGCGCCGTATCGCGTCGTGTATCAGCCACTGATACGGCCGCACGGCCCGCAGCGCGGGTCTGAGAGAATTGAGACCGTGATCTCCCGAATCGATCTGCGCGGCGACGCCCTTCCTGAGGGCCCCGCCCTGCGTGACCTGCTGCCCCGAGCCGACTTCGACGTTGCGGCCGCCCTGGAGAAGGTGCGTCCGATCTGCGAGGCCGTGCATCATCGTGGCGACGCGGCACTGATCGACTTCGCGGAGAAATTCGACGGTGTCCGGCTGGAACAGGTGCGGGTGCCGGCCGAGGCGCTCACCCAGGCGCTCGACGAGCTGGACCCGGCCGTGCGCGCGGCCCTGGAGGAGTCCATCCGCCGCGCCCGCCTCGTGCACCGCGCGCAGCGCCGCTCCACGCACACCACCGAGGTCGTGCCCGGCGGCACGGTGACCGAGAAGTGGGTGCCGGTCGAGCGCGTCGGCCTCTACGCGCCCGGCGGCCGGTCCGTCTACCCGTCGTCCGTGGTCATGAACGTCGTCCCGGCCCAGGAGGCCGGTGTCGAGTCCATCGCGCTCGCCTCGCCGGCCCAGGCCGAGTTCGGCGGACTGCCGCACCCGACCATCCTCGCCGCGTGCGCCCTGCTCGGCGTCGACGAGGTGTACGCGGCGGGCGGCGCCACCGCTGTCGCGATGTTCGCGCACGGCACCGAGTCCTGCCCGCCCGCCAACATGGTCACCGGCCCCGGCAACATCTGGGTCGCCGCCGCCAAGCGCTACTTCACCGGCAAGATCGGCATCGACGCCGAAGCCGGCCCGACCGAGATCGCGATCCTCGCGGACTCCACGGCCGACCCGGCGCACGTCGCCGCCGACCTGATCAGCCAGGCCGAGCACGACCCGCTGGCCGCCGCCGTCCTGGTCACCGACTCCCCGGAGCTGGCCGACGCGGTCGAGCGCGAGCTCGAGCCGCAGGTGCAGGCCACAAAGCACATCGACGACCGGATCGTGCCCGCCCTCAAGGGCCGGCAGTCCGCGATCGTGCTGGTCGACGGCGTCGACGAGGGCCTGCGCGTGGTCGACGCCTACGGCGCCGAGCACCTGGAGATCCAGACCGCCGACGCCGCCGCGGTCGCCGACCGGGTGAAGAACGCCGGCGCGGTCTTCATCGGCCCCTGGGCACCCGTCTCGCTCGGCGACTACGCGGCCGGGTCCAACCACGTCCTGCCCACCGGCGGCTGCGCCTGCCACTCCTCCGGCCTGTCCGTCCAGTCCTTCCTGCGCGGCATCCACATCGTCGACTACACGCGGGACGCGCTGGCCGAGGTCGCGCACCACGTGGTGACGCTGGCGGAGGCGGAGGACCTGCCCGCGCACGGCGCGGCGATCAAGGCGAGGTTCGACTGGAAGGTGCCGGAGAGCAAGTGAACGTCCGGATCGACGATCTCCCCGTACGGGACGAGCTGCGCGGCAAGTCCCCCTACGGCGCGCCCCAGCTGGACGTCCCCGTACGGCTGAACACCAACGAGAACCCCTACCCGCTGCCCGAGCCGCTGGTCGAGCGGATCGCCGAGCGGGTGCGCGAGGCGGCCCGCACGCTCAACCGCTACCCGGACCGCGACGCCGTCGAGCTGCGCGTCAAGCTGGCCGAATACCTGACGCGCACCGCCGGGTACGAGGTCGGTGCGAGCCAGGTGTGGGCGGCCAACGGGTCCAACGAGGTGATCCAGCAGCTGCTGCAGACCTTCGGCGGACCGGGGCGCACGGCGATCGGCTTCGAGCCGTCGTACTCGATGCACGCGCTCATCGCGCGCGGCACCGGCACGGGCTGGATCTCCGGTCCGCGCAACGAGGACTTCACGATCGACCTCGCCACCGCCGAGAAGGCCATCGCCGAGCACCGGCCCGACGTCGTCTTCATCACCACACCCAACAACCCCACGGGCACGGCGGTCCCGCCGGAGACCGTGATCGCGCTGTACGAGGCAGCGCAGGCCGCCAAGCCGTCGATCGTGATCGCGGACGAGGCGTACATCGAGTTCAGCCACGGCGGCTCGCTGCTGCCGCTGCTGGAAGGCCGCCCGCACCTCGTCGTCTCCCGCACCATGTCGAAGGCGTTCGGCGCGGCGGGCCTGCGTCTCGGCTATCTCGCCGCGCACCCGGCCGTCGTGGACGCCGTCCAGCTGGTGCGGCTGCCGTACCACCTGTCGGCGGTCACCCAGGCGACCGCGCTGGCCGCGCTGGAGCACACCGACACGCTGCTCGGCTATGTCGAGCAGCTGAAGGCCGAGCGGGACCGGCTGGTGAGCGCACTGCGGGCGATCGGCTACGAGGTGACCGCCTCGGACGCCAACTTCGTGCAGTTCGGCCGGTTCGACGACGCCCACGAGGTCTGGCAGAGGATCCTCGACCGGGGCGTCCTCGTCCGGGACAACGGCGTGCCGGGCTGGCTGCGGGTCACCGCGGGCACCCCGCAGGAGAACGACGCGTTCCTCGACGCGGTCCGTGAAGTGAAGAAGGAGTCCCAGGCATGAACCGCGTTGGACGCATAGAGCGCACCACCAAGGAGACCTCGGTGCTGGTCGAGATCGACCTCGACGGCACCGGGAAGACCGACATCGCCACCGGCGTCGGCTTCTACGACCACATGCTCGACCAGCTCGGCCGGCACGGTCTGTTCGACCTGACCGTGAAGACCGACGGCGACCTGCACATCGACTCCCACCACACCATCGAGGACACCGCCCTCGCGCTCGGCGCCGCCTTCAAGCAGGCGCTCGGCGACAAGGTGGGCATCTACCGCTTCGGCAACTGCACGGTCCCGCTGGACGAGTCCCTCGCCCAGGTCACCGTCGACCTCTCCGGCCGCCCCTACCTGGTGCACACCGAGCCGGAGAACATGGCGCCGATGATCGGCGAGTACGACACCACGATGACCCGGCACATCCTGGAGTCCTTCGTGGCCCAGGCCCAGGTAGCGCTGCATGTGCACGTGCCCTACGGCCGCAACGCGCACCACATCGTGGAGTGCCAGTTCAAGGCGCTGGCCCGGGCCCTGCGCTACGCCTCCGAGCGCGACCCGCGCGCGGCCGGCATCCTCCCGTCCACGAAGGGTGCGCTGTAAAAGCGATGAACGGTCTGTCCACCGTCCTGATCGTCGTCGGTCTGTTCCTGATCGGCGGCATCATCTCCTTCGTCAAGCAGAAGATGCCGCGGAGCCTGATCGTGCTGCTGTCCGTCGGCGCGGCCATGTGCCTGGTCGCGGGCGTGATGCGGCTGGAGGTGTGGAGCTGATGAGCACCCCGAAGAAGGTCGTCGTCTTCGACTACGGCTTCGGGAACGTGCGCTCCGCCGAGCGCGCCCTGGCACGCACGGGTGCCGACGTCGAGATCACCCGTGACTACGACCGCGCCATGAACGCCGACGGCCTGCTCGTGCCCGGCGTCGGCGCCTTCGCCGCCTGCATGACCGGCCTCAAGGAGGCCCGCGGCCACTGGATCGTCGAGCGCCGGCTGGCCGGCGGCCGTCCGGTGATGGGCATCTGCGTCGGCATGCAGATCCTCTTCGCGCGGGGCATCGAGCACGGCGTGGAGGCCGACGGCCTGGACGAGTGGCCCGGCACGGTCGAGCCGCTCCAGGCCGACATCGTGCCCCACATGGGCTGGAACACCGTGGACGCCCCGGCCGGCTCGGAGCTGTTCGCCGGCCTGGACGCCGACGCCCGCTTCTACTTCGTGCACTCCTACGCCGTCCACGACTGGACCATGGAGACGCACCACACGGCGATGGAGGCCCCCAAGGTCACCTGGGCCACGCACGGCAAGCCGTTCGTGGCCGCCGTGGAGAACGGCGTCCTGTGGGCCACGCAGTTCCACCCCGAGAAGTCCGGCGACGCCGGAGCCCAGCTCCTCACCAACTGGATCGGAACACTGTGAGCAAGCTCGAACTCCTCCCCGCCGTCGACGTCCGCGACGGCCAGGCCGTCCGCCTGGTGCACGGAGAGTCCGGCACCGAGACCTCCTACGGCTCCCCGCTGGAGGCCGCCCTGGCCTGGCAGCGTTCCGGCGCCGAGTGGCTGCACCTGGTCGACCTGGACGCCGCCTTCGGCACCGGGGACAACCGCGAACTGATCGCCGAGGTCGCGAAGGCCATGGACATCAAGGTCGAGCTGTCCGGCGGCATCCGTGACGACGACACCCTGGCCGCCGCGCTGGCCACCGGCTGCACCCGCGTCAACCTGGGCACGGCGGCCCTGGAGACCCCGGAGTGGGTCGCCAAGGTCATCGCCGAGCACGGCGACAAGATCGCCGTCGGCCTCGACGTGCGCGGCACCACCCTGCGCGGCCGCGGCTGGACCCGCGACGGCGGTGACCTCTACGAGACGCTGGACCGCCTGAACAAGGAGGGCTGCGCCCGCTACGTCGTCACCGACATCGCCAAGGACGGCACGCTCCAGGGCCCGAACCTGGAGCTGCTGAAGAACGTCTGCGCGGCCACCGACCGCCCGGTCGTGGCCTCCGGCGGCGTGTCCTCGCTGGACGACCTGCGCGCCATCGCCGGCCTGGTACCTCTCGGTGTCGAGGGCGCCATCGTCGGGAAGGCGCTGTACGCGAAGGCGTTCACCCTGGAAGAGGCCTTGGAGGCGGTAGCCAAGTGAGCGACATCCGACGTGTGTCGACCGGCGCGCCCTGGGAGGAGCAGTTCGGCTACTCCCGCGCGGTGGAGCTGCCCAACGGCCTGGTGCTGGTCTCGGGCTGCACGTCCATCGTGGACGGGCAGATCGCCGGGGGCGGCCCGTACGAGCAGGCGGTCAACGCCTTCCAGGTCGCCCTGGCGGCGCTGAAGGAGGTGGGGCTCGGCCGGGACGACGTCGTGCGGACGCGCATGTACATCACCCATGCCCGGGACGTGGAGGACGTCGGCCGTGCGCACAAGGAGCTGTTCGACTCCGTCCGGCCCGCCGCGTCGATGATCATCGTCTCCGGTTTCGTCGACCCCAGCCTGGTCGTCGAGGTCGAGGTGGAGGCGTACCGCCCCGGTGCGGAGCGGGGAGTGTCCGCATGACCCTGGCGGTCCGAGTCATTCCCTGCCTGGACGTGGACAACGGCCGGGTCGTCAAGGGTGTCAACTTCCAGAACTTGCGCGACGCGGGCGACCCCGTCGAGATGGCCAAGGTCTACGACGCCGAGGGCGCCGACGAGCTGACCTTCCTGGACATCACCGCGTCCTCGGGAAACCGGGAGACGACGTACGACGTGGTGCGCCGCACCGCCGAGCAGGTGTTCATCCCGCTCACCGTGGGCGGCGGGGTGCGCACCGCCGAGGACGTGGACAAGCTGCTGCGGGCGGGCGCCGACAAGGTCGGCGTGAACACGGCCGCGATCGCCCGCCCGGAGCTGATCCGGGAGATCGCCGAGCGGTTCGGCCGGCAGGTGCTGGTGCTGTCGGTCGACGCGCGCCGCACGGAGAGCGGGTCCTTCGAGGTCACCACGCACGGCGGGCGCCGCGGCACCGGCATCGACGCCGTCGAGTGGGCCCACCGGGCGGCCGAGCTGGGCGCGGGCGAGATCCTGCTGAACTCCATGGACGCCGACGGCACCAAGGACGGCTACGACCTGGAGATGATCGCGGCCGTACGCAAGCACGTGACGATCCCGGTGATCGCCTCGGGCGGCGCCGGCAAGCTCGCCGACTTCGCCCCGGCCGTCGAGGCGGGCGCGGACGCGGTGCTGGCCGCGTCGGTGTTCCACTTCGGCGACCTGCGCATCGGCGAGGTGAAGCAGACGCTGCGGGGGGCGGGGCACCCCGTGCGCTGACCTCCTCAGCCGAGCGTTCGACCCGGGCCCCGGCCGGTCACTGACCGGCCGGGGCCTTTTCGCGGGCAGAAGCAAAAGGAAAGTTGTGCAAAATATGTTGCGCAACTTTTCTTTCGCATCTACGGTCGAGGCATGCCGGACAAGGAAAGAGACCGCCGCATCCGGGACGTGGGCACGCTCAAGGCGCTCGCCCACCCGCTGCGGATGAAGCTGTACCGGGCGCTGACCATCGCCCGCACCGCCACCGCCTCCCAGCTCGCCGAGCAGGTCGACGAGGCCGTGTCCCTGGTCAGCTACCACCTGCGCAAGCTCGCCGAGCACGGCCTGATCGAGGAGGCCGAGAAGCAGAGCGCGGACGCCCGCGAACGCTGGTGGCAGCCCTCCACCGACGGCGTCACCATCCGTGACGAGGACTTCCGCGACGCCCCGGAGAAGGCCGCCGCGCACACCGCCGCCAGCCGCCTCTTCTTCGAGCAGCGCGCCGACACCTACCGCCGCTTCCTCGACGAGCGCGCCCACTGGGGCGCCCAGTGGAACGCCGCCTCCGACTCCTCCGAGTGGCTGCTCAAACTCACCGCGGACGAACTGTCACGGCTGTCCAAGGAGATGTACGACCTCGTGCGCAAGTACGAGGAGCTCGGCCGTGCCGCCGCCGACGCCGGCGACACGGAAGGCCGCGAGAACGTCGCGGTGCACACGTACGGCTTCCCCTTCCGCGCCTGAGATCCCGCGACCCGGGATCCCTCCCGAGAGGACGGTCCGCGTGACCACCACCCTCGCGTCACCCGCCCGCCCGGTCGGCAGACCCGCCCACCGCGACCCCAACGTCCTGCGCTGGCTCGGCGCCTACGCCTCGTCCGCGGTCGGCGACAACGTCTACTACATCGCCCTGTCCTGGGCGGCCGTCCAGAGCGGCACCCCCGCCCAGGCCGGACTCGTCACCGCGGCCAGCGCCGTGCCGCGCGCCCTGCTGATGCTCGGCGGGGGAGTGGTGGCCGACCGCTACGGGCCGCGCCGGGTCGTCCTCGGCTCCACCGCCGCCCGCAGCACCCTCGTGTTCGGCGCGGCCGCCCTGCTGCTCGCCACCAGCCCGGGCCTGTGGGCGCTCGGCGCGGTCGCCGTGCTCTTCGGCATCGTCGACGCCGTCTTCCTGCCCGCGGCCGGCGCGCTGCCCGCGCGGATCACCGCACGCGACCAGCTCACCCGCGTCCAGGGCATGCGGGGCATGGCCACCCGGCTCGCCAACGTCCTCGGCGGCCCGCTCGGCGGCCTCGGGGTCGCCGTCGGCGGCACGGCCGGCGCCTTCGGCCTGGCCGCACTGCTCGTCGGGGTCTCCCTGCCGCTGCTGCTGGGCGTACGGGTGGGCGCGCTGCCGCCGGACGAACGCCAGGACCGGCGGCCGGTGCTCGCCGAACTGCGCGACGGGCTGCGGCACATCCGGCAGGACGCGGTGCTGCGCCCGCTGGTGCTCGCCGCCGCCCTCAGCGACCTCGGCTTCGTCGGCCCGATGAACCTCGGCCTGACCGTCCTCGCCCAGCAGCGCGGCTGGGGCTCCGCCGGCATGGGCTGGGTGCTCGCCGGCTTCGGCACCGGCGCTGCGGGCGCCGCGCTGCTGATCACCTGGCGCGGCCGGATACCCCGCGCCGCGGTGGTGGCCGCGGTGACCAACCTGGTGGCGGCCCTCGCCATCGCCGCGCTCGCCCAGGTCCCGTCCGTCGCCGCCGCGGCCGGCGTGGCCGCCCTCATCGGCGTGAGCGCCGGACTGTCCGGCGCGCTGTGCGGAGCCCTCGTCCAGGTCCGCGCCGGTGCCGCCTACCTGGGCCGGGTCATGTCCGTCTCCACGCTGGTCGGCTTCGGCGTCGCGCCCCTCACCTTCCCGCTGGTCGGCGGCGCCGTGACCCTGTGGGGCACCGGCCCGGTCTTCGCGGTCTGCGCGGGCGTCAGCGCCCTGGCCGGCGTCATCGTCCTGATCGCCCGCGACCTGCGCCGCGCCGAACTCCCGTAGCCCGCGTCCCCGGCCCGCGGGACCTGCGCCGCGCCGAACTCCCGTAGCCCGTGTCCCCGGCCCGCCGGGGGAGCCGCGGCTCGCGGCCCCCGCCCGGGCCGGCGAGGTGGTGGCGCCGCGACGAGCGACGACCGACGTGCTGAGCGCCCTGAAAGGGACGCGGGAAACCCTCCGACCGGCCACATCGAAGCCGCGGCCGGCCACAAGGGAGCCGCAGCGCAACCGGCCACGGCGGACCCGCAGCGCGACCGGCCACGACGGACCGGCCACGACGGACCGGCCACGGGGGAGCCGCAGCCGGGAACCCGGCAGGACCCGGCAGGACCCGGCGCCGCACCCGGCGGCAGCCAGGACCTAGATGCCCAGCTCCTTCGCCTCGTGCAGCTTGGCGATCGCGTCCTCCTCGCCGTCCAGCACCACCTTCGCCGCGTTCTGCCGGCCGTACAGGAACAGCAGCAGCTCCGACGGCTCGCCCGTCACCGTGACCACCGGAGTGCCGCGGTGGGCGACCGCCGTCTGGCCGTCCGGGCGCCGCAGCACCAGGCCCGTCGGGACGCCGCGGCCCATCATCCGGGCCGTGCGCTCCAGCCGGGACCACAGGGCGTCCTGGAACACCGGGTCCAGCTCGCGCGTCGACCAGTCCGGCTGGGCGCGGCGGACGTCCTCGGCGTGGACGTAGAACTCGACGGTGTTGGACGCCTCGTCGATCTGCTTGAGCTGAAACGGTGAGAACCGCGGCGGGCCGGTGCGGATGAGCTGGATCAGCTCCTCGTACGGCTTCGCCGCGAACTCCTCCATCACCTTCTCCAGCCGGGACGCCAGCGGCTTGATCAGGATGCCCCCGGCGGCGTCCGGCCGGCGCTCGCGCACCACCACGTGCGCGGCGAGATCACGGGTCTGCCAGCCCTCGCACAGGGTCGGCGCGTCGGGACCGGCCGTCTCCAGGAGGTCGGCGAGCAGGAGTCGTTCACGCTTGGCGAAGGTCGACATGCCGTCAGCCTACGACCACCCTGCGGACACGGCACAGGCGTTGTCACCCCCGCGCGGCACAATGGCACCCATGACCAGCACTCCCCGGCCCAGCAGCCTCGATCCGGAGATCGCCGCGCGCCTCAAGCGCAGCTCCGACGGCCTCCTGCCCGCGATCGCCCAGCAGTACGACACCGGGGAGGTGCTCATGCTCGGCTGGATGGACGACGAGGCCCTGCACCGCACGCTCACCACCGGCCGCTGCACCTACTGGTCGCGCAGCCGCCAGGAGTACTGGGTCAAGGGCGACACCTCCGGGCACTTCCAGTGGGTGAAGTCCGTCGCCCTGGACTGCGACGCCGACACCGTGCTCGTGAAGGTCGACCAGGTCGGCGCCGCCTGCCACACCGGCGCGCGCACCTGCTTCGACACCGACGTGCTGCTCAAGGACGCCGGTTCCGGCGCACCGGGCTCGGATCAGTAGGGTCGGCCGCCATGGACCTCGAGACGTTCCGCAAGCTGGCCACCGACCGCCGGGTCATCCCGGTCACCCGCAAGCTCCTCGCCGACGGCGACACCCCGGTCGCCCTCTACCGCAAGCTCGCCGCCGAACGCCCCGGCACCTTCCTGCTGGAGTCCGCGGAGAACGGCCGCTCCTGGTCCCGGTACTCCTTCGTGGGCGTCCGCAGCGCCGCCACCCTCACCGCGCGCGACGGACAGGCGCACTGGGTGGGCACCCCGCCCGTCGGCGTGCCCACCGACGGCGACCCGCTGGCCGCGCTGCGCGCCACCCTCGAGGCGCTGCACACCCCGCGCGACCTCGCCCACGACCTGCACCTGCCGCCCTTCACCGGCGGCATGGTCGGCTACCTCGGCTACGACATCGTCCGCCGCCTGGAGAAGATCGGCCCCGGCGAGCGCGACGACCTGAAGCTGCCCGAGCTGACCATGCTCCTCACCAGCGACCTGGCCGTCATGGACCACTGGGAGGGCTCGGTCCTGCTGATCGCCAACGCGATCAACCACAACGACCAGGAGAGCGGCGTCGACGAGGCCTACGCCGACGCGGTCGCCCGCCTCGACGCCATGCAGGCGGACCTGTCCAGCGCCGTCGCCCAGCCGCCCGCGGCACTGCCGCCCTCCGAGCTGCCCGAGTTCACCGCACGCTGGGGCGGCGCGGACTTCCAGGCCGCCGTGGAGGACGTCAAGGAGCGCATCCGGGCAGGCGAGGCCTTCCAGGTCGTCCCCTCGCAGCGCTTCGAGACGCCGTGCACGGCGAGCGCGCTGGACGTCTACCGGGTGCTGCGGGCCACCAACCCCTCGCCGTACATGTACCTGTTCCGCTTCGACGGCTTCGACGTCGTCGGCTCCTCGCCCGAGGCCCTGGTCAAGGTCGAGGACGGGCGGGCGATGGTCCACCCCATCGCCGGTACCCGGCACCGCGGCGCCACCCCGCAGGAGGACCAGGCCCTCGCCGACGAGCTGCTCGCCGATCCCAAGGAGCGCGCCGAGCACCTCATGCTCGTCGACCTCGGCCGCAACGACCTGGGCCGGGTCTGCGAGCCCGGCTCGGTGGAGGTCGTCGACTTCATGTCCATCGAGCGCTACTCGCACGTGATGCACATCGTCTCCACGGTCACCGGCCGCGTCGCCCCCGGCCGCACCGCCTTCGACGTGCTCACCGCCTGCTTCCCGGCCGGCACCCTCTCCGGCGCCCCGAAGCCGCGCGCCATGCAGATCATCGACGAACTCGAGCCGTCCCGGCGCGGGCTGTACGGCGGCTGCGTCGGCTACCTCGACTTCGCCGGCGACTCCGACACCGCCATCGCGATCCGCACCGCCCTGCTGCGCGACGGCACCGCCTACGTCCAGGCGGGCGCCGGTGTCGTCGCCGACTCCGACCCGGTCGCCGAGGACACCGAGTGCCGCAACAAGGCGGCGGCCGTGCTGCGCGCCGTGCACACCGCCAACCGGCTCGGCAGGTAGGGGCACCGCCCAGCGGGTGGGGCGCTTCTCACGGGACCCCGGGTGACGGTTCACCCGGGGTCCGGGCGATAGTGGAGTACGTGACAGCCGTACCTCACCCCCGTACCGAAGCCGCCCCCGCCCGGTCGGGCCGCCGCAGCCTCGCCCTCGCCCTGCTGTGCGGAGCGCTCGGCGCGGCCGTCGCACTGCTGTCCACCCGGCAGCGCTGGGCCGACGGCACCGCGACGGTCGCCGGCGGCGCCTTCCCGCTCTCCGCCAAGGGCAGCGACGTCACCGGAGTGCCCGCGGCGCTCGCCATAGTGGGCCTGGCCGCGCTCGTCGCCGTCTTCGCCGTGCGCCGCGCCGGCCGGCTGCTGGTGTCCGCCGTCCTCGCCCTGGCCGGCGCGGGCACCGTCGCCGCCGCCCTGATCGGGGCGAGCGACAGCGCCGCCCTCGACGACAAGGCCGCGGCGGCCTCCGGCGACACCTCCGCCACCGTGGGCACGCTCACCCACACCGCCTGGCCCTACGCCGCCGCCGTCGGCGGCGCGCTCATCCTGCTGGCCGGCCTGCTCGCCCTGCGCTACGGCCGGCTGTGGCCCGCGATGTCCGGGCGCTACGAACGCTCCGGCGCACCCCGCCCGCGCCGCGCCGCCCGGACCGTCGACCCCGACCGCCCCGAGGACCTGTGGAAGGCCCTCGACCGCGGCGAGGACCCCACGGGCACCGACCCGGCCGCCGGCCCGGCCTGACCCGCTCCGACGGCCCACCCCGGCGCACGGCACGCGCGTGCGTACGGGACAATGGAGCTGAACACCACGTCCGTCACGGACACGTACGACTTACACGGCAACGAGGAGCTAGCAATGGCGGGCAGCAGCCACGGACACACCCCGGCCGCCTGGACCGGTGTCATCATCGCCTTCATCGGTTTCTGCGCCGCCGGCGCCTTCGTGGTGCTGGCCCAGCCGGTCGGCTTCTGGGTCAGCATGGGCGTCGTGTGCCTCGGCGGTGTCGTCGGCGGCATCATGCGCTCCATGGGCATGGGCGCCCCGAAGTCCGCGTCCGAGCCGCTGGTGATGGCCGACCGGCCCACGGCCAACCGCGAGGCGGCCGTCGCCAAGGGCTGAGCCCTCGACCGGCCCCGCAGACGCCGTGAGGGGCGTCCCCGCCCCCCCCCGGGCCCGGACCCCCCCCCCGGCCGCGTGCGCCAAGGGGGGGGCACATG
>NZ_JBEZWX010000070.1:0-16974 GCF_040637635.1 Streptomyces sp. NPDC028635 | reverse complement strand
CCGCCCCCCCGCCCCCCGCGCCCCCGCCGCCGGGGCCCGGCCCCCGGGCCCCGGCCGCCGGGGGGCGCGCAGCCCACCCCCCACCCGGCCGGAGCCGACGCTCGGCGCCGCGTCAGCGGGCCGTGCAAGACACCCGTTCCGCCTCGATCCGCTTGGCCACCGCTTCCTCCCCCAGCAGGGAAAGGTTCCGGCACAGGACGACCGAGCCGCCCGAGGCCAGCGGAGCGTACAGGCCCGCGCTCAGGCCCTCCCATGTGTCGTACGGCAGTCCGGACAGCAGCCGGGACCCCGGTCCCGTCAGTCCCAGCCCCGCCGCGTCGGCGACCGCCCGCTCCACGATCTCCGCGCCCGTCAGCTCGGCCCCGGCCACGATCAGCGCCGGCTCCTCCGGGTCCACCGGCGCGTACGGCACGAAGCGGTCGGCGAAGGCCGGCACGTCCACGGCGTAGTCGGCGTAACCGTCCGGCGGGGCCGGGACGAAGCGCCGGCCCAGGGGTGCGAGGGACAGCGCGTAGCGCTCGCCGGTGCACGCCAGCCCCCGCTCGAACTCCCCGGGCCCCGCCACGACGAAGTCCGCCCGCGCCGGGTCGCCGTCGACGTCCGCGACGACTCCGACCGAGGCGCACGCCAGCAGCCAGACCGCGGTCTGCCAGTGGGCGGGCAGGAGGAGGGCGACCCGGTCGCCGGGCTCGGCGGACCACCCGTCCTGGAGGAGGTTCGCGGTCTTGGCCACCCAATTGGCGAAGGTGGCCACGGACAATTCGACACGTTCACCCGTGGCGTCGTCGTAGAAGGTCACCAGCGGGCGCGCGGCATCCGCGGCGAGCGCGGAACTCAGCAGGTCGGCAGGGGTGCGATCGGTGGCGTTCACCCGCATCAGCGTACGCGCGCCGGCTCCCGCGCACCCATCGCCGCCCCGGCCCCCGGACGTGCCGCACGCCACCGGTTTGGCGCAACGGCAGCCGACGGCCCGTCAATTCCCCGATGGACAGATATGTCTGACTATGTCCAGGATCATTGGCATGCGTGGATTGCTTGCATCTTCGATCGGCGTCACTTGCGCGGCCGCACTCGCCCTTCCGCTGACCCCGCCCGCCGCGGCGGCCCCGGCACCGGCCGGGGCTCCCGCGGCCGCCGGGGTCCCCGGCAGCACCGCGTCGCTGCCCCTCGTCCCGCTCGGCAGCGACCGTGCCCCCGGCTCCGCCCTCCAGGGCGTGCCCCGCCGGGACACCGGGCACTTCTCCCTCGTCGGCGTCGTCTGGGACGACCCGGACGCCGTACTGAACGGCCGGGTGCAGGTACGCACCCGCGCCTTCGGCACCCACACCTGGTCCGACTGGCAGGACCTCGACACGCACAACGCGGACCACGGCGCCGACCCCGGCACCACCGAACGCACCTCCGGCCATGTCCACGGCGCCACCGCCCCGCTGTGGGTGGGCGACTCCGACGGCGTCGAGGTCCGGGTACGGGCCGAGACCCTCTCCAGCAGCCATGTCGAGGAGACCGGACGCGGCGTCAGGAACGTCACCGTCACCTCCTCCCCGCTGCCCGCCGGGATGCGCCTGGAACTGGTCGACCCCGGCCGGGACACCGCCCCGCACCGGCACGCCCCGGTCACCGCCCCGCGCCCCGGCGCCGTCGACGAGCCCGAGGAGGAGAGCGAGGACACCACCCAGGTCCGGGAGGTCGCCGACGCCAACGCCGGCCTGACCGGTGTGGCCCCCGGCGCCGCCGAGATCCCGGCCCTCGACCGCGCCGGGACCGAGCAGGAGCTGACCACCCTGCGCGGCGCCGAGATGAGCCAGCAGGAGCGCGCGAAGCCGTACATCGGGCCGCGCCCGCGTATCGTCACGCGGGCCGGCTGGGGCGCGGACGAGAAGTTGCGCGAGAGGGGCTTCGTGTACACGAAGTCGGTCAAGGCGGCCTTCGTGCACCACACGGCCACCGGCAACAACTACACCTGCGCCCAGGCCCCGTCGGTCATCCGCGGTATCTACCGCTACCACGTCAAGAGCATGGGCTGGCGGGACATCGGCTACAACTTCCTCGTCGACAAGTGCGGGAACATCTACGAGGGCCGGGCCGGCGGCGTGGCCAAGGCGGTCCTCGGCGCCCACACCCTCGGCTTCAACTCCAACAGCATGGGCGTCGCCGTCATCGGCACCTTCGGCTCCAGCAAGCCCTCGACGGCCGCGGTCACCTCCATCGCCCGGCTGGCGGCCTGGAAGCTCGGTCTGTACGGGATGAACCCGACCGCCAAGACATACCTGAAGTCCGGCGGTGGCAACCTCTACGCCAAGGGCAAGAACGTACGACTGAACGTGATCTCCGGTCACCGCGACGGCTTCGCCACCGACTGCCCGGGCAAACAGCTCTACGGCAAGCTCGGCACGGCCCGTTCCAAGGCGGCGGGTTACCAGGGGCGCTGAGGCCGGGACATACACTGGCCGGCCGAAAGACAGTTCGGCCGGTCCCGGCAGGAAGCAGAGACGACAGGTGACAGAAGCGATCCTTCTGGTCGGCGGCAAGGGAACCCGGCTGCGCCCGCTCACGGTCAACACGCCCAAACCCATGGTGCCGGCGGCGGGCGTGCCGTTCCTCACGCATCAGCTGGCGCGCGCGCGAGCGGCGGGCGTGGAGCACATCGTCCTCGCCACGTCGTATCTGGCCGAGGTGTTCGAGCCGTACTTCGGGGACGGCTCGTCGCTCGGACTGCACCTGGAGTACGTCACGGAGGAGGAGCCCCTCGGCACGGGCGGCGCGATCCGCAACGTGGCCGCGCGGCTCCACTCCGGCCCCGACGATCCCGTCCTCGTCTTCAACGGGGACATCCTGACCGGCCTGGACATCCGGGCCCTGGTCCGCACCCACGAGACGACGGGCGCGGACGTCTCCCTGCACCTGACGAAGGTCACGGACCCGCGCGCCTACGGTCTCGTCCCGACGGACGAGACCGGCCGGGTCCTGGCCTTCCTGGAGAAGCCGCAGACGCCGGAGGAGATCGTCACCGACCAGATCAACGCCGGTGCGTACGTCTTCCGCCGTTCCGTCATCGACACGATCCCGGCGGGCCGCCCGGTGTCGGTGGAGCGCGAGACGTTCCCCGGGCTGCTGGCGGCCGGCGCCCACCTCCAGGGCATGGTCGACTCCACGTACTGGCTCGACCTCGGCACTCCGGCCGCGTTCGTGCGCGGCTCGGCCGACCTGGTGCTGGGCCGGGCGCCGTCCCCGGCGGTCCCGGGCCGCTGCGGCGACCGTCTCGTCCTCCCCACGGCCACCGTCGCGCCCGACGCCAAGCTCACCGGCGGCACCGTGATCGGCGAGGGCGCCTTCATCGCGGAGGGCGCCCGCATCTTCGGCAGCACGATCCTGCCCGGCGCCGTCGTCGAACCGGGCGCCGTCATCACCGACTCCCTCGTCGGCACGAGGGCCCGCGTGGGCTCACGTACGGTGCTGACGGGCACCGTGATCGGCGACGGCGCGACCGTCGGCCCCGACAACGAACTCCGCGAGGGCGTCCGCGTGTGGTGCGACGCCCACATCCCGGCCGGGGCGCTCCGCTTCTCCTCGGACCAGTAGCCGACCGTTCGGCCGCGGATGCGTGGGTGGTTGCTCGCGCAGTTCGCCGCGCCCTGGGGGGTGCGGTCCCGACCGTGCATGACTACGGGCAGTCGTGCCTCCCCCAGCTCTGCGAGCAGGGTCCCGGGGCGGCACGGGCGGGCGCAGCGGCATCCCGTCGGCGCCGGTGAGCGCACCCGCCCCCACGCCGACCCTCACACGGGGCAGCGGCGCAGCCGACCCGCCGCTACAACCCCCGGATGTCCCCGACGGGAAAGCGGGGCGCGCGCCGTGCCGGTGTCCTGCCGCTCAGCAGGATCAGGCGTGCCGCCCGATGCCGCTGCCCGGCGTACGGCTTCAGCAGGCGCAGCATCTCCGTGTCGTCGGCGTGGCGGTCGCCCGCCAGCGCCCATCCCACGATCCCCGGCAGATGCAGATCCCCCACGGTCACCGCGTCCGCCGCCCCATGGCTGCGCTGCACGGTCTCCGCCGACGTCCACGGGCCGATGCCCGGCACCACCTCCAGCCGGGCCTGCGCCGCCGCCGGAGGCATCCGCGTCGCCTCCTCCAGCCGCGCGGCGACCCGCACGGCCCGCAGGATCGTCGACGCCCTCTTGTCGTCGACGCCGGCGCGGTGCCACTCCCAGGACGGGATCAGGGCCCAGTCCCGCGCGGTGGGCATCACGTACATCCGGCCGGGGGCCGGCCCCGGCGCCGGTTCACCGAAACGCCGTACCAGCAGCCGCCACGCCCGGTACGCCTCGACCGTCGTGACCTTCTGCTCCAGCACCGA
Organism: Streptomyces sp. NPDC028635; assembly: GCF_040637635.1. Taxonomy (NCBI): domain Bacteria; kingdom Bacillati; phylum Actinomycetota; class Actinomycetes; order Kitasatosporales; family Streptomycetaceae; genus Streptomyces; species Streptomyces sp. NPDC028635. Next base: position 12,620 of record NZ_JBEZWX010000070.1, on the reverse strand, counting down.
CGGAATCAGCGACTCCAGCACCAGCCCGGTGCGCCCGAGCCGCAGCCCGGGCCGCCGGTGCCGGGCCAGGGCCACGATCTTGTGGCGCGGCGCGAAGGCCGACGGATCGTCCTCGGCGCCGCACAGCCGCGGCAACTGCTCCAGCAGCCACTCGGCGCCCGGCCCCCACGCGTCCCCGCGCACGGTCCCGGCGCGCATCGTCACGCGCAGCGTCCCCGGCCCGGCCGGTGTCCGGCTGGTCCGCCACACCGACCCGTCCGGCATGGCCTGGAACGTCGGGTCGCCGGGGCCGCGCCGCAGCGGGCCGAGGACCAGGCCGAGGTCGAGCGGCCCGTCCGGGGTCCAGGTCCGCACCCGCCCGGGCGCCGGCGCCGGCCGCGGCACCGCTCCCAGGGGTACGGCGACCTCGCCGCCGCGCACGGTCGTACGCGTCGGCCGGGGGGCGAACCGTCCAGCCACGAATGAGGTCCCGGGGTGAGGAGGGAAAGATGAGACGTTACGAGCGTACGGTCAGCGCACCTCGATGAAGCCCCCCGCGTCCCGTTCCGGCCGGGGCCGCGGCTCCTCGTCCGGGTGACCGACGGCCACCGCGCCCATCGGGTCCCAGTCCGCGGGCAGGCCCAGCACCTCTCGCACGACGTCCCGGCAGAACATCGTCGAGGACACCCACGCCGACCCGAGCCGCTCCCCGGCCAGCGCGACGAGGAAGTTCTGCACCCCGGCGCCGGCCGCGACGACGAACATCTCCCGCTCGGCCGCGTCCCGGCGTTCGTCGCCATAGGTGTGGGAGCCGTCCATCACGAGGCAGGGGACGACCAGGTAGGGGGCGTTGCGCAGGACGTCACCGCGGCGCACCCGCTTGGCGATGGACTCCTCGCTCTTGCCGTCCCGGCGCAGGTCGGCGATCCAGGCGTCCCGCATCGCGTCCAGCAGGCGGGTGCGGGACTCCTGCGACTCCAGCAGCACGAAGCGCCAGGGGGTGGTGTGGTGCGGCGCCGGAGCCGTCACCGCGGCCGCGACCGCTCTGCGGACCGCGCCCGGGTCGACCGGGGCGTCCGTGAACGCCCGCACCGTACGGCGCTGGGTGACCGCCTGCCGGATCGCCTCGGAGGTGCCGAGGCGGAACATGTCGTCGCGCGCACCGCGCACCAGGGCCCGGGCCCCGTCGGTGTCGTCGTCGGACACCGTGTGGGGGAGTCCGCGCACGACGGCCACCGGGAGCCCGGCGGCCTTGCCCTTGACCAGGTCGCCGGCGGCGGCCAGCTCGTCCGCGGTCGCCACGACGGTCGCGCTGAGCGGGTTGCCGTACGCGTCCGTGCCGCCGCGCAGGTCGTCCAGCACGCGCACCCCCGCGGCGCCGATCGCGACGTCCGTGAGTCCGGAGCGCCAGGGCCGCCCGAACGTGTCGGTGACGACGACGCCGACGCGGACGCCGAGCAGGTCGCGCAGGCCGGAGCGGATCGCCCGCGCCGAGGCGTCGGGGTCCTCGGGCAGCAGCAGCACCGTACCCGCGGGCGTGTTGGAGGCGTCGACCCCGGCCGCCGCCATGACCAGGCCCTGCCGGTTCTCCACGATGCGCAGGGTGCCGCGCCGGGCGACCACGCGGACCGTCTCGGCGTCGATCGCGGCCTCCCGGTCGGCGGCCTCGACGATCCGGCCCTCCGCCTTGGAGAGGATCTTGGAGGTGACGATGACGACGTCCCCGTCGGCCAGGCCGGGCTCGGCGGCGGCGATCAGCTTGGCGAGGTCGTCACCGGGCCGGATCTCGGGGAGGCCGGACAGCGCCCACACCCGGTAGCCCTCGGCGGGCGGCGCGCTCACTGTCCCCGCACCTCCTCGGCCAGGGCGAGGGCCGCACGGGCCATCTGCGCGGTGGCGTCGACGTCCGTCATCATCAGCGGTACGGCCCGGCAGCGGATGCCGGCCGCCTCGACCCGCTCGACCGCGCCCGCGTCGACGGTGTCGACGAGCCAGCCGTCGAGCAGTCCGGAGCCGTAGTGCTCGGCGACCGCCGTGGCGGTGGACTCCACGCCGACCGCCGCGAGCACCTTGTCCGCCATCCCGCGCACGGGCGCGTCCCCGACGATGGGGGACAGGCCCACCGCCGGCACGCCGGCCTCCGCGATGGCCTCGCGGATGCCGGGCACGGCGAGGATGGTGCCGATGGAGACGACGGGGTTGGACGGCGGGAAGAGGATCACGTCCGCCGCGGCGATGGCCTCGAGGACGCCCGGCGCGGGCTTGGCCTGCTCGGCGCCGACGGGGACGACGGCCTCGGCCGGGACCGAGGCGCGCAGCTTCACCCAGTACTCCTGGAAGTGGACGGCCTTGCGCTCGCCGTCGATCTCGACGGCGACATGGGTCTCGACGCGGTCGTCGGTCATCGGGATGAGCTTCACGCCCGGCTGCCAGCGGTCGCACAGCGCTTCCGTGACGGCGCTGAGCGGGTAGCCGGCGCCGATCATCTGCGTCCGCACGATGTGCGTGGCGAAGTCCCGGTCGCCCAGCCCGAACCACTCCGGCCCGACACCGTAGGCGGCGAGCTCCTCCTTGAGGTGGAACGTCTCGTCGGCTCTTCCCCAGCCCTGCTCCTCGTTGATGCCGCCGCCGAGCGTGTACATCACCGTGTCGAGGTCCGGGCAGACCTTCAGCCCGAAGAGGTGGATGTCGTCGCCGGTGTTGCCGATGACCGTGATGTCCGCGTCCGGCGCGGCCTGCTTCAGACCGCGCAGGAAACGGGCACCGCCGATGCCGCCTGCCAGAACCACAATGCGCATGGGCCCAAGTCTGGCAGGCGGGTACGACAAAGTGTCAGACGGTCACACGCGGCTGCCGGCGGCCTCGCAGTGCGGGGCGGTGTGCATCGGCATCTCGGTCAGGCCCGGGAAGTACACATGGAGGCTGACGGCCGGCTCGAGGGTGTCGTTGACGACCTCGTGCACATAGCCCGGGGCGAACACCCGCTGGGCGCCGGCGGCCAACGCGCGCGTGCCGCGGTCGGTGCGCTCGGTCAGGGTGCCGTCCAGCACGGTGAGCACGCCGGAGGAGGGCCCGTGGTCGTGCTGTCCGCTGCCCTGACCGGGCACCCAGGACAGCAGCCACACCTCGTAGCCGGGTCCGGTGCGCAGCCGGTGGTACCAGCGGCTCGTCGCGTCGTAGCGCACCAGGTGCTCCCACTGGGCGCGGTCGGCCGCGACGCTGCGGGCGAGGCCGACGAAGTCGGCGACGGTGGCGGGGTGCTCACGCGGGGGCTGCAGCAGGTGCGGGACCTCGAGGAGGTCGCCGGCGATCTGGAGGTCGCTGTCGCTGTTCATGCGGTGGGGGGTCCCTTGGCGGAGAGTGCGGGAACGGGTGCCCCGTGGGCGAGGGCGGGGGGAGCAAACGGCGGCCCCGGGACGGTGTCCCGGCGGGCGGCTGGAGCTACGGTCGGCTCAACAGCTGGGACAGCAACAGCTACGGCGAACACACGCAGCACCGAGGGACCCGGCGCTGCGGGTCGTCACGGATGCCAAGTTCGCGAGCATGCCCACAAGGACAGCGGTTCACACCTTCACTGTCAACTCGACGACCGGTATGTGGGACAAGCTTCACCTCTTCCGGTGCATGTGTGAGGCGAAAGGTTTGCTCACCCGTTCACCGGGACACATGCGGCACATCCGGGTGCGCAAGCTGCGTTGCGATCTCGTGATCCGACTGTGATCTTGTTCGCTTCGCCGTGTGCACAGGAACGGGATCGAACGCACGGGCGTCTTTCTCCGTACAGGCCCTGTGAGGGGTCCTCGAGGCGGAAGGCAGCCTTCCGGACCCCGTCTGTGTGTCAAGGTTTATGGCGATTTGAACACTTTCCGCACCGCCTTGGTTCCGCAGAGTGAATAAGGGGCCCAATAGCAGATCTCGGCTTGACTCGCCCGGAGCAGCACACTTGTAATTTCACTCGTGTCGTTCAGCCGGAATCGGTAACGGCTACATCACGGGGACGCGGAAAGACAGACGAGGGGCGCACATGACCGAGACGGTGCAGCAACTGCTGGTCGACGACGCGGGCGAGGAACTCGGCTGGCAGGAGCGCGCGCTGTGCGCCCAGACCGACCCCGAGTCCTTCTTCCCCGAGAAGGGCGGCTCCACGAGAGAGGCCAAGAAGGTCTGCCTCGCGTGCGAAGTCCGCTCCGAGTGCCTGGAGTACGCCCTCGCCAACGACGAACGGTTCGGCATCTGGGGCGGCCTGTCCGAGCGGGAGCGCCGGCGGCTGAAGAAGGCCGCCGTCTGACCGCGGCATGACCGGCTTCTGACCGAACAACCGCGGACTGTTCCGCACAAACGACTCGAACGGCCCGTCGCGGGTGGGTTGTCCACAGGCGGCGGGCCGCGGTCATGCCCAGCCGATAGTGTGGTCGCTCGTCCGAGACGCCCCACCGCCCGCAGGCGGCACAGGCGTCCACCGCAGTCCACCGAACCGGGGCCCGTACCTCGATGACCGTGCACAGCCACACCGCAGCCCAGCAAGACGGGGCCGCGACACCTGAGTTCCCGCGTCACGTGGTGACCGCGGTCCTCGTCTCCCACGACGGCGCCCGCTGGCTGCCCGACGCGCTCGCCGGGCTGCTCGGCCAGGAGCGCCCCGTGCAGTACGCCGTCGCCGCCGACACCGGCAGCGCCGACGACTCCGCCCAGCTGGTCACGGCCGCCCTCGGCGCCGACCGCGTCCTCCACCTCGCCCGCCGCACCGGCTTCGGCCAGGCCGTCGAGGAGGCGACCCGCACCGCCCCGCACCTCACCCCCGAGGAACTGCCCTACCTGAAGCGGCCCAGCGGCTGGGACCCCGTCACGCGCACGTGGCGCGACGACGCCTACGACCTGCCCGAACTGCCGCACGGTGAACCCGTCCAGTGGCTGTGGCTGCTGCACGACGACTGCGCCCCCGAACCCGACGCGCTCGCCGAGCTGCTGCGCGTCGTCGACCGCGAACTGGAGCTCGGCCGCGACGACGTGGCCGTCGTCGGCCCCAAGCTGCGCGGCTGGTACGACCGCCGCCAACTGCTCGAGGTCGGCGTCTCCATCGCCAACTCCGGCCGCCGCTGGACCGGCCTGGACCGCCGCGAACAGGACCAGGGACAGCACGACCACGTCCGTGACGTGCTGTCGGTGTCCAGCGCCGGCATGCTCGTCCGCCGCGACGTCTTCGAACAGCTCGGCGGCTTCGACCGCCGCCTGCCCCTCATGCGGGACGACGTCGACCTGTGCTGGCGCGCGCACGCCGCCGGCCACCGCGTCCTGATCGCCCCCGAAGCCGTCGTACGGCACGCCGAGGCCGCCTCCCGCGAGCGCCGCGCCGTCGACTGCGCCGGCCGCACCACCGCCTCCCCGCACAAGGTCGACAAGGCCGGCGCGGTCTACACCCTGCTCGTCAACGCCCGCACCGCCGTACTGCCCTGGATCGTGCTCCGCGTCGTCCTCGGCACCCTGCTGCGCACCGTCGCCTACCTCGTCGGCAAGGTCCCCGGACAGGCCGTCGACGAGATCCGCGGCCTGCTCGGCACCCTGCTGCGGCCCGAGCGGATCATCGCCGGCCGGCGCCATCGCGGACGGCCCGCGGTCGACAAGGGCGAACTGCGGCCCCTGTTCCCGCCGCCCGGAGCGACCGTGCGGGCCACCTTCGAACAGGTCGCGGGCAACCTCTTCGGCGGCACCGACCCGGAGACCTCCTCGGCCGGCCGGCACGGCGGCGCCGTCGAGTCGGGGCCCGGCGGCGACGACGCCGAATTCCTGGAGATCGAGCAGTTCGCGCGACTGAAGCGCATCGCCCGCAAGCCGGGCCCGGTGCTCTTCCTGGTGCTGCTGGCCGTCTCCCTGGTCGCCTGCCGCAACCTCCTCGGCGGCGGCGCCCTCGCCGGCGGCGCGCTGCTGCCCGCCCCGGCCGACGCCTCCGAGCTGTGGTCCCGCTACCTCGACGCCTGGCATCCGGTCGGCGCCGGCGGCGACCCGTCCGCGCCGCCCTACCTGGCGATCCTCGCGCTGCTGGCGTCCGTGCTGTTCGGCTCGACCGGGCTCGCCGTCACCGTCCTGCTGGTCGGCTCCGTCCCGCTGGCCGGCTTCACCGCGTACTTCGCCTCCCGCCCGCTCGTCGAGTCCCGGCTGCTGCGCGCCTGGGCGGCCATCGCGTACGCCTTCCTGCCCGCCGCCACCGGCGCCCTCGCCGGCGGCCGCATCGGCACCGCCGTCCTCGCCGTCCTGCTGCCGCTGATCGCCCGCGCGGGCATCGCCGCGAGCGGCCTCGCCGGCCCCTCCGGCGCACGCGGCAGTTGGCGCGCCACCTGGGCCTACGCCCTGCTGCTGACCCTCACCACGGCGTTCACGCCGATCGTGTGGCCCATCGCGCTGATCCTCGGCATCGCGGTCCTGGTCCTGCGCCGAGGCGACCTGCCCGCCCAGGCCCTGCGCTTCCTGGCCCAGCTGGGCACCCCGCTGCTGGTCCTCGCGCCCTGGTCCCTGTCCCTGCTGCCGTTCGGCTTCTTCACCGAGGCCGGCCTGGACTACGGCAGCTCCTCCGCCTCCGCGCTCGACCTGCTCGGCGCGAGCCCGGGCGGCCCCGGCACCGTCGACGGGCTGATGCTCATCGGCATCGTGCTGGCCGCACTCGCCGCCCTGATGCGCTCCGAGCGTCAGCGGGGCATCTGGACCGCCTGGGCCGTCGCCCTCGTGGCCCTCGTCTTCGCCGTCCTGTCCAACAGCTCCACCTGGGCCGGCCCCGCCACCCTGGTCTACGGCCTCGCCCTGCTCGCCGCCGCCGTCCTCGGCGCCGACGGAGCCCGCACGCGCGTGGCCGAGCAGAGCTTCGGCTGGCGCCAGCCGGTCGCCGCGCTGATCGCCTTCGCCTCCGCCGCCGGCCCCCTGCTCGTCGCCGCCGGCTGGATGATCGGCGGCGCCGAAGGGCCGCTGGAGCGCCGCGACCCGGTGCAGGTGCCCGCCTTCGTCGCCGAGGAGAGCAGCACCCGCGACCAGGCCCGCACCCTCGTCCTCGACAGCGACTCCACCGCCCATGTGAGCTACATGCTGGTCCGCGGCTCCGGCGCCCGCCTCGGCGACGCCGAACTCGCCGCCGCCGACGGCGAGAACGACCGGCTCGACAAGACCGTCGCCAACCTCGTCGCCGGCTCCGGCGCCGACCAGGCCGATCAGCTCGGCGCGTTCGCCGTGCGCTACGTCCTCGTCCACAAGGGCGCGCCCCGCGAGGTCACCCGCGTCCTGGACGCCACCCCCGGCCTGAGCCGGCTCAGCGAACAGAACGGCAGCGGCCTGTGGCGGGTGGACCGCGAGGTCTCCCGCGCCGCCGTCGTCCCCGCCTCCGGCACCGGCGCCCCGCAGGCCGTCGCGGCCGGCCCCGTGGAGATCCACACCACGCTCCCCGCCGGCCAGGGCACGCGCGTGCTGCGCCTGGCCGACGCCGCCGCCGACGGCTGGAGCGCCACCCTGGACGGCAAGCCGCTCAAGGCCACCACCGTCGACGGCTGGGCGCAGGGCTTCGAACTGCCGGCCTCCGCCGGAAAGCTCGACGTCTCCTACGACGACCCGTTCGGCCACACCGCCTGGCTGTGGCTCCAGGGCGCCCTCGCCGTCGTCCTCGTCGTCCTCGCCCTGCCCGGGCGGCGCCGCGACGTCGACGACGACCTGCCCGAGGAGCCCGTGATCCCGGCCCAGCCGGTCGCCGGCGAGGGCCGCCGCGCCCGCCGCCTGCGCGCCCAGGCCGAGGCGGAGGCCGCGGCCGGGGAGGAGCAGCCCGTGCCCGCTCCGGCGGAGCAGCCCCCGGCGCCCCTCCCGCAGCAGCAGTCCTACGACCAGTGGGACACGCCCGCCCCCGCCACCACCGGCTACTCCGGCTACGACCCGTACCAGGCGGACCAGCAGCAGTACCCGGCAGGCGGCGGCTACGACCAGGCCTACCAGGCCGACCCGTACCAGGCCGGCGGCTACGACCCCTACGGCTACGGCGGCCAGACCCAGGCCGGTGCCTACGACCCGACGGCGTATCAGCAGCCGTACGACCAGGGGTACGACGCGACGGCGTACGGCCAGGCACAGCCGCAACCGCACGACGGCGGCCATGAGCGCCCCGACGGGAGCCAGCAGTGAACCGCACGACCCTGTCCCTGATCGCCGGCGCGACCGCGCTCGCCGCCGTGACCGGCTTCGCCGCGCTCAGCTCCCCGGACGCCTCCGGCGCGGACACCGCCGAGGCCGCCGCCCAGCGGCCCGTGGAGCGCACCACGCTGCTCTGCCCGGCGCCCAGTCAGTCCGACCTCGCCGACACGGCGTACACGTCCTTCACGCCCGTCACCCAGGGCGTCTCGGGCGCCGGCACGGCCGAACTCAAGGCCGCCGCCGAGCAGTCGCCCGACAGCGCGGGCGGCAAGGACAAGAAGGGCAAGAAGGGGCCCGCGAAGAGCGGTGCGCCGGTCCTCACGCCCAAGCAGCCCGGAACCCCCGCCACCGCGGAGGCGTCCGGCGCGGACGTGCCCGCGCTGATCGGCACCGCGCAGGGCAGGTTCGCGCCCGGCTGGACGGTCCAGCAGACCACCGAGGTCGCCGCCGGCAACGGGCGCGGTCTGCAGGGCGTCAACTGCACGGCGCCCGACACCGAGTTCTGGTTCCCCGGCGCCAGCACCGCCGCCGACCGCACCGACTACGTGCACCTGACCAACCCGGACGACTCCGCCGCCGTCGCCGACATCGAGCTCTACGGCAAGGACGGCGCGGTGAAGTCGACGGTCGGGGAGGGCATCACCGTCCCGCCGCACGGCGCCGAGCCGATCCTGCTGTCCACGCTGACCGACGACCGGCAGGACAACCTCACCGTCCACGTCACCGTCCGCAGCGGCCGGGTCGGCGCCGCCGTCCAGGCCCTCGACCAGAAGCTCGGCGGCGACTGGCTGCCCGCGGCCGCGGACCCGGCACCGAGCCTGGTGCTGCCCGGCATCCCCAAGGACGCGGTGTCCGTCCGCCTGGTCGCCTTCACGCCCGGCGGCTCCGACGCCGATCTGAAGGTGCGCCTGGCCTCACCGTCCGGGCCGATCACCCCGGCAGGCAACGAGACGCTGCACGTCAAGTCCGGCATGACCAGTGTCCTCGACCTCGGTGACGTCACCCGCGGCGAGGCCGGATCGCTCGTGCTGACCCCGACGGACCGCGCCGTGCCGGTGGTGGCCGCGCTGCGGGTGGTGCGCGGCAAGGGCGACCAGCAGGAGACGGCGTTCATCCCGGCGACCGCGGCCGTGGGCACGCGCGCGACGGTCGCCGACAACAGCGCCAAGGGCACCACGCTCTTCCTCACCGCGCCCACGGCGAGCGCCCAGGTGAAGGTCACCGCCTCGGCCGGCAGCGAGGGCGGTGCGGCGGCGACCCAGACGTACACGATCAAGGCGGGCACCACGCAGGACGTGCGGATCCCCGTCCCCAGCGGCCTGAAGGGGACGTACGCGCTGACGGTCGAGCAGGTCTCGGGCGGCCCGGTCTACGCCGCCCGCATGCTCGCGGCGACGGAGGACGGGGTTCCGGCCTTCACGGTCCAGACCCTGCCGAACGACCGCGGCACGGTCGCGGTGCCCGAGGCGGACGAGGACCTGGCGGTCCTGCAGAAGTAGGGCGACGCGGGCGGGGCCGGGCGCACGTGCGGCGTCCGGCTCAGTCCTCGCCGTGGCGGGGATCCACTCAGTCCTCGCCGTAGCGGGGATCCACCGTCTCCGGGGTCAGCCCGAGCAGCTCGGCGACCTGCTCCACCACGATCTCGTGCACCAGCGCGGCCCGCTCGTCGCGTCCCTTGGTGCGGATCTCCACGGGCCGCCGGTACACCACCACGCGCGCCCGCCGGCCGTCGCGCGCCGGGATGATCCCGCCCAGCGGCACGGCCTCGTCGTTCCACGGCTGCCCGGGGCCGTCCAGCCGCGGCACCTCCAGCACCAGGAAATCGATGTCGGCGAGCTGCGGCCAGTGCCGCTCCAGGCGGTCCACGGAGTCCTGCACCAGGTCCGCGAACACCTCGGCGCGGCTCGCCGCGAGCGGCACCTGCGGCGGCGCGATCGGCCCGCGCATCCCCCGGCCGTGGCGATCACGGCGGCGGGGCCCGGGGCCCGTGGCACGGGGCGGTACGGCGTTGTCCATCACTGGTGCAGCGTAGTCCTCGGCGCCCCCGGGCGCCCGGCCTGTGGGTGACGGTTCGGCCACGGGGAGTCGACGGTGTCCGGCGTGTCGCAGCTTGACCATTCCAGCCAACTTCGGCTCGTTTCCGTATCTCTACATGACCGCGGACCTCCAGCCGATTGGTGGTGTTTGTACGGAGAAATGACCGGGCCGCGATCCGTCGCACGTCGGAAAGAGGGACGTCGGCGCAGGTCAGCGAGGTCGCTCTGGAAGGCTGTGTGGGACGTTTCACAGCCCGACACGGGGGAGTGACCTGGTGGAGAGTCGTCGCGGCCCGCTCAAGAGTGCGGTACCGTCCAACATCGTGAGCCCTGTACGTCGCTGTTCGCGCACCGCCTGCGGCCGACCCGCCGTCGCGACGCTGACGTACGTCTACGCCGACTCGACCGCGGTCCTCGGCCCGCTCGCCACCTACGCCGAACCCCACTGCTACGACCTGTGCGCCGAGCACTCCGAGCGCCTCACCGCCCCGCGCGGCTGGGAAGTCGTACGCCTGCTGGACGGCTCCGCTCCCGCGCGCCCCAGCGGGGACGACCTGGAAGCGCTCGCCAACGCCGTCCGCGAGGCGGCCCGCCCCCACGAACGGGCGGCCGAGGCCGGCGGCGCGGCACGCTCGGCGGACCCGATGGAGGTCGCCCGCCGCGGCCATCTGCGGGTACTGCGTTCCCCCGACAACTGAGCCGCACGCCCCTCACCCCGTCGCCCTCGGACCGGCGGCTTGACCTGAGGTTACGGCTCGCCGTCCACTCGGTGACCGCTCCTTCCGCAGCCGATACGGGCGGGTAGGTTGGGGCGACCGACGGGGACGTTCAGGAGGAAGTGGCCGTGGCTGGTGATCTGTCGCAGCTCGTGAAGGCGTACGACGTGCGCGGGGTGGTTCCGGACCAGTGGGACGAGTCGCTGGCCGAACTCTTCGGCATGGCCTTCGCCCAGGTGACCGGCGCCGACGCGATCGTCGTCGGCCACGACATGCGGCCCTCCTCACCCGGCCTGTCCCGTGCATTCGCACGCGGCGCGGCGGCACGCGGCGTGGACGTCACCGAGATCGGCCTGTGCTCGACGGACCAGCTGTACTACGCCTCCGGCGCGCTGGACCTGCCCGGCGCGATGTTCACCGCCTCGCACAACCCGGCCCAGTACAACGGCATCAAGATGTGCCGGGCCGGCGCCGCGCCCGTCGGGCAGGACACCGGGCTGGCCGAGATCCGCGCGCTGGTCGAGCAGTGGAGCGTCTCCGGTGCGCCGGAGCCGGCCGTGACGCCGGGAACCCTGGGCGCGCGCGAGACGTTGCAGGACTACGCGGCCTACCTGAAGTCCCTCGTCGACCTGACCTCCATCCGGCCCCTGAAGGTCGTCGTCGACGCGGGCAACGGCATGGGCGGCCACACCGTGCCCACGGTGCTGGACGGTCTGCCCGTGCACCTGGTGCCGATGTACTTCGAGCTGGACGGCACCTTCCCCAACCACGAGGCCAACCCTCTGGACCCGGCCAACCTCGTCGACCTCCAGGCGCGGGTGCGCAAGGAGGGCGCCGACCTGGGCCTCGCCTTCGACGGCGACGCCGACCGCTGCTTCGTCGTCGACGAGCGGGGAGAGCCGGTGTCCCCCTCGGCGATCACCGCGCTGGTCGCGTCGCGGGAGCTCGCGCGCAACGGCGGCAAGGGCACGATCATCCACAATCTGATCACCTCCTGGTCGGTGCCGGAGGTCGTCGCCGAACACGGGGGCACGCCCGTGCGCACCCGTGTCGGCCACTCCTTCATCAAGGCGGAGATGGCGCGTACGGGGGCGATCTTCGGCGGCGAGCACTCCGCGCACTACTACTTCCGGGACTTCTGGAACGCGGACACGGGCATGCTGGCGGCGCTGCACGTCCTCGCCGCCCTCGGGGAACAGGACGGCACACTGTCGGCTCTGGTGGCCCAGTACGACCGGTACGCCGGCTCCGGGGAGATCAACTCCACCGTCGCCGACCAGGCGGCCCGCGTGGCGGCGATCCGCGCGGCGTACGTGGGGCGCGAGGGCGTCACCCTGGACACGCTCGACGGCCTCACGGTGAGCGCCGCCGACTGGTGGTTCAACGTCCGCCCGTCCAACACGGAACCGCTGCTGCGACTGAACGCGGAGGCACGGGACGCGGCACGGATGGCGAAGGTACGGGACGAGGTGCTGGGGATCATCCGGGGGTGAGCGTCGCCTGCGGCGGGCGGTTGTTCGGCTGCGGGCCCGTGGGTGGTTGCTCGCGGTTCGTCCCCGCGGGTGTGTGGGTGGTTGCTCGCGCCGTTCCCCGCGCCCCTTTTTGTGCCTGCGGCGGCCCGTTGCGGTGCGGTGGCCGGTTGCGGTCGCGCCTGCGGCCGGTGGGTGGGTCGGGGCCGGGGTGGGGGGTGTCCGTCCTCGGTCCGGCCGCCCGTCACTCGATACGGCGCCCT
>NZ_JBEZWX010000069.1:0-17249 GCF_040637635.1 Streptomyces sp. NPDC028635 | reverse complement strand
GCTGGACGTCCCGGTGCCGCCGGCCACCGGCCCCGCCCCCCCCTGTGTGCTGACCCCGCACCCCCGCGCGGCCGCCGGGGTGCGGGGGGGGGGGCGGGGGGCGGGGGCGGGCCCCCGCGGCCCGCAGGACGTGAAGTCGCTGTCCGCCCATATGCACCCCCTGGTCGTGCAGGCCCTGCTCACGACCTTCCAGCGGTCGCTGCGCGAGGAACTGCGGGAGTGGCTGGACGGCGCCGAGGAGTGAGGCGCTGCCCCGGTACGGCGCCGAGGCGTGAGGTACTGCCCCGGCGGGCGTCCCGGGCGGCGGCTCAGCGGCCGTCCGTGAAGGTCTCCCCCCGCTCCGCCTTCTCCACCAGCAGCGCCGGCGGCGTGAAGCGCTCGCCGTAGCGCTCGGCCAGCTCACGCGCGCGTGCCACGAAGCCGGGCAGGCCGCCGTCGTAGCCGTTGATGTACTGGAGCACGCCGCCCGTCCAGCCCGGGAAGCCGATGCCGAGGATGGAGCCGATGTTGGCGTCGGCGACCGAGGTGAGCACGCCTTCCTCCAGCAGCCGGACGGTGTCCAGCGCCTCGGCGAACAGCATCCGCTCCTGCATGTCGCGGAACGGGATCTCGCGGCCCTCCTGCGAGAAGTGCTCACGCAGCCCCGGCCACAGCCGCAGCCGCTTGCCGTTCTCGTCGTACTCGTAGAAGCCGGCGCCGCCGCTGCGCCCGGTGCGGCCGAACTCGTCGACCATGCGGTCGATGACGGTCTCGGCGGGGTGCGCCGTCCAGGTGCCGCCCGACTCCTCCACGGCCCGCTTCGACTCGTTGCGGATCTTGCGGGGCAGCGTCAGCGTCAGGTCGTCCATCAGGGACAGCACCTTGGCCGGGTAGCCGGCCTGGGCCGCCGCCTGCTCCACCGATGCCGGCTCGATGCCCTCGCCGACCATGGCCACGCCTTCGTTGATGAAGTGGCCGATGACCCGCGAGGTGAAGAAGCCGCGCGAGTCGTTGACGACGATCGGCGTCTTGTTGATCTGCCGGACCAGGTCGAAGGCGCGGGCGAGGGCCTCGTCGCCGGTGCGCTCGCCCTTGATGATCTCCACCAGGGGCATCTTGTCGACCGGCGAGAAGAAGTGCAGCCCGATGAAGTCGCCCTGCCGCTCGACGCCCTCGGCGAGCTGGGTGATGGGCAGCGTGGAGGTGTTGGAGCACAGCAGCGCGTCCGGCGCGACGACGGACTCGATCTCCTGGAACACCTTGTGCTTCAGCGCGGTGTCCTCGAACACGGCCTCGATGACGGCGTCGCAGCCCGCGAGGTCGGCGACGTCGGCGGTGGGCGTGATGCGGGCGAGCAGCGCGTCCGCCTTCTCCCGCGTCGTACGGCCCTTGGCGACGGCCTTGGCGCACAGCTTCTCGGAGTAGCCCTTGCCCTTGACGGCGGCTTCCAGGGCGACGTCCTTGAGGACGACGTCGATGCCGGCGCGGGCGCAGGAGTAGGCGATGCCGGCGCCCATCATCCCGGCCCCGAGCACGGCGACCCTGCGGACCTTGCGGGGCTCGATGCCCTTGGGGCGGTTGGCGCCGGAGTTGACGGCCTGGAGGTCGAAGAAGAACGCCTGGATCATGTTCTTCGAGGTCTGGCCCGCGGCCAGCTCGACGAAGTAGCGCGCCTCGATGATCTGGGCGGTCTCGAAGTCGACCTGGGCGCCCTCGACGGCGGCGGCGAGGATGTTGCGCGGCGCCGGGTAGGGGGCGCCGTTCGTCTGCTTGCGCAGGCTGGCCGGGAAGGCCGGCAGGTTGGCGGCGAACTTCGGGTTCGCCGGGGTGCCGCCGGGGATGCGGTAGCCGGGGCGGTCCCAGGGCTGCTGGGACTCGGGGTGGGCGTCGATGAAGGCGCGGGCCCGCGCGATCAGCTCCTCGCGGCTGTCGACGACCTCGTCCACCAGGCCGTTGTCCAGGGCGCGGCGCGGGTTGTACTGGGTGCCCTGGAGGAGGACCTTCAGCAGGGCGTCGGTGATGCCGAGCAGCCGGACGGTGCGCACGACGCCGCCGCCTCCGGGCAGCAGGCCGAGGGTGACCTCCGGGCAGCCGATCTTGGAGCCGGGGGCGTCCAGGGCGACGCGGTGGTGGCAGGCCAGCGCGATCTCGTAGCCTCCGCCGAGGGCGGCGCCGTTGAGCGCGGCGACGACCGGCTTGCCGAGGGTCTCGATGCGGCGCAGGTTGCGCTTGATGGCCAGGCCGCCGTCGAAGAGGTCCTGTGCGGTCTCGGGGGTGACCCGGATGAGGTCGCGCAGGTCGCCGCCGGCGAAGAAGGTCTTCTTGGCGGAGGTGACGATGACGCCGCGGATGGCGTCCTTCTCCGCCTCCAGACGGTCGGCGACGGCGGCGAGCGAGTCGCGGAACGCCTGATTCATGGTGTTGGCGGACTGGTTCGGGTCGTCGAGGACGAGGGTGACGACGCCGGTGTCGTCCTGTTCCCAGCGGATGGTGGTGGGCTCAGTGCTCATGGAAGCTGCTCCGTGATGGTCCGTGATGGCCGTGGTGATCCGTTGGGAAGGTCAGACGCGCTCGACGATCGTGGCGATGCCCATGCCACCGCCGACGCACAGGGTGGTGAGGCCGTAGCGCTTGTCCTGGCGCTCCAGTTCGTCGACGAGGGTGCCGAGGATCATCGCGCCGGTCGCGCCCAGCGGGTGGCCCAGGGCGATGGCGCCGCCGTTGACGTTGACCTTGTCCAGCGACAGGCCCATGTCCCGCACGAAGCGCAGCACGACCGCCGCGAACGCCTCGTTGATCTCGACGAGGTCGATGTCGTCGATGGTCAGCCCGGCCTTGGCGAGGGCCTTGCGGGTGGCCGGGGCGGGGCCCGTGAGCATGATGGTGGGCTCGGAGCCGGAGACCGCGGCGGAGACGATCCGCGCGCGCGGGGTGAGGCCGTAGCGCTCGCCGACCTCCTGGGAGCCGATGGCGACGAGGGAAGCGCCGTCGACGATGCCGGAGGAGTTGCCGGCGTGGTGGACGTGGTCGATCTGCTCGACCCAGTGGTACTTCTGCAGCGCGACGGCGTCGAAGCCGCCGAGTTCGCCGATGTCCGCGAAGGACGGCTTGAGCTTCGCCAGGGAGTCGGCGGTGGTGCCGGGCCGCAGGTGCTCGTCGTGGTCGAGGACGACCAGGCCGCTGCGGTCCTTCACGGGCACGACGGACCGCTCGAAGCGGCCCTCCTTCCAGGCGGTGGCCGCGCGTTCCTGGGACAGGGCCGCGTACTCGTCGACGTCCCGGCGGGAGAAGCCCTCGATGGTGGCGATGAGGTCGGCGCCGATGCCCTGCGGCACGAAGTTGGTGGCGAGGTTGGTCATCGGGTCGTTGAACCAGGCGCCGCCGTCGGAGGCCATCGGCACCCGGGACATCGACTCGACACCGCCCGCGAGGACCAGGTCCTCCCATCCGGAACGGACCTTGGCGGCGGCCATGTTGACGGCCTCGAGGCCGGAGGCACAGAAGCGGTTCTCCTGCACGCCGGCGACCGTGTCGGGCAGGCCGGCGGCGATCGCGGCGATCCGCGCGATGTCGGAGCCCTGGTCGCCGACCGGGCCGACCACGCCGAGCACGATGTCGTCGACCGCCGCCGGGTCCAGGCCCGGGAAGCGGTCGCGGATCTCGTGGATGAGGCCGACGACCAGGTCGACGGGCTTGGTGCCGTGCAGGGAGCCGTTGGCCTTGCCGCGTCCGCGCGGGGTGCGGATCGCGTCGTACACGTACGCTTCGGTGCTCACGAGGAGGCCTTTCGCTGAGGGTCGGAGGAAGGCTGGGGGCGGGAGGAGGACGGGCGCAGCAGTTCGGGTACGTCCCAGTCGCGGGCCACGTCCGCGGTGTCGGCGCCGGGCTGTGCGGGGCCGCTGCGGATGGTGGCCGGGGTCGCGGAGAAGCGGGGCGCCGGGGCGGGCTGGGTGATACCGCCGTGGTCGGTGAAGGTGGATCGGGCGGCGAGGTGGGGGTGGCGCGGGGCCTCACCGAGCGACAGCACGGGTGCCACGCAGGCGTCGGAGCCCTCGAAGACGGCCGTCCACTCGTCCTGGGTGCGGGCCTTGAAGCGGGCGGCGATCGCCTCGCGCAGTTCGCCCCAGCGGGTGACGTCGTGCCGGGCCGGGGTCTCCTCGGGAAGGCCGAGCAGGTCCGTGAAGGCGTTGTAGAACTGCGGCTCCAGCGCGCCCACCGCCATGTACCGGCCGTCGGCGGTCTCGTAGGTGCCGTAGAAGGGGCAGCCGCCGTCGAGGAGGTTGGCGCCGCGCCGGTCCTGCCAGCCGCCGGCGGCGAGCATGCCGTGGATCATCGCCGACAGATGGGCGGTGCCGTCGACGATCGCGGCGTCGACGACCTGCCCGGTGCCGGACACGCGTGCGTGGTGCAGCGCGGCGAGGAGGCCGACGACGAGGTAGAGGGAGCCGCCCGCGTAGTCGCCGAGGAGGTTGGCCGGGGGCGGGGGCGGCTGGTCGGGGCCGCCGATCATGCCGAGGGCGCCGGTGACGGCGATGTAGCCGATGTCGTGGCCGGCGCGGTGGGCGAGCGGGCCGTGCTGGCCCCAGCCGGTCATGCGGCCGTAGACCAGCTGGGGGTTGCGCTCGTGGCAGGCGTCGGGGCCGACGCCGAGGCGCTCGGCGACGCCGGGGCGGTAGCCCTCGACGAGGAGGTCGGCGCGGGCGGCCAGGGCGAGGACGCGCTCCGGGCCGTCCGGATCCTTCAGGTCGACGACCACCGAGCGCTTGTTGCGGTTGGTGACGTCGCAGGCCGGGTCGATGCCGAGGCCGGGACCGCCGGGCCGGTCGACGCGGACCACGTCGGCGCCGAGGTCGGCCAGGAGCATGGCGGCGAACGGACCGGGGCCGATCCCGGCCAGCTCCACCACGCGCACGCCGGTCAGCGGCCCGGACCCGGGCGTCGTCGGGACCGGACCGTGGGCGGGCGTCGTCGGTGCCGTGGCCATCCAGCCCCCTCGCTGTGACACAACCGATGTAACACCAGTGATGCTAAGAACGTGTTCCACCGGGCACAAGACCCGGACGAGCAAGCGCTTAGCCAATTATGGGCGGGGTGCGGCGGGAGTGCGCTTCACGTGCCGTCCAGCTCGGCGACGAGCCGCTTGGGCGCGAGGGCGCGGTAGCTCTCCTCCACCCAGTCGCACAGCAGCTCGGCGGCGGGGGCACCCGGTTCCTCCAGCGGAACGCGCACCCAGCCCGCTCTGCCGAGGCCGTATCCGGCGGGTTCGGCGCCCGGAGAGGCCAGGGCGTGGGCGTGGGCCGCCTCGTCCGTGAGCTTCACGGTCACCGCCATGGGGTGACTCCCGTCGTCGACGCCGAGGAAGACGAACACCTTCTTGTTCACCTTGGCGACCGTCTCGCCCCAGGGGAACTCCTCGACCGCACCCGGCAGGGACAGGGCGAAGCCGCGCACTTTCCCCCACGTCAGGTGGGCACTTCCAGCCACGGCCATCCGCCACCTCCGGCCTCGTCGTCCGCTCGCGCACTCCTCACGCTAGCCTCGGCCACCGACAGCGGCACGGCCGAACGAGACGACGGCGGGCTGCCGAACGAGGCGAGGGGTGTCATGAGCAGGCTGAACAGGACCGACCGTCCGTACGACATCGTGCTCTTCGGAGCCACCGGCTTCGTCGGGACGCTCACCGCGGAGTACCTCGCCGCGCACGCGCCCGAGGACCTGCGCTGGGCGGTGGCCGGGCGGGACACGTCGAAACTGGACCGGCTGCGGGAACGGCTGCCCGGCGGTGAGCGGATCGGGGTGCTGCGCGCCGACGTCGCCGACGCCGCGTCGCTGCGGGAACTCGCCGAGCAGGCGCGCGTGGTGGCGTCCACGGTCGGGCCGTACATCCGTTACGGCGAGCAGCTCGTCGCCGCCTGCGCGGACACCGGTGCCGACTATCTCGACCTCACCGGCGAGCCGGAGTTCGTGGACCTGATGTACGTCCGGCACGACGCACGCGCGCGGGAGACGGGTGCGCGCCTGGTGCACGCGTGCGGCTTCGACTCCGTACCGCACGACCTGGGCGTGCTGTTCACGGTGGGGCAGCTGCCGCCGGACGTGCCGCTGACGGTGGACGGCTTCGTGTCCGTCGACGCGGCCTTCTCGGGCGGGACCCTGTCCTCGGCGCTGAACCAGTTCGCGCGGGGCCGGCAGATGGTGACGGCGGCCCGGGACCGCGCGCGGCACGAGCCGCGGCTGGTGGGCCGCCGGGCGACCGCCCCGATCGGCGCGCCGCACTACGCGCGCGAGATCGGCGCGTGGGCGCTTCCGCTGCCGACCATCGACCCGCAGGTCGTCCAGCGGTCGGCGCGGTCCCTGGACCGCTACGGGCCCGACTTCCGTTACCGCCACTACGCGGCCGTGCGCCGGCTGCCGGTCGCGGCCGGCGGGGTGGCGGCCGTGGGCGCGGTCGCGGTGGCCGCCCAAGTGCCGCCCGCGCGGCGCTGGTTGTCGGACCGGGTGCGTCCGGGCGAGGGGCCGGACGCCGAGAAGCGGGCCCGCAGCTGGTTCCGGGTGCGCTTCGTCGGCGAGGGCGGCGGCCGGCGGGTCTTCACCGAGGTGTCGGGCGGCGACCCCGGCTACGGCGAGACCGCGAAGATCCTCGCCGAGGCGGCCCTGTCCCTGGCCTTCGACGACCTGCCGCCGACGTCCGGTCAGGTCACCACGGCGGTGGCGATGGGCGAGGCGCTGACCGAACGGCTGCGGGCGGCGGGCATCGTCTTCCGGGTCGCCGCACACCGCTAGGCAGGCGGCCGGAACCGGGGGTGGCCCACAGCGGCCGGGACCGGGGTGGCCCTCGGCGGCCGGGGCCGGGGGTGCCCTCCAGCGGCCGGGACCGGTGGTGTCCTACAGCGGCCAGCTCACCACCGTGTAGATCATCCCGCAGATCCACGCCAGTCCGGCGAGCACGGCGAGGACGAGCGCGGCGTTCACGGCGCGCTCGACGGGCCGGGCGGGGTCGTCGAGGGGCTTGGCGGCGCGATGTGTCGTCATGCGGGCCAGCCTTCCGGCCGCGGGCCCGCGGCACATCCGTACGCGTACTCAGAGCGCGTACCAGTGGGCGTACTCAGTGGGCTGCTCGGCGGGTGTGCTCAGCGGCCGTACCGAGGGCACCTGCCCGGGCGCCCCCCATGCACCCCGCTTTGAGGCTTTCACCGGCAGCAGAGCCGTGATCCGGGCCTGCCGTCGGCGAAAGTCTCACAGGGGACGTCAGTGAAACGATGGAAGGCATGAGATTCCTTCTCGACATCACCCTGGACGAGGCGGCCGGCAGCGAGGACAAGGCGCGGGAGCTGAGCCGGATCCTGCGGTACTGGGCCGGAAACGTCCGCCACTACCCGCTGGAGACCGGCGACGGGTCGGCCGTGTACGACGCGGACTACAAGGAGGTGGGTGCCTGGCGGGTCGTCGCCTCCTGAAGCGCCCGGCGGCACAGCGCGTCGGCCCGGCGGGTCGTCTCCGGCAGCCGGTAGGCCGGCGTCAGCGCCAGCGTGTGGGCGCAGGCGCCGGCGAGGCTCACGCGGTGGCCCACGGACACGAACACCGGCTTGACGCCGTCGCGGGTGCGCAACGCCCGGCCGACCTCCTCCGCGCCGGCCAGGAGCGGCGAGGACGAGCCGCGCGGCGCGTCCGGTTCGTCGTGGGTGAAGGTGAACGGGTTCTTGGCGACGCCGATGGTCGGCAGCCCGGTGAGCACGCCGAGATGGCTGGCGAGCCCGAAGCGGCGGGGGTGGGCGAGGCCGTAGCCGTCGCAGACGACCAGGCCCGGCGGGCAGGGCAGCGCGTCCAGGGCGGCCAGCACCGTGGGAAGCTCGCGGAAGGCGAGCAGCCCCGGCACGTACGGGAACGAGATGGGGCCGACGGCGGTGGTCTCGGCGACGACGTCGAGGGTCGCGGCGTCCAGGACGACGGCCGCCGCGGCGACGAGGTCGCGTTCGTCGTCGTAGGCCACGTCGACGCCGGTGACGTGCCCGGTACCGGGCTGCGGCCCGGGCTCGTCGAGCACCACCTGGGCCCGCAGCTCGTCCTGGACGGCACGGGCCTCTTCCTCGGTCGCGGGCCAGCCCGCGGGAACGCTCACGGTCGTCATGATGACCATGAGCCTACGGCGCCGCGGCGAGCGGGCGTAGGCTCCTGATCATGTTCGTGATGGAGCTGATCTACACCGCCCCTCTCGAGGCCGTCGACGCCGTCCTGGAGGACCATGTCGTCTGGCTGGACGAGCTGTACGCCCAGGGGCACGTCCTGGCCTCCGGACGCAAGGAGCCCCGCGACGGCGGGGTGATCATCGCCGTCGCGGGGGACCGCGCGCGGATGGAGGCGATCGCCGCGGGCGACCCCTTCGTCGCCGCGGGCGTCTGCGAGTACCGCATCACCGAGTTCATCGCCACGAAGACGGCGCCGGAGCTGGAGCGCCACCGCGAGACCCTCGGCTGAGCGGTCCCGCTCACTTGCCCAGGGCGCGCTGCAGCTCGCTCTTGTTCATGTTCGAACGGCCCTGGATGTCGCGGCGCTTGGCCTCCTCGTACAGCTGGTCGTAGGTCTGTCCCTGGGAGCCCTGGCTCTGGGAACCCTTGCCGGACCGCTGGCCGCCCCGCTTCGAGGGCGACGGTCCCTTGGTGGAGGAGCGGCTGGCGGTCTTGGACTCGCCGGAGCGGGCGCGTTCCTTGTTGACGGTCCGTGCGGCCATCTCCTTGGCGCGCCCGCTGCTCGCACCGCGCTCCTCGGCGCTCTCCTTGATGTGTTCGTACTGGCGTTCCCGCTTGGGGCTGGAACCGCGTGGCATGTGCGTTCACTTCCTTCCGGGTGCGGTCCCCGAGTACCCCCATTGCACCCGAATCCGCTCTCCGGGGCCCGTTTCAGGGCTCCATGCGGGCCACACGCCCCTGCTCGCCTGCGGCCCAACACGCCCGGTCCGCCGCGCAGTCCACGGTGTCGTACGACCCGGAGTCGACGGTGCGCCAGGTGCGGCCGCCGTCCGTCGTCAGGTCGGTCCCGGTGGGGCCGACGGCGAGGGCGGCGGCGCGGCTGTGCGGGAGCCAGGCGGCACCGGAGCGATAGGCGGGCGGCGGGTGGTCGGCCGGGCGCCAGGTGCGGCCGCCGTCGGCGGTCACCGCCGCCGCGAGCGGCGAGGACTGCTCGGGGCGGTAGTCGCCGCCGACGGCGAGTCCGTGGGCGCGGTCGCGGAAGGCGAGCGCGAAGACCCCGCGGGCCGGGTCGCCGGCCGGGACGGGTGCCTCGGCGGCGGTCCAGGTCAGGCCGCGGTCGGCGGAGTGCAGCACGCGCGCGTGGGCCGCTCCGCCGGTGGCCAGCCAGACGTCCTGAGGCCCGGACGTGACCAGGCACTGGCCGCTCGCCGCGAAGCCGGCCTCGCCCTCCAGGGCAGTGGGCATGCCGCGCGCGGGGAGCACCGTCCAGGAGCGGCCGCCGTCACGGGTGGACAGGACGCGGAACCGCCCGTCGACCGGGTCGCTCATCGCCAGGCCGTGCCGGTGGTCGAAGAAGGCGAGGCAGTCGTAGAACGCCTTCGGGTCGGTGTTGCGGAAGGACTCCGTCCAGGTCGCGCCGCCGTCCTCGGTGCGGTAGACGCGGGATGCCTCGCCCTCGCCGATCGCCAGGACCACGGCACGCCGCGCGTCGAACGCCTCGACGTCACGGAACTGCAGCTCGCCGGCGCCGGGCGGGGAGACGTCGCGCCAGTGCGCCCCGCCGTCGGCCGTACGCAGCACGGTCCCCCGGGTGCCGGCCACCCACGCGGTGTCCCGGTCGACGGCGGCCAGCCCGCGGAAGCGTACGGAGGGCGCACCGGTGTCCTTGAGCGCCCAGTGGGGCGTGCCGTGTGCGCCGTCGTGCGCCTGCGCCGGGGCGGCGGCCAGGGCGGCGAGCACCGCCGCGCACAGCGCTCCCGAGGCGGTCCTGCGGCCCTTGCGGCCCTTGGGTCCCCTGCTCCTCTTGCCCCTCGCGATCCTCATGGCGGGCGAAGCTAGCCGACCGCCCGGATGCCGTCCAGAGCGCGGCCCGCCCCGGGCACCCTCCCCGAGTGACCGCCTCAAGTGACCTTCCCGGCACACCGGAAGCAGTCGGACACTGCCGTGCATGAAGGCGGTGACAGAGGTCACTCGCTCTGTGTGTGCACGGATCGGCCGGTTCCGTCGTCTCTTGAAGTGACCGGCCTCATCCGCCCCCTCCGCCCGTCCATCCGTCCAGCCGTCACAAGGGAGCAAGGCGTTGTCCACCGTCATCGAGCAGCCCGTTCAGGCACGTCTCGTCGCCGCCGCGCCCCGGATGCCGAACATCCCCGCCACGCTGCACTACGACCGCCGGGACCCGTTCGCGGTCCGGATGACCTTCCCCGCGCCGGCCACCCTGGAGGGCGTCGAGGTGTGCTGGACCTTCTCCCGAGAGCTGCTCACGGCCGGCCTGGAGACCCCGGAGGGCCACGGCGACGTCCGTGTGCGGCCGTACGGCTTCGACCGCACGGTCCTCGAGTTCCACGCCCCCGAGGGCACGGCCGTCGTCCATGTCCGCACCGGGGAGATCCAGCGCTTTCTGCGGGCCACGAGCGAGTTGGTGCCGGTGGGCCTGGAGCACCTGCAGCTCGACCTGGACCACGGCCTGGCGGAGCTGATGCGGGACGCCTGCTAGGCGCTGCACGCCCGCCGGGGGCGCCACGCATCCGCGCGGGCGCCTCCCCCGGTCCCTCCCCCCCCCGGGGGTCCGCCGTTTTTGTTCGTTGACAGCGCCACACCCCTCTTGTACGCTGTACAGCGGTTCTGTTGCCGTCGATTGGAGAAGGACGTTGCTCGTCTGAGGTCCTGAGACACCGCGCCACACCCGTGAGGTGTGTGCGTAGCGTGCGACCTCGGCATACGAGCCGTCCCCCGGCGCAGGGCCTCGCTGTTTCCCCACGCCTTCCCGGACCCTCTGCGGTCGCCGTCTCGCGGTGTCTCGATACGCGTTTGCCCTTCCTTTTCGTGTACGAGCAACCGCGAGGTCCCATGTCTGCATCCCTCACCTGCACTTCCCTTTCTTTCGCCTGGCCCGACGGCACGGTCGTCCTCGACGGCCTCGACGCCTCCTTCGGCCCCGGCCGCACCGGGCTGGTCGGCGTCAACGGGTCGGGAAAGTCCACCCTGTTGAAGCTGATCGCCGGGGAGCTGACCCCCACCGACGGAGCCGTACGCGTCGCCGGGGAGGTCGGCTACCTGCCGCAGAACATCACCCTCGACACCGCCCTGCGCGTCGACGAGGCGCTCGGCATCGCAGCACAGCGCGCCGCGCTGCACGCCATCGAGGCCGGTGACGCCGCCGAGGAGCACTTCGAGACCATCGGCGACGACTGGGACGTCGAGGAGCGCGCGCTGGCCACCCTCGGTGAACTCGGCCTCGGCCACGTCACGTTGGACCGCACCGTCGGCGAGGTGTCGGGCGGCGAGTCCGTACTGCTGCGGCTGGCCGCGCTGCTGCTGCGCCGGCCGGAGGTACTGCTGCTGGACGAACCGACCAACAACCTCGACCTGTACGCCCGCCGCCGGCTGTACGCGGCCGTGGAGTCCTGGCCGGGCGTGATGGTCGTGGTGAGCCACGACCGCGAACTGCTGGAGCGGGTCGACCAGATCGCCGACCTGCGCGGCGGGGAGATCACCTGGTACGGCGGCAGCTTCTCGGCCTACGAGGAGGCGCTCGCCGTGGAGCAGGAGGCCGCCGAGCGCATGGTGCGCGTGGCGGAGTCCGATCTGCGCAAGCAGAAGCGCGAACTGGCCGACGCCCAGATCAAACTGGCCCGCCGCAAGCGGTACGGACAGAAGATGTGGGACACCAAGCGTGAGCCGAAGATCGTCATGGGGGCACGCAAGCGCGCGGCGCAGGAGGCCGCGGGCAAGCACCGCATCATGCACGAGGAGAAGCTCAGCGAGGCCAGGGAGCGGCTCGACGAGGCCGTGGAGGCCGTACGGGACGACGACGAGATCCGCGTCGACCTGCCGTACACCGCCGTCCCCGCCGGCCGCGGCGTGCTGAGCCTGCGGGATCTGGAACTGGCCTACGGCGCGCGCGTCCAGGGCGGCTTCGATCTGTACGGTCCGGAGCGGATCGCGCTGATCGGGCGCAACGGCGCGGGCAAGACCACGCTGCTGCGTACGATCACGGGCGAACTCGCGCCGGTGTCGGGCGAGGCGACGGCACACGTCCCGCTGCGTTTCCTGCCGCAGCGCCTCGACGTCCTGGACGGTGAACTGACCGTCGCGCAGAACGTGGCCCGGTTCGCGCCGGGCGCCTCCAACAACCGGATCCGGGCGCAGCTCGCCCGGTTCCTGTTCCGGGGCGCCCGCGCCGACCAGCAGGCGGCCACGCTGTCCGGCGGCGAGCGTTTCAGGGCGACCCTGGCCGCGCTGATGCTCGCCGAGCCCGCCCCGCAGCTGCTGATGCTGGACGAGCCGACGAACAACCTCGACATGGCGAGCGTCCGGCAGCTCACCACCGCGCTGGAGTCCTACGAGGGCGCGCTGATCGTGGCCAGCCACGACCTGCCGTTCCTGGAGTCCATCGGCATCACACGCTGGCTGATGCTCGACGGAGAACTGAAGGAAATCACGCCAGAAGCTGTCGGGTATCCCGCCTAGCGTCGAGGGCATGCGCGACTACATCACCCTCACCGGAGCCAGGGAGAACAACCTCAAGGACGTCACCCTCCGCATCCCGAAAGGCCGGCTGACCGTGTTCACCGGCCTTTCGGGATCGGGCAAGTCGTCGCTCGTCTTCGACACGATCGCCGTGGAGTCGCAACGCCAGCTGAACGAGACGTACACCTGGTTCGTGCGCAACCGGCTGCCCAAGGCCGAGCGCCCGCGCGCGGACGCCATGGAGGACCTGTCCCCCGCCATCGTCGTCGACCAGCGGCCGGTCGGCGGCCACTCGCGGTCCACCGTCGGCACGATGACCGACATCTACGCGGTGATCCGGGTGCTGTTCTCCCGGTGCGGCACCCCGAGCGCCGGCGAGGCGTCGGCGTACTCCTTCAACGACCCGTCCGGCATGTGCCCGCAGTGCCACGGGCTCGGTCGCACGGTGCGGCCCGCCTGGGACCGCATCCTCGATCCCACCCGCTCCCTCGCGGGCGGTGCGATCCTCTTCCCGCCGTTCGCCGCGGGCACCTGGCAGGGGCAGACGTACACCAACACCGCGGATCTGGACGTGCACAAACCGGTCGGCGAGTTCACCGACGCCGAGCGGGAGTTCCTGCTGCGCGGGCGCGGCACGCGCGTGAACGTCGACAACACCGGCGGGTCGCGCGCCATCGACTACGAGGGCCTGGCCGACCGCTTCGAACGGCTCTACCTCAACCGGGACCTGTCCGCGCTCAGCACGCGCACCCGCGAGACGGTGGAGCGCTTCCTCACCGAGGACACCTGTCCGCGCTGCGCGGGCGCCCGGCTCGGCGAGGCCGCGCTGGCCACCCGGATCCGCGGCCGGTCCATCGCGGACTGCACGCGCATGCAGGTCACCGACCTCGTCGCCGTACTGAGGGAGCTCGACGACGATCCGCTCGCCGCGCCGATCGCGCGGGCCGCGGTCACGGCGCTGGAGCGGATCGAGGCGATCGGCCTCGGCTATCTGAGCCTCGACCGGGAGACGTCGACGCTGTCCGGCGGCGAGGGCCAGCGGCTGAAGACCGTACGGCACCTCGGCTCCAGCCTGACCGGGATGACGTACATCTTCGACGAGCCCAGCGTCGGGCTGCACCCGCGCGATGTCCATCGCCTCGGCGACCTGCTGCTGCGGCTGCGGGACAAGGGCAACACCGTGCTGGTCGTCGAGCACGACCGGGACGTCATCGCGCTGGCCGACCATGTCGTCGACATGGGTCCCGGGGCCGGCACCGACGGCGGGCGCGTGGTGTTCGAGGGCACGCCGCGCCGGCTGGCCGCCGCGGGGACGGCCACCGGGCGCTGTCTGCGGCGCCGGACGACGCTCAAGGAGCGGGTGCGGCGGGCGGACGGCGGGCTGTGGGTGAAGGGCGCGAGCCGGCACAACCTGCGTGAGGTGACGGTGGAGTTCCCCACCGGGGTGCTGACCGCGGTCACGGGGGTCGCCGGATCGGGCAAGTCGACGCTGGTCGCGGAGTTCACCGCCGCCCATCCGGACGCCGTGGTGGTCGACCAGTCCTCCATCGGTGTCTCCGCGCGCTCCACGCCGGCGACGTACCTGGGGATCATGGACACGGTACGGCGGGTCTTCGCGCGTGCGACGCACAGCGAGCCGGGGCTGTTCAGCTTCAACTCCACAGGGGCGTGCCCGGCGTGCGAGGGGCGCGGGGTGCTGTACACGGACCTCGCGTTCATGGACCCGGTGACGACCACCTGCCCCGAGTGCGGCGGCCGGCGCTTCCGGGAGGAGGTGCTGCGGCTGACGGTGGACGGGCGCTCGATCGCCGACGTACTGGCGATGACCGCCGGGCAGGCGCTGGACTTCTTCGACGACGGCGCGGTGCGCCGGCGGCTGAGCGCCCTGCGCGACGTCGGCCTCACCTACCTGGCGCTCGGGCAGCCGCTGTCCACGCTGTCCGGCGGCGAACGGCAGCGGCTGAAGCTCGCGACCCGCCTGCACCGCACCGGCGCGGTGTACGTGCTGGACGAGCCCACGACCGGTCTGCACATGGCCGACGTGGACGGGCTGCTCGCACTCCTGGACCGGCTGGTGGACGGCGGCAACACGGTCGTGGTCGTGGAGCACGACCTCGATGTGGTGGCCCACGCCGACTGGGTGATCGACCTGGGTCCGGACGGCGGCCGGGACGGCGGCCGGGTCGTCTTCGAGGGCACCCCCCGCAGGCTCCTCACCGACCGCACCTCGGTGACGGCGGAGTACCTCCGGCGGGCCACGGCCCGCTGAACCGGTGGTGCGGCGGCTCAGCCGCACGACGGGCGCGCCCCCGGCGCTCGGGAGCGGCCGGTGACGGGGTTACGCCCTGGTAACCCCTCCCCACCCGGGGTTTCGCCGAGCACGCCTCGCCCTGCATCATGGCGGACCGGCGCCGCATGATGGCCCCAGGAACCACCCGCCGATACGGAGACCACGCTCGTGCCCAGCAAGAAGGCCCTCGTCCGCCGCCCCAGCCCCCGCCTCGCCGAAGGCCTGGTGACGCACATCGAGCGGGAGAAGGTCGACGCCGAGCTGGCGGTCGAGCAGTGGGAGGCGTACGTCGCCGCACTGCGCGCGCACGGCTGGGAGACGATCGAGGTCGACCCGGCCGACGACTGCCCCGACTCGGTGTTCGTCGAGGACACGGTGGTCATGTACAAGAACGTCGCCCTCATCACCCGCCCCGGCGCCGAGTCCCGCCGCCCGGAGACCGCCGGCGTCGAGGAGGCCGTGGCGCGGCTCGGCTGCTCGGTGAACTGGGTCTGGGAGCCCGGCACGCTGGACGGCGGCGACGTGCTGAAGATCGGCGACACGATCTACGTGGGCCGGGGCGGGCGCACCGACGCGGCCGGGGTGCAGCAGGTGCGGGCCGCCTTCGAGCCGCTGGGCGCGCGCGTGGTCGCCGTGCCCGTGAGCAAGGTGCTGCACCTGAAGTCGGCGGTGACCGCGCTGCCGGACGGCACGGTGATCGGGCACATCCCGAAGGTGGACCGGCCGGCGCTGTTCCCTCGGTTCCTGTCGGTGCCGGAGGAGTCCGGGGCGCATGTGGTGCTGCTCGGCGGTGCGACGCTGCTGATGGCGTCGAGCGCGCCGCGGACCGCGGATCTGCTCACCGACCTCGGTTTCGAGGTGGTCGCGGTGGACATCAGCGAGTTCGAGAAGCTCGAGGGCTGTGTGACATGCCTCTCGGTCCGCCTGCGGGAGCTGTACTCCTGACGGGTGGAGGCCTCACCCTTACGGCCCCGGGATCAGCGGATTCCGGGGCCGTGGCGTCTTTGCGGCGAGGCTGCACGACGGTGCTGATCAGCAGTGTTTACGACACCCTTAACCTACGGTTACGTAACCTACGGACTCGTAGCCTACGATTCCGTAGGTTCCGGCGCCGCACCGCCGGAGGCTTCCGCTCCGTTACGTCCCCCTGGAGTATCCGTGACGATCACCTCGACGCACCTCGGCAGTTCTGCCGGCTGGACCGACGCCCGGCTGCTGTACGCACTGGAGGAAGTGGTCGAGAAGGAACTGAACCGGCATCTGCAGGTCGCCAAGGACTGGATGCCGCACGAGTACGTGCCGTGGAGTGACGGCCGCAACTTCCCCGGCCTCTTCGAGGACGGCGAGGCCTGGGACAAGGAGCAGTCCAAGGTCACCGAGATCGGCCGGATCGCGCTCGTGGTGAACCTCCTGACGGAGGACAACCTGCCGAGCTACCACCACGAGATCGCCTCGCTCTTCGGCCGGGACGGCGCCTGGGGCACCTGGGTGCACCGCTGGACCGCCGAGGAGGGCCGGCACGGCATCGTGATGCGGGACTACCTGCTCACCTCGCGCGCGGTCGACCCGGACAAGCTCGAGCAGTTCCGCATGGCGCACATGAGCGAGGGCTTCGAGTCCGACAACCGGCACTCGATGCTGCACTCGGTCGCCTACGTCGCCTTCCAGGAGCTGGCCACCCGCATCTCGCACCGCAACACCGGCCACCAGTCCGGTGACCCGGTGTGCGACCGCATGCTGGCGCGCATCGCGACCGACGAGAACCTCCACATGGTCTTCTACCGCAACCTGCTCAAGGCGGCCTTCGAGATAGCGCCCGACCTCACCATGCAGGCCGTGCGCGACGTGGTGGTCGACTTCCGCATGCCCGGCCACGGCATCCCCGGCTTCGAGCGGGCCGCGGCGCAGATGGCCATCGGCGGCGTGTACAACGTGCGCATCCACCACGACGACGTCCTGCAGCCCGTGCTGCGCCACCTGAAGGTCCTGGAGATCGACGGTCTCGGCCCCGAGGGCCTGCAGGCCCAGGAGGAACTCGGGCTCTACATGGGCGGCCTGAACGACGAGGCGACGAAGTTCGACGAGAAGCTCGCCGCGCGCCGGGCGCGGATGGCGGCGCGCGCGAGCGCCTGACCCCACGGCGCGGGGCCGCGCGGTCGGCGAGCGGGGGGGGGCCCGGCGGCCGTGCCCCCCCCCCCCCGGGCGGGGGGGAGCCGACCCCGCCCCCCCGGGGCCCCCGCGCCCCCCCCCGCCCCCCCCCGCCCGGGGGGAAAACCCCCAACCCCACAAAAACAAAACCCCGCCCCCCCGGGGGGGCGCGG
>NZ_JBEZWX010000068.1:0-18826 GCF_040637635.1 Streptomyces sp. NPDC028635 | reverse complement strand
TGTGGGGGGCGCCCGCCCCCCCCCCCCCCCCCCCCCACCCCGGCCCCGCCCCACAACGCACGGCAGGCGAGACCGCAACCGCCCACCGGACGGCAACGGGCCGCCGCAGGCACAAAAGGGGCGCGGGGAACGGCGCGACCAGCCCCCACGCACCCGCAGACGACAACGCGCCCGCACACAACGACGGCGCCCAGCCCCCCGCAGGGGACCGGGCGCCGCCGAGCAAACGTCAGTGACGCCGATACGACTGCACGTACCCGAAGGCCGGCGACCCGACCCCGGTCACGTCGTCGTACCCCTGCACGGCCGAGAGCGAGCTGTCCTTGCCCAGGCTGCGCACCGACGTGCTCAGCCCCCCGCTCGCGTCCAGCCCGTTGACGAAGTCGACACGCGCCACGGCCAGCCCATGACCCGTCGGGTTGTCCGTCACGTCGTGGTACGCCTTCGACCCGTACCGGGCGTAGATCTCCGGGTTCGCGAACCCGAGCGCCTTACCGCCCTGCGCCTCCTGCGCCAGCGCCTGCACACCGGCGATCACCGGCGCCGCCAGCGACGTACCGCCGATCCGGTACTCGTCGTAGCGCTGCGTCCCGTCCGGGAAGGTCTGCGTCTGCCCGACCAGGAAACCGGTGTTCGGGTCGGCGATCGCCGCGATGTCCGGCACGACCCGGTTCCCGGCGGCGCCGTTGGCCTTGGCGAGGGCGTCCGGCACGACCCCCTTCTGGTAGTACGGCTGAGCCACGGTCCGGCTCGTGCCGCCACCCGCACCGGACGTGAACGCGCCGGGGAAGCCGACCCAGCTCTTGCCGTCGGCCGACAGCGCGGCCTTCTCGGTGCCCCAGCCGGTCTCGAACAGGTACTTGTCGCCCTTGCCGACAGCCAGCGAGGTACCGCCCACCGCGGTCACCCACGCCGAGTTCGCCGGGGTGTCGACCTGCTTGGTCCCGGTGTTGGCGACCTCGTCGCCGTTGTCGCCGGAGGAGAAGTAGAACCCGATGCCCTCGACGGCGCCGAACTGGAACACCTGGTCGTAGGCGGCCGCGAGGTCGGGCGTCTGGTTGGCCTCGATGTCGCCCCACGAGTTGGAGACGATGTCGGCCAGGTGCCCGTCCACGACCTTGCTGAGCGAGTCCAGCAGATCGTCGTCGTAGCAGGAAGCCGCTCCGACGTAGGTGATCTGCGCGGCGGGCGCCACGGCGTGCACGGCCTCGACGTCCAGCGTCTCCTCGCCGTACCAGCCGGCGGCCCCGCACTCCTCGGTCTTGGTGTAGTTCTTCGGCAGCACCTGCCGCAGCTGCCCGGTGCTCCAGCGGGCGTCACCGTGCTTGCCGGCGTAGGTGGCCACGTCGTACGCGAGGGTCGGCGAGGCGTAGGCGTCGGTGATGGCGACGCGCACCCCCTTGCCGGTGTACGTGCCCGCGCCGTACGCGGCGCGCAGCTGCTTGCCGGTGTACCCGCGCACCGCGTACGGGATCTTCTGTCCGTACGCGTCGGGCAGCGTGGAGGCGGTGTTCGAGCCGTAGTACGAGGAGAACGGCCCGGAGTTGCGGAACACGGCGTCCGGCGGCGGCAGCTGGTCCTTGTGGCTGGCCTTGTGCGGCGCGTTGTCGAGACCGGTGACGGTCAGGACGGCGTCACGCACGCTGTCCGGGACGGAGGCGGTGGCGGCCGGTGCGCGGTAAGTGGCCGAGCCCTTGGCGAAGTTGTGCAGCTGCGTCCCGAACGCCTTCTCCGCGGCCGCGACGTCGCCGCTGACGGAGACGTAGTGCGCGGTGACGGACGTGACCTTCAGTCCGGCGGACGTCAGCCAGGACTTGACCGCGGCCACCTGCGCCGCCGTCGCGCCGAAGCGCGCCTGGGTCTGCCGCGCGGACAGGTACTTGCCGTACTGCGGGGAGGACGGGTCGGAGACGGCCCGTGCGTAGTCGGCCAGTCCGGCCGCGTCCCGGCCGGCGAGGTAGACGCGCGCGGACACCTGTGCGGAGTCCGCCGTCGCGCCCTTGTCCGCCTTGGCCGTGGCCCACGCCGGCTTGGTCCCTGCCAGCGCGTCCCGGTGCGGGTTGTCCGCGGCGCTGGCCGCGGGTATGCCGAGCGCCAGCGCGCCCGCGAGCATGGGCAGGGTGGCTGCCAGGCTCACGGAGGCGCGCAGCGCGGCGCGGTTGGATCTCATGGAACCCCCTGTGCGGTTCGTCGGCGAGTGGATCACTCGACGGTGAGCTCACTCTTTCGATGAACTGTTCATGTCAGGGGAATAAGAAGGCCAAAAGGAACCCAATAAAGTTTGCTACGCGCCGGGCGCGGATCCCCGCTCCCTCAACATGTCCGCCATCACGCGCAGTTCGGACTGCTGCCCCTCGACCATGCCCCGGGCCAGCCGCTTCTCGACCTCGACCGTGCACCGCCGGACGCATCCCTCGGCCATGTGGATGCCCCCCTTGTGATGGTTCGTCATCAGCCTGAGGTAGAAGACCTCGGCGGCCCTGCCGTTGAGCCCCTGAAGCTTCCTCAGCTCCGCGTCGGTCGCCATGCCCGGCATCAACGCGCCGTCCGCCGGCTTCGCGGAGGCCATGCCTCCCATGTCCATCCAGGTCATCGGCGGCTCGGACGTGACCTTCGGCAGCCCCCACAGGTCGAGCCAGCCGAGCAGCATGCCGCGCTGGTTGGCCTGCGTCTGGGCGATGTCGTAGGCGAGCCGCCGTACGTCCTCGTCCTTCGTGCGGTCGCGCACGATGTACGACATCTCCACGGCCTGCTGGTGATGGACGGCCATGTCCCGGGCGAACCCGGCGTCCGCGGACTCCGTGCCCGGCGTACCGGGGGCCGACCCCCCGTCCTCGGCGACGGCGTACGTGATGGCGCCGGCGGCCACGAGCGCGGCCGCCGCGGCGCCCGCGACCAGTCCGATGTGCCTCACTTCATCATCCCGCTGGAGCAGGAGGCGCCGGGCTCCGGCGTCTGCGGGCCCTGCACATAGGCGGAGAGGAACCCGTCCACGGCCGGGTCGTCGGCGCTGCGCACGCCCAGCTGGTGCCCCCACGCCGACAGCACGATGGGGGCGGACTGCTGCGCGTACGGGCTCATCAGCGTGTACGGCGTCGCCTTCACCCGCGTGGCGAGCGCGGCCACGTCGGACTTCGCCGCCTTGGCGGTGTACGTCACCCAGACGGCGCCGTGTTCGAGGGAGTGCACGGCCATCTCGTCCTTGACCGGCTCGGTGTAGACGGTGCCGTTGCAGTCCGCCCACACGGGGTTGTGGTCGCCGCCGACGGGCGGGTGCATCGGATAGGTCACCGGCGTGGTGACGTGGTTGCGGCTCAGGGTGCCCTGCCAGGCCCGTACGCCGTCCGGACCGGTGACGAACCGGCCGCCCGCCGCGCTCTTCGCGCCGACGCCGCTGTTCTTGCCGTCGGTGGTGGCACCGGTGGTGGCGCCGGCCGCCGCGTCGGCCTTGCCGCCCCCGCCGTCGTCGGACCGCGCCTGCACCACGAACACGGCACCGGCGGCGAGCGCCGCCACGACGACCGCGCTCGCGGCGACGGTGAGCCCCCGGCGCCGCCGCTGACGGGCCTGCTCGGCCTCGCGCAACGCGGCGACGTGGGCCTTGCGGGCGGCGCTGGTGTCGTGGTCGGTGTTCGCGGAACCCATGGGGCGTGTCCTTCGGAGAAAGGGACGGGGAGGGTGGGGCCCGCTGATCGTAGTGGGGGAGAAGGGGCGCGCAGTAGGCGTACACCGGTCGCGGCACCGGGAAGACCCCGATCCGGTGACCCCACGCGCGCCTGTACCCGGCGCCGCCTGTGCCGGGCAGGTGCCCCTGGGCTTCCCCCGCGCCCCGCATCCGCAGTCGGCCCGGCCCTGGACCCGCCCCCGGTACCGCACCCGACCCTGAGGGCCCCCGGCCCGCACCTGGCCGAGCCCCCAGCCCCCGGTCCGGCGCCCGCCCCCGGTCCCGCGCCCGGGCCCTGTCCCGCACCACCCCCCGTCAACGCCCTTCGCGCACCCACTGCACGGACCGCGCCCACCCCGCCGAACCCCTACCGCCCCCTCCCGAACCCGATATTTGGAGTCGGCGATGCGTATTACCTAGGCTGGCCGCATGCGGCTCCTGCGTTCCACCGACCTCGCGCTGCGCGTTCTGATGCGGCTCGCCGTCGCTGGTGCCGCCACGCCGCCGACGCGGCAGGTGGCTGCGGACATGGACGTGCCGTACACGCACGCCGCCAAGGTCGTCGCCGAGTTGCAGCACCTGGGCCTGGTGGACGCCCGCCGGGGCCGTGGCGGCGGGCTCGCGCTCACCGAGAAGGGCCGGACGGCCTCCGTCGGCGCGGTGGTGCGCACCTTCGAGGGCGACGGCGACGTCGTCGACTGCGAGGGGACCACCCCCTGCCCCCTCAGCTCCGGCTGCCGTCTGCGCGGCGCCCTGCGCCGGGCCCAGGAGGCGTTCTACGCCGCGCTGGACCCGGTCACGGTCGCGGACATCGTCGCCGACCCGACGGGCCCGCTGCTGCTGGGCATCGCTAGAGCCTCCTGACCGGAGAACCGGAGAACCGGAGCCACCGCGAACCGCCGGAGGCGACGGCTCAGCCCCGGGCCAGCCACAGGTCGGGCCCGAACACCTCGTAGTGGATGTCGGCGGCGGCGACCCCCTTGGCGAGCAGCTGCTCGCGCACGGCGCGCATGAAGGGGAGCGGACCGCACAGGTACGCGCGCGTGCCGGCCGGCACCGTGACGTCGGTGAGGTCGACGAGGCCGCGGCGGGCACCGGCGGGCCCGTCCTGCACGTCCTGCACGTCCTGCTCGTACCAGAAGTGCACGCCGGCGTCGGCGAGTTTGGCCGCGTACGCCTCCTGCTCGGTGCGCAGGGCGTGGTCGGCGGGGGAGCGGTCGCCGTGCACGACGGTGACCGGGGCGGCGTGGGCGTCCTCGGCGAGCTGGGCGAGCATCGCGATCATCGGGGTGACACCGATGCCGGCGGAGGCCAGCAGCACGGGGGCGCCGGGGGCGTCGTCCAGGACCAGGTCGCCGTACGGCTCGGAGAGCAGCAGGGTGTCGCCGACGCGCACGCGCGCGTGGAGGTGGTCGGAGACCTCGCCGGCGGGGGCGGCGCCGGTGCCGCTCACGCGCTTGACGCTGAACTGGCGGACGGTCTCGCCCGGCGCGCCGGACAGGCTGTACTGCCGTATCTGCCGGGCGCCGTCGGGCAGCTCGACCTGCACGGAGACGTACTGGCCGGCGCGGAAGTCGCGCACCGGGCCGCCGTCGGCCGGCCGCAGCCGGAAGGTGACGACGTCCGCCGTCTCCTCGACGCGCTCGACGACCTCCCACGGGCGCCGGCCCGTCCCGGCGCTCTCCTCGTACAGCCGCTTCTCGATCGCGATGAGCGCGTTGGCCATGAGCCAGTAGACCTCGTCCCAGCCGGCGGCCACCTCGGGTGTGACGGCCTCGCCGAGGATCTCGACGATGGCGGCGAAGAGGTGCTCGTGGACGACCTCGTACTGCTCGGGGGTCACTCCGAGGGAGGCGTGCTTGTGGGCGATCCGGCCGAGCAGGGCGTCGGGACGCTGGTCCGGGTGGTCCAGCAGGTGCACGGCGAAGGCCGCGATGGAGCCCGCGAGGGCCTGCTTCTGGGCGCCGGAGGCCTGGTTGCCGCGGTTGAACAGGTCACGCAGCAGCTCGGGGTGGGCCTCGAAGAGCCGGGCGTAGAAGCGCTCGGTGATCTCCGTGATGGCGCCGGCGACGGCGGGCAGCGTGGCGCGGACGGTGGCTGCTGACTGCTCGGACAGCATCAGGACTCCTCCTGGCTCGACTGATCCGGACGGTATGAAAACTTGCATCTGGGATGCAAATTAAAGGGGCGTGGTGTCGCTCACGTCCCGCCCCGGACCGGCCATTACGGATGCGGGCCCGAGCAGGCAAGATGGGCCTCAAGAGCAGTACGCCCGCACCCGCACGCGACGTTCCGCCCCCGGCCGCCCGGCCGATCATGGTCCGCAACGCGCGTGAAACGCTCGTGTGATGGGATGCTGCTCAGGTGCCCGACCGCCTCCCGCCTCACCGGGGACAGGCGGCCTGACCAGCAAGGATGGGGAAGCGGAAGATGGACAAGCAGCAGGAGTTCGTGCTCCGGACGTTGGAGGAGCGCGACATCCGGTTCGTACGCCTGTGGTTCACGGACGTGCTGGGCTTCCTCAAGTCCGTCGCCGTGGCTCCCGCCGAGCTGGAGCAGGCCTTCGACGAGGGCATCGGCTTCGACGGCTCCGCCATCGAGGGCTTCGCCCGGGTCTACGAGTCCGACATGATCGCCAAGCCGGACCCGTCCACCTTCCAGGTGCTGCCCTGGCGCGCCGAGGCCCCCGGCACCGCCCGCATGTTCTGCGACATCCTGATGCCGGACGGCTCCCCCTCCTTCGCCGACCCCCGCTACGTCCTCAAGCGCGCCCTGGCCCGCGCCTCCGACCTCGGCTTCACCTTCTACACGCACCCCGAGATCGAGTTCTTCCTGCTCAAGGAGAAGCCGCTCGACGGCAGCCGCCCCACCCCGGCCGACAACTCCGGCTACTTCGACCACACCCCCACCAACGTCGGCATGGACTTCCGCCGCCAGGCGATCACCATGCTGGAGTCGATGGGCATCTCGGTGGAGTTCTCCCACCACGAGGGCGCGCCCGGCCAGCAGGAGATCGACCTGCGCTACGCCGACGCGCTGTCCACCGCCGACAACGTGATGACGTTCCGCCTGGTCATGAAGCAGGTGGCGCTGGAGCAGGGCGTGCAGGCCACCTTCATGCCGAAGCCGTTCTCCGAGCACCCCGGCAGCGGCATGCACACCCACCTCTCCCTCTTCGAGGGCGACCGCAACGCGTTCTACGAGTCGGGCGCCGAGTTCCAGCTCTCCAAGGTCGGCCGCTCCTTCATCGCGGGCCTGCTGAAGCACGCGGCGGAGATCTCGGCGGTCACCAACCAGTGGGTGAACTCCTACAAGCGCATCTGGGGCGGCTCGGAGCGCACCGCGGGCGCCGGCGGCGAGGCCCCCTCCTACATCTGCTGGGGCCACAACAACCGCTCGGCCCTGGTCCGCGTGCCGATGTACAAGCCCGGCAAGACCGGCTCCGCCCGCGTGGAGGTCCGCTCCCTGGACTCGGGCGCGAACCCCTACCTGGCCTACGCGGTCCTGCTGGCCGCCGGCCTCAAGGGCATCGAGGAGGGCTACGAGCTCCCGCCGGGCGCCGAGGACGACGTCTGGGCCCTCTCCAACGCCGAACGCCGCGCGATGGGCATCGAGCCCCTCCCGCAGAACCTCGGCGAGGCCCTGACCCTGATGGAGAACAGCGACCTCGTCGCCGACACCCTCGGCGAACACGTCTTCGACTTCTTCCTCCGCAACAAGCGCTCGGAGTGGGAGGAGTACCGCTCGGAGGTCACCGCGTTCGAACTGCGGAAGAACCTGCCGGTGTTGTAGGCACAGGTCAGGGCGGGTTTCCTGCTGATTCGCCGGATGGGGCCGACGGTCGCGAACCGTCGGCCCCATCGCGTCTCGCGAGCCCTGGGCCGTCCCTGGGCCGTCAGGGGGATCGCAACGCGCTCCAGTCATCCTCGGTGCTGCCCGGAGAGGTGGTCTTCTTGGTGCAGGACCAGGCAGGTGCCGCGTTCGGGACAGGCCCTCCGAAGGTGCATTCACGCCAGTCGTGTAGGCAGGTAATGGGCGAAGCCGCCTTGCACTCAAGCCAGACACCTTATGGCCTGCTGCAGCAGGCCAGGCAGAACGCACCTGACTGAGTAGGTGGTGGAGGCGGCACTCTAGGAGACGCCGGGACGATCATCCCCTGAGCCGGAAACAGACATGAACCGGCGTCGGGCTGTCAGACGTCCGTCTGCACTCCTACTCACCACGTAGGTCGCGCGGTCTGGCACCGGATCACCTTCCATGACCGCTTCCCCATGGGCCAGGAGACTCTGGATATACCGTTGCTCCAGCTGTTGTCGCAGGTCGTCAGGTCCACTTTGACAGCGAGTTCGGTCTTCCAAGGGTTCCCCACTCATGATCAGTCCAGTCACAGGCGCCGTTACCTGTGGCACGCTAGCGTTCTGAGTTCAACTGAACCACTATCAGTTTCGCAGATCTCATGCGTCGTCCGTCTTGCATGATCAGACGGCACTGGGCAACTGCGCGTGCGCAAGCCCTTCGGTACGGTAATTTCACGATGCACAAAAAGAGAGTCGACAAAGCAAACTGCGTGGGCCGTGATAGTTTCTTCCGGGGTATTTGAATTTGCCGTAGGGGTTACCACCGATGGAGCCTCGTTAGGGACTCTTACGTTGAAACCCGACTTAATTCCGTATCGCTCTCCGGGCAAGCGAATGTGGGAAGCGCGGATTTGCGAGCCGCCCGGGTTTTCCGAGGCCGGACGATTTGTGTCGCTCTTCAAGACCTCTTCGGTGATGGATGCAAGGTCATCGAATGTTAGGACGCCTCGCCCGCCAAAAGCCTCTCGCAGTATAGCTTCATGCTCGCCATCAAAAAGCCTTGCATCCGCAACGATCATATTGGCGGCTAGGTCTGCCCAATATCGATTCGAATTTGGGGTTGCAAGGATGGCCTGGCACAATATCTGCGCAAGGCGCCGTGCCGCTTCCTGAAGGTCGGCGGCGGATTTTTTGGGAGGGTAGAACATTTCTGCCAGAGTATCGAGAAATGCGGCTGAAAACACTCTAGAGAAGGAGTGTCGCTCATGGCATATCTGAGAGGCCGGAGCGCGAACTGGCACCATCAAGGGATCAATGTAGTAAAACTCGTTCGATAGTTCCCGAACGGACGCGACGTCGGTCTTTCCAGGTAGACGCCTACGCATCTCGGTGGACAGTTGCTCCGCCATGCGAGAAAGGCGGGAGGAATGGTTAATTTGCCCTCGCGTCTCATGGATGACAGCCGAACAGAAGCTCTCGACCGTCAAGGATGAAAGCATTGAGCAGATATCGCCGAAAGCCTCATGGAATGCGTGCTGTTCCAGGCGTTGGGTTTCCAATATCTCCGGCTTGAGTCCGTCAAGAACTGCATGACCCACTTCATGGCATACGATGTCTGGACTCTCGCAACCGTAGATGGTTTGATGTCCTGACGGGGTGCGGAAGAAGAATATTCCATGATGGTCATCGCCGCGCCTGTACTCGCCAGCCAACCCTATTCCCGCATCGAGAGTTACGGGCATTATGCCCTTCATCTCGGGGTGCCAGGAAAATTCCTTCGAAAGTGTAATCTTCGACATCCAGTCAGTAGCCCGAGCTAGAGAATCGCTGGCTGTCCAGTAGCGAAGAGCGTAACGCTGTGAGTGATGGGTTGCTGGTTCCCGTTCGACAATCTTGAACGGCAATGGGAGTTGCTCGTGATCTCTTGCGGTGCGTCCAACGGGCATGCGGTGTGATGGATGGGCTCCCGGGTCTTCTTCCCAGACGTGCACGATTTCTTCGCTCATAACGTCTCTCACGCCCCGACCGACTTGAGTATCTTGTCGATACCTCCAGCATGAACCTTCGGGGGGCGCAAGACAATTTGGGCGGTGTGCGGCGAACCAAGGCAGTGTGCCACCATCGTTCAGTCCGGGGACACCAGCGTCTCCTTGCCGCGCGGGCAACAGTCCCGCCAGACATGGCACCGGCCGGCGGCTCCCGCAGTGCCCGTCCTGGCCACGGACGACTTGGCTTGTTCCAGCTTCAAGCAAGCAGCCTGACCGTGACCTACCGGCGCTCGCGCTTGAGGCGGGTCCTACAGTTCTGCGCCGGTCGGGGAACACGGTTGCCACGACCGGCGCACGCAAACGCGTCCCCCACAGTCCGTTTGAACAATGCGGCAGATGTCTGCAAATGCCCTGGCAGGAGCAGTCGCCGTGACCGATGGCTGATGCTAGCGAGCCGTAGGTAGTCAGGGAGTGCTTGGCGGCGTACCTCCGTACAGCCCGTCCACGGCCTTGCGGGCTCGTGCGTCGCTGCTCGGCATGAGGTGCGTGTAGACCCGGAGCGTGAATCCGGGATCTTGGTGTCCAAGGTAGGAACTCAGTGCCTTGATGTTCTCGCCGGCGTCTAGGAGCACCGAGGCGTAGAAGTGCCTGAGAGCGTGCATGCCGTGTTCGCGGGCAGACTGGTGACGCTCGCCCGGCTTCGGCTGTGGGATCACCCCGGCCGCAACGAGGGCAGGTTTCCATGCATGGACGTTGAAGTCGGTCCGCCGAACGGCGCCAGCACCGTCCGGCCGGGTGAACAGGAGCCGCTTGGTGATGAGCGGACCGTCCGGCCGAAGCCATGGAAGAGCGACCTCCACCGGGGGAAACGCCTCCATGTGTGCCTTGAGGACGTGCGCCTCACTCCGTACTCGCTCACGAGTGCCGACTGAGACGGCAGCGCTTCCCCGATCTTGCCGTCCCTGATTCTCTCGCGGAGGGATTCCGAGACCTCCAGGTACGTACCTCGCGGACTGCCCTGCGGCACGTGGGCTCCTCTTCGTCGACCTCCACTCGATGGCAACAAGTGTTGCACTCCCCGTGCCACCGGCGGATGGTCTCGCCATCCTCCGCCCGCGGTACCAGCGCAGTGCTGGCTGGCGTTACCGCCCGCCCCGGCACTTGATGAACGACGTAGGTGGTGTCATGTGCATTGGATTTTCAGTGCGTCCGAGCCTTGCCTTCTGCCTACTCTGTTCCTACCGTCCGGAACACGAGTCGGGAAGGATCGTCAATTCTCCGACGTTCGTCGTCTTGCCAATAAGCCCACCGTTGCGCCAGATAGGCGCGTCGCTCTTCGGACATCATGACCGATCGAGCAAGGGCGGTCTGCGGATCTCCGAGAACAAGGGCTCCCTCCCCAATGAGGGCATCCGTACCGTACATTGGCGAGAATGCGTGAATCTTGGGACCATAAGCCGTCATTGTCAGTGTCATTGAGATTCGGTGATCATAGCGAGGGCGCAATGCGTCGAACGTCATGAATGATTCATCCTTGGACCGCTGTTGATCTCTCTTGTAGCGTAGCTCGTCGGGATGCATGTGGCCACCGCCCCTTTTGAACTCCGACTCACGACCATAGATCAACACGTACTGGGGCTCCAGGGGGCGGTTCCTGTATTTATCCCCAAGGAAGAGGAACGTCTCGCGAAAAATGGATTGGTTGCCTTCGCGAGCAAACCAAGAACGCCAGTCGTTTAGTTGGTCGCGCGCCTCGGTGAATTCGCTAGTCGGACGGCCGTCGTTGCGGAACCAGCGCTTGGATGGCTTTTCGATCTCAATGAGAATTGGTGTGATGAGACCGGACGATCTCGTAACCCACATGAAGTCGGGCTCAAAGGTTCTTCCACTTCCGATCAGCTTGGGACGCCGGAAAACAGCGCCCATATCTGATCCATGGTGGCCGCCCGGACCAATGTCGCCACTGCCACCCGGGATCATTGCCGGATGCAGCTCAAGAAAGCGCTGGACTTCTCCTTCTTCCGGATTTTGGCTAAGGAGCTGGTACCACTGGGCCAGCGCAAGGTCTGAGTATGTATCCCAAGCAGGGGACATCGGGCGTAGCGGATCTGTGTCCGGAGCGATCGCGTCGTGCTCAGCCCTGTCGGGCGACTCGGTATTGTCCACCAAGGAAGGCTACTGACGCGCGTTCGCCGTGTCTCCCGGTCGTGACAAAGAGATCTGACAGCGGCGCGTAGGCGGCTGCGATGCGGGGCGTTCGCCTGATCAATCGTGTGAGAGCCCGCCGTCAGGGCCGGCACTGGAAGGCACACGGCGCGACGTTCGGATCGGCGAGTGGGGTCGCACGTCGTGCTGGAGGCGAGGTAGATCGCGACGGTTTCATAGCCCGTAACCACTGCCAGATACACGCGTATCCTGCCACCATCTACCCATGGTCGACAGTAGGGATCGCTCGACACTACGCGCACTGGTGGGCGAAGCCGTCTTGGCCCTTGGTGGGTTGACGCATCGCCAGTTGACTCCCGTCTTCGAGCAACTGGGCATGCCACCGGTTCCTGAAGAGGCCGGGACCAAGCGCGAGCGGATCGAGCAGAGTTTCAGTCAGGTGCCCGATGCTGAGCTTCCGCAGCTCACGCGGGGCGTCTTGGAACAGGGCCACTTTCATGTGAGCGCATCGACCCGTCATCGGCTGGAGGACCTGCTCTGGCAAGAGGGCGCACCGTTTGAGATACCCAAGAAGGTCCGTCGCGAGTTGGCGCGCTCGCTTGATCTGACGCAGCTTGCCCGCCACCGCGACCCCTTTCTGCGGCTACTAGACCGCTTCTGGATCACCGAGGAGCTGGGGCCTTCTATAGCTGATCTCCTGAATGGGAGACGGCCGGTAACGCTGAGAGACCGCATCGAGCGGCACGTCTTCCGCAACCCTGGAGACTGGTCTGCAGAGGAACTCTTTGAGAAGCTAGGTGTGTTCAGTGCCGGAGACGCTAGATTCGGCCGCTTCCTGGAAGGCCTGGTATCGGCGGACGTCCTTCTTGACGAGACTCACCAAATGGAGACCGTCAGCACTATCAATGGCCCCCTCCGGACCGCCGGGATCGAGTTGAGGCTGACGGGCAATGATGGCGGCTATCCGCTGTTCACGCTAGTGTCGACGCTGCTGCACGGCAACCAGCGGCCGAAGAACATCATCTTTGCTTCATTCGGTAAACCGGACATCCGCTTTCGGTCCTCAGTGGACAATGATATCGAGATCGTTGGAGGCCGCCGGGGCGACACTCTCGTCTATGATCGGGAGATTCCCACTGAGGGACTCCGCTGGCGTGATTTGCACGCCTGGTGGCAGGAGGCTCGCCAGATCAGTAGTGAGTCCGATGCCAGGACGGATCTGTACCAACGACTACTCAAAGTCATTCCGCGCAATTCGGAGGGGCAGAAGAACCTCTTCATCGCCTACCACAAAATCCTAGGACCCTCGCCGGAAGATCCGGCTCTCTTGCCCGAAGTGTGGTTGCACTGGGACCACAAGACCGTTCAAGAGCGCGGGCCTGAGGCGTTGCTGCGCTCCCGTATGGATTTCCTCCTGCTCCTGCCTCAAGGGCAGCGAGTTGTTCTGGAGGTCGACGGATCACAGCATTTCACCCGTGACCGCGGACGCACCCCGGATACTGCTAAGTACGCTGACATGGTTGCCGCTGACCGAGACCTCAAGCTCAGAGGGTACGAGGTGTTTCGCTTCGGCCACGATGAACTCAAGGACCTTGGTGCTGCCCAGGTACTTCTTCGTCAATTCTTTCCGGACATG
This sequence comes from Streptomyces sp. NPDC028635, assembly GCF_040637635.1. Classification (NCBI taxonomy): domain Bacteria; kingdom Bacillati; phylum Actinomycetota; class Actinomycetes; order Kitasatosporales; family Streptomycetaceae; genus Streptomyces; species Streptomyces sp. NPDC028635. Next base: position 5,575 of record NZ_JBEZWX010000068.1, on the reverse strand, counting down.
TTCCGCCGCTTCAGGGTGAGTATATGAAGCCTCGGTGGTTCATTCGTCGGAAGCTCCTGCAAAAGGCGATCCGGGCGGGAGGGGTGAACCCGGGCGATCTAGGAACCTTTTGTCGTCCACCCAGTAAGAATTTCTCAGACGACGGTAGTCGAAGTCACTTCCTTGCGGAGTTCTCTTTACCATTAGGAATCCATGACGCTCCAGCTCTTTCCTGCCCCTAGTCCAAGTGTTGTGGGAGAGGCCGTAAGACTCTTGGCGTTCCTTAGGGATGTAGCGAGGTTCTTTGTAGCCGCCTTGAGCTTCGAGGAGTGAAAAGAGCAAGGCGATGCCGGTTGCGCTGAGTTGAAGGATCCAGCCGTTGCGCCAGAACTCAATCGGTATGCCTACGTACCGTCCCTGAGTGCTGGCGCGGACATATGGAAGGTCTGGAGCTTCCGCAGACACCAACTTAATAGCCGGAGTGTTGCCGCGTCTCGGCTCTAGTTCAATGAAGCCGTTGCGGCTCAACCACTTGAGGTTGTTATTTACCCGTCGGGGGCCCGTCTCGGGAGGCAGGGCGAGCATGCGCGCCCACGTGAGCGGCACCGGCGGTTGTCGAATGTCGTAGGGCTTAGCCGTGGCCATCATCGTGATGCATAGGTACAGCTTGAGACGTACCTCGCCGCCTTGGCCGCCTTGAACGAGTCGTGCGAGGGGCGGTCGCACCTCGGCAACCTGCGACCTGACGAATGTGGGTGGGAACGGCACATTCCCACGTCGGGCGGCCCGGTCGACTGCCTTCTCTAGCTGTCGAACTGCGGAGGGGAAGAGGGGGTTGGACAAAGCCATCGACCTTCTTGGAGGAGAAACGGGGGGTCCGGGGGTCACAGGGGTACCAGGGGGTTCAGGGGGTACTTCCTATTGCCTTCCTCCAGGACAGCGCACTCTCTTCTTCACTGTCGCCTAGACACTACTGCAAGACTAGCTAGTTACCCCATGACAAAGGTTGCTTGTCTCCTCTAGCAAGGCATCATGAGGCCTTTGACCTGCGGTTTTTCCTCTGTCACCTTGGATCTGCCCTGCCAGGGGAGGCGTGGGTGAACGAGGGCGCTCGGCGCAGCAGCGCTGAGAGGAGGAGACCAGGTGAACGGGAACAACCACTCCGAGCGAGGCGTCTGGCTGGCGATCATCCTTCTGGCCAGCCTGAGTGGAGCCGCTGTGGCGGGCGTGCTCTTCCACATGGCCGGAGCTGCACTGCCGGCAGTGATGGGAGCCACCGGCGCCGCGTTCATGGGGGTGGCGAGCCTCGGCCTTGCGACGCATCGCTTCATGACCGAGTGAACCGTGAATCTTCGGCCGTGGACGAGGTATGGACGGGGAGGGGGCAACGAAACCAGGTAGTGAACATCACCGCTGATGGGAGGCTGGATGGCCCACCGAGCGTGATCAGACTGTAAATCTGCCGTTGGTGATGGACCGGGCCGTCTGTGGGCCGTCGAAGGCTGGCCCAGGACTTTCAGCAACGACCAACAACGACTGTCTGATCGCAGCCTGGTGCTGCAGCGACGTCGATCGACTGAGGCAGCTTCGGGCCGTCGTCTCGGAGTGGGAGGAGTACCGCAGCGAGGTCACCGCGTTCGAGCTGCGGAAGAACCTGCCGGTGCTGTAACCGCGAGGCGGATGGGGCATCCCGCTTAGATCACGCATGTGGCCGGCCGCTCGTCGCGGTCGGCCACAGCGCGTCTTGCGACGGTTGCTGATCTCGTTCAGGCTGTGTCGTCTTTCGACGGGGTCGCCCTGGTGAGGGTGCAGGCGCCGTTCACGCAGTCGCGTTTCAGGCGGCCGCGGGAGATGGTCTGGGCCAGGCCGACCGTCCAGCAGGTGGGGCAGCCGCGGAAGGCGATCAGGGCCAGCGGGGCCGCAAGCAGGGTAGCCGGACCGGCGACGGGTACCAGGGCGATCGAGCCGATGATCAGGCCGAAGCCGATGGCGCCGCGCGCCAGGTGGCGCGGGACGGACTTGCTGGCGAAATTCATCCCGGGGGGCGCCGGTAGCGCGGTGGACGGGACGGGCGTGCTGTCAGTGGACTTCACGGGCGACTTCACGGGCGTACCTCTCCTCCGGCCGATCGAGAGGCTGCTCGGTCGGCTGCTCGGTCGGCTGCTTGACCGGTGGCCTGGTCGGTCGGTGCCAGTGAGTGACGCAGTGCCGCGCGGGCCCGGTGCAGCCGCGACTTCATCGCTGCGTTGCTCAGACCGAGGGAGCGGGCGACGGCGTGGCCCGGCAGGCCCTGGACGTCCCGCATGACCAGGACCTGACGCTGGTCACGGGGAAGGGCACCGACCGCGGCCGCGATCCGCTCCACGTCCATCCGCCGCAGCACCGCTTCCTCGGCGGACTGCTCGACGCACCCCTCCGGTTCCGCCGCCGTCTCCTCGCTGCGCGCGAAGAGCGACCGCACCTGCCGGAGGCATTCGTTGCGGACGATCCGGAACATCCAGGAGCCGAGCGCGCCGGTGGCCCGCAGAGTGCCGATCTTCCGGTACAGGATGATCAGCGCCTCCTGCGCCGCGTCCTCCGCGTCCTGCGGTGAGGCGCACAGCGACAGGGCGAACTTGCGCACGTGGGGCTGCGAGTCCATGACGACAGTGGTGAGCGAGGCGACGTCGCCGTCCTGCGCGGCCCTGATCAGCCGCTCGTCCGGCCAATGGAGGCGCCGTGTCATGTGTCCTGCTCCTCCTCCGAAGGCGCCGCGCGACGGCACCGGTCAGCCACGGCTCTTCTTCCAGCGCCTCATGAGGTGCAGGCTGCACGCGGACATCAGCAGCACGCCGATCACCACACTGCCAACCACCATGGTCTTCCTCCGGATATCCGTCGGCCCACGCGGCCGGTACACGGATAAGAGGCGGGCAGGCCCGAAAAGGATTCACCCCACCCGGCGAGGTCGCCGCGTGCCGGCGCCTCCCGGGCGAGGGCCGTCCTGTGCCCCGGCCCTGTCAGGGGCGGTGATGTTCCGCCGGCCGTGGGGCGTGGCGCTGCGACGGGGGAGCCGCGGGGTGGGCGTCCGGTTCCGGGCGCAGGCACTCGATGCGGTAGTCGCCGCTGTCCTCGTCGATCGTCACGCCGTGCGTCTCGCTGCGGAAACCGACCCGCATCCGGAACCGGACCCGGCACCAGCACCGGTACCGGCCCCATCTCCAGCCCCGGTACCGGTACCCGGGCCCCTCCGCTCCCCGCCGGCCCTCAGCCGAGGAACGCCGGGGACACCGCCGCCGTGCTGAGGCGGTGCGGATTTCCCGAGCCGTCGGCCGGGGTTTCGTACAGGTCCGCGCCGTAGTCGCCCGGCAGGGCGTAGACCAGGGTGTGGTCGTCGCGCCAGACCGCCTGGTCGTCGACGCTGCGCGGCTCGGCCAGCGGCGTGTCGCGCAGGGTGCGCAGGTCGAGGACGTACAGGCGCCAGGGGGCGTCCTTCGGCAGGCCCGGCACCCGCTTCTTGAACGCGATACGGGTGCCGTCGGGGGACAGGGAGGGGCACTCGACGTTCGTCCGCAGCGTCGTGACCGTACGGGCCGTCAGATCGCCGCGGACCAGGTAGGTCCGGCCCTTCGTCGCCATGGTCGCGTAGAAGGTGCGGTCGTCCGCGGCGAACGTCACGCCCCAGAAGTTCACGTCCGCCGCGCGGTAGCCCCGGCCGTCCTTGACGATCCGGAACGCCTCCAGGGACGGGATCAGCTTGCCCGTGCGCACGTCCACGATCGCCGCGCGCGTGGAGAAGTCCGTGCCCGCGTAGGAGTCGCCGCCCACGAACGCCGTCCAGGCGGCGAAGTGCCCGCTCGGCGACACCCGTGCGCGGGAGGGGATGCCGGGGACGTCGTAGCGGTGGGTCTCCTTCAGCCGGGCGTCCAGGAGCACCGCGCGGTAGGTGTCCGCCACGGGGCCGTGCACCGCCTGCAGGCACACGCCGGTGCCGGCGGCGGCGTAGAAGCGCAGGCACTTCACGCCAGAGGCGGTGCGCGGGCCGGCCGGGTCCGTCGCGGGGACGCCGGTCAGCTCGTCGCGGTGCGGGCCCCACGCCATGTTCCGGAAGACCATCCGCCCGCCGGCGGTCAGTGACACACGGCCCTCGGTCACCGTCGGCCCGCCCGGCTGGGCCTGGTCGCGCCGCTCGGCCCGCGCCGAGGCGTGCAGCACCGACGCCACGGCGACGCCCGCGAGCACCGCGACCGCGGTGAGCAGGACGAGGACGCGGGTGCGCGTGCGGGACGGGGGTCGGGGAGAGGACTCGGCCGTCATGCCGTGCCTTTCGGGTGCGGGGTGGGAGAGGCCGTGCTCCGCGGGGAGGCCGTGCTCCGCGGGCGCAGGGCGAACGAGAACGCGGCGCACACGGCGAGCGCCACCGTCGACGCCGCCAGCGCGGAGCGGTCGCCCCACACGGTCCACAGCGCGCCGAAGCCCAGCGAACAGGCGAACCGGGCGAGCGCCTGACCCGTCTGCACGAGCGCGAGCCCCGAGGAGCGCAGCGCCTCGGGCACGCTGTCCGAGGCCGCCGCCATCAGCACCCCGTCGGTGGCCGCGTAGAAGGCGCCGTGCAGCACCAGCACCGCGTACGGCAGCGCGGCGCCGTGCCAGGACGTCAGCAGCAGGGCGTACGCCGCGAGCAGCGCGCCGTGGCCGGCCAGGAACATCCGCCAGCGGCCCACCCGGTCCGCCAGCCGGCCCGCGGGCATCGCGAGCAGCAGGAACGCGGCCGCCGTGCCCAGCGGCAGCAGCGCGAACCAGCGGTCGGGCACGCCCAGCCTGCGCTGCAGCAGCAGGTAGACGAAGGAGTCGCTGACCGTGGCCAGGCCCAGGAGGAGCGCGCAGACGGTGATACGGCGCAGGTCGCGGCGGTGCAACAGGCGCAGGGCGTCGCGGAGGGTGGGGCGCTCCGCCGGGGTGGCGGGTGTCCGGTCGGCCGCCGTCGTCTGCGGGCGGCCCGAGGGGACGAACAGCACCAGTACCAGGACGCCGACGACCGCCACGCAGAAGCTGACCGTGAACACCGCGTCGTAGCCGTCCACGGTGGCCCGCAGGACGGCGAACGCCACCAGTGGCCCGAGCAGGGCGCCGGCGGTGTCCATCGCCCGGTGCACCCCGAAGGCGCGGCCACGGGTCTCCGGCGTGCTGGACAGGGAGATCAGGGCGTCGCGCGGGGCCGTGCGCAGGCCCTTTCCGGTGCGGTCGGCCGCCAGGACCAGGCCGATGGGGGTAAGGGAGTGCGCCAGCAGCAGGAGCGGCTTGCAGACGGCCGAGAGGCCGTAGCCCAGGCCCGCCACCCACTTGTGCCGGCCGCCGCCGCGGTCGGCGACATGGCCGCCGATCAGCCGTACCAGTGCCGAGAAGCCGTTGTAGACGCCGTCCAGCAGGCCGAAGCCGAGCGGGGACAGGCCGAGCCCGGCCACCAGGTACAGCGGGAGCACGGCGGTCACCATCTCCGACGACACGTCGGTGATCAGGCTGACCGTGCCTGCGCACAGGGGAGCTGCCCGCGCAGGAAAAAGAGCTGCGTGCGCCGTAAAGAGAAGTGCGCGCTCCGGAAAGGGGGGCTCGCGGC
>NZ_JBEZWX010000067.1:0-20514 GCF_040637635.1 Streptomyces sp. NPDC028635 | reverse complement strand
AGAGCGCTTCGTTCACACCGAAGAGGTCACTGGTTCGAACCCAGTATCGCCCACCCGGAACACCGGCCCGCCTGCGACAACGCAGGCGGGCCGGTGTCGTACGCCGTGCGGAACCCTCCCGGGCGGCACACGGTCGCCTACGCCCCGTGAGGTAGCGCACCTGCGCATGAACGCGTGAGCCGGACACGACGCAGGCGCCTGCGGGACCGCGGCCGATGGCGTATGCGGGCCGCCGCCCTGGCCTCCCGCCGAGGCCGCACACCGCACCCCGACTGCCTCCGGCCACCCCGCCCCGAGACGTGAAACGATTCACGCGGTGTGCGTGCTACGGCGAGCAGAGCCGGCGAGAGCACCGCGAGGATCAACCGGTCGATCTCGCTGTTCGAGCAGAAGAGTCCGAAGATCAAGGTGAAGACCGACTTCCAGGGCTACGTCTCTTTCCGGGAGAAGTTCCGGACACAACCCGCGGGCGGAAATCCCGCGGACGTTTTCCAGAACGCCGTCGCATTTCTTGGGAAGTACGACAAGCGTGGAATCCTTCTCGGCCTCAAGTCGGGGCGGAACAAGTAATCTGAGGCTCAGTGACTTCCGAGAGGCCGTCACATCCGTTGGACGGATGGGCGGTACGCAGCTCGCCTCCCCGGCGGCTCCGACCCCAGGGCCTGCCCGGCCCGCGCCTGACCGTGTGCTGTGCGGGCACCGGCCCGTGATCTTCCTGCCGGGGCTGCCGCAGGCGCCGAGGGGCCTGTACGAGGAGGCGGAGACGGCCGGCGCCCGGATCCGGACGTTCTTCCAGAACTCCGTTCCCTGCGCGCTCGGCTCGGTCACCGGCATTCTCGTCTGCTGCCCGCTGACCGCCTGCGCCTCGGCCAAGATCCGGTTTCGCGGGACGCGACCTGCTCTTCGGCCTGATGATCGGCACACTGCTGCTGCTCTGTCACGAGCCGCTCATTCCGCAGTACGTGCTGTTCCGGCGGATGCGGCTGATCAATACCCACGTTTCACTGCTGCTCCGGAAATACCCGGCGACGGAGGCGTTCGACAGGATGCCGTAGCCGGGGGCTAGTTCATCCGCCCCAGGACCTCCCGCACCCGCCGCACGTCCCGCAGGCGCCGTTCGTAGGTCGCGCCGACGGCGAGGAGCAGGGCTCCGGCGAGCGCCGGAGGCACCCAGCGGGGGAGGGCGTCGGCGACCTGCACCAGATAGGGGGCCAGTTCATGCAGCGCGTCCAGCACGAGCACCCCGCCGCCCAGCAGCAGCGGCGCCCGCAGCCGGTGCCGGGCACCCAGCAGGGTGACCAGCAGCGCCGCCGCGCCCAGCAGCCACGGGCGGGTGGCGTGCACGTCCGTCCAGGCGGCCAGGAGGCTCGGCACCAGCGTCACCGCGAGCCCCGGCCCGTACGCCGCCCACGACGACGCCTGCGGATCGCGGCGCCGGCGCAGGACGCCCAGGGCGAGCGCCGGGACGGACACCGGCAGCGTGTACGCCTCCGGTGCCGTGACGTCCCAGGCCGCGAGGCGCACCCAGGCGGCCAGGGCGAACAGGGCGGTGGCCGCGTAGGCGGCGGGGCGGCGGTCGGCGCGCACCGCCGTCCCGGCGGCGATCACCGCGCACAGGGACAGCACCAGCGCCAGCATCGCCGGTTCGGTGAGGGCCAGTGCGATCGCCAGGAGACCGGCGGCCGCGCCGGTCACCTCGACCGCCACGGTCGTCGGCGCGTCGGCGATCCGCGCCGCGAGCAGCGCCGCCACGGCCGGGACCACGAGCACCAGCAGCGCGGTGTGCCACGGCGCCCAGTGCGCAGCCGCTCCCACCGCACAGGCCAGGGCGGCGCCGTACCCGAGCGCGGCCGGGGCCGTGACCGGGGCCAGGCGCGGCCTCAGGGAACCCACCGTGAAGAGCACCGGCAGGGCGGTGAGCACGCCGAGCGTCGCGGACCGCGCGGGCAGCGCGAGGAACGTCAGCGAGACAGAGGTGAGCAGGGCGAGCACCAGCGCGGGCAGCGCCTCGGCGAACCCGGCCCGCCGGCTCCGCGCCGCCACTGCGAGCAGGCCCGCCGTCACCAGCGCCTCCACCAGCAGAGCCGCCGGATACGGCGCGTCCAGCGCCACCGGTACGACCACGACCGCACCCCACCCGAGCGCCAGGGCGCCCGTCAGCGCGCGGGGCCGCCAGGCGAGGTCCGGCACGGCGAGTGCCAGGACGGCGGCGACGGCGGCCAGGACCAGCGGGGCCGTCTGCCACTGCGGCAGCCACGGCTCACCCGCCGTCACGGCCTGCCGGGCCCCGCCGGGCGCCCCCGACCAGACACCGGTCACCGAGGTGGCCGGACCGAGCAGCGTCAGCGCCACCAGGGGCAGCGCCCACAGCACCGCCAGGCCCTGCACGACGGCGGAGGCGACGGCGAGACCCTGCCGCACCGGCTCCGTCAGCCGACGGGCCCGTACCGCCGCCAACAGCGCGACACCGAGGGAGAGATGGACCGGAATCGTCCAGGTGACCGGCAGGCCCGGGCGGGCGACGCCGCCGAGCGCGGTGACCACGAGCAGACCGGCCGCCACGGACAGGGCGACGGCGTGCCCCGCGGCGCGTTCGTGCCGCGCCGACGCCAGCGCGATGCCTGCCGCGAACAGCAGCAGGACCGCCGCACGGGCCCCGGCCCCCGGACCAGCGGCCGTCCACGACAGGCCGGCCGCGCCCAGCGCGCCCCCCGCCCCCGTGCCGTACGCGCCGACCAGGGCGGTGATCCGCACCGCCCCGGCCGGAGCGCGCAGCGCCACCGCCGTGTCGCACGCGGCCGTCACCAGCAGCGCCGCGACGATCCCGGAGCGTCCCGCGTCGGCCGCCGTCGCCCACAGCAGCAGCGGCAGTTGCACCGCCACCAGCGCCGCCGGGCGCGGCAGCCGCAGCACCGCCATGCGCGGCAGCAGCCCGTACCCCGTCCACACGGCCGCCAGCACCGCCGACGCCCCCGCCGAGTACGCCGTGCCGTCCAGCCCGGTGAGTGCGGCCTCGTGCAGCGCGTACGCGTCGAGCACCGTCAGCGCCAGCGCGAGCCCCGCCACCGCCTCGGCCGTCGAACGCAGACGCCGCCCCAGCAGCGGCAGCGGCGCGGCCAGCGCGGCCACCGTGACCGCGCCCAGCACCAGTGAGCGGCCGGTGATCCCCAAGTGTCCCCAGCTGACGAGCGTGAACGCGATCGCCGCGATGGTCAGCAGCAGGCCGCCCAGGAGCAGCAGCACGTTCTGCACGCGCGGCGCGGTGGCCTCCGGGCGGAGCGGCCGGGACGGCTGCGGCGGCGCGGGAAAAGGCGCGGGTGCCGCCGGGGCGGGGAGGTGGGCGACCAGCCAGGCGCGGCGGGCCAGCAACCGGGCGCGGCGGGCGTCCAGTTGCCACAGCTCGGCGTCGATGAGCCGCAGCTCCTCGGCCGGTGGCGGAACGTGTGTCATGGTTCGCAGTGTGGGACGCGTCACGGCGTACGGCATGAGCGCGCGTACTCAGGAACGTACTCAGGCCGGGGCGGGCACAGTGGGCGTATGGACTGGACGCACTACCGCTTCCTCAGTGTGTGGCCCCTGCCCGCCGCTCCGGCCACCGTCTACCCCGTGCTGGAACGGGTCGAGGACTACCCCCGCTGGTGGCCCCAGGTGCGGTCGGTGACCCGGCTCGACGACACCGCCGGGCTGATCACGATCCGCTCCCTCCTGCCCTACGCCCTCACCTTCACCGCGCGTGAGGTGCGCCGCGACCCGGAGGCCGGCGTCCTGCACAGCGCGTTCACCGGCGACGTCGAGGGCTGGGCGCGCTGGACCGTGACGGCCGGCGGCCCCGGCACCCTGGCCCGCTACGAGCAGGTCGTCGACGTGTGCAAGCCGCTGCTGCGGCGGCTGGCCCTGCCCGGACGGCCGCTCTTCCGCGCCAACCACCGGCTGATGATGCGCGCCGGACGGCACGGACTCGCCACCTATCTCGAAACCGTCTGACATCGGTTTGAAGGAAGCCCGCCGCTCCCTGTATTGTTCAGTGCGTTCCCGGGCGATTAGCTCAGTGGGAGAGCGCTTCGTTCACACCGAAGAGGTCACTGGTTCGAACCCAGTATCGCCCACCGGGAAAGGCCGGTCCGCAGCAGCGGACCGGCCTTCTGCGTTGCTCACGCCGCCGCCGGCAGCTCCGGACGCAGCGGCCACGCCGGGTCCACTTCCTCGTCCGAGCCGCTGCGCGCGAACCACGCCTGCAGGCCACGGGCCTGTGCCGCGTGCCAGGTCGCCTGAAGGGTGTGCAGTTCGGCCGGTGTCAGCCGCTCCAGCCGCGCGGCGAACCGGCGGCCCAGGGCCCGGACCACCTCCAGCGCCGCCAGCGCGTCCGCCGCCGCGTCGTGCGCCTCGTCCAGCGTGACGCCGTAGTGCGCGCACAGGTCGGTCAGCGTGCGGCGGCCCTTGCGGTAGCGGTCCAGATGTTTGTCGAGCACCCGCGGGTCCAGCACGAGCAGCGGGGCCCGCTCGAACCACCGGTCCAGACCGGAGGCCCGATGCCGGCGCAGCTCACGGTCCAGCAGCGTCAGGTCGAACGGCGCGTTCATCACCACCAACGGGCGGCGGGCCAGCGCCTGTTCGGCCAGCTGCTCGGCTATCTCGTACATCACCGGCGCCGGCCAGCGGCCGTTGCGCTGCAGATGATCCTCCGTCAGCCCGTGCACCGCCGTCGCCTCCTCGGGCACCGGCACGCCCGGGTTGACCAGCCAGCGGCTCACCCGCGGCCGGTAGCCCGGACCGTCCTGGACGACGAGGGAGGCCGACACGATCCGGTCGGTCTCGACGTCGACGCCCGTGGTCTCCGTGTCGAAGGCGGCCAGGGGCCCCTCGTACCAGCACGCCATACCCAACAACCCCTCGTTCACCATCGGCAGTTGACGCACCGTCCTCTGCCCGTTCCGGTGATACCCGGGCTGTTTGCGCCGTACGCCGGAAGGAGACAACAGGAGTACGGGTCTTTGCAGTTCAGCGGCCCGCAGCGGGGTATCACTTTGCGTGGAAGGCTGTTCGCCATGGCGATAGCGCAGCCCGAGCGGGGCGGGCTGCTGCCCGATCGCACGGGCCCCCTTCGCGGCTCACTGGCCACCACCGCCTGCATGGAGACACTGCAGGTGGGCTATCTGCACGCGGTCGCGGCGGCCGCGGGGTGCTCGTTGTCCCAGCCGTTCCCGGACAACGGCATCGACTGGCACGTCAGCCATGGCTCGCCCGGGCACACCGTGGACGACGAAGTCACCATCAAGGTGCAGCTGAAGGCCACGTACCAGGTCGCGCCCCATCCGCCGGGCCGCTCCTTCTCCTTCACGCTCGACAACGACCACCTGCGCAAGCTCGCCCGCACGCCGGTCTCCGTGCACAAGATCCTCGTCGTCATGATCGTCCCGCGCTCGCGGGACCAGTGGCTGCGCGCCGGCCACGACCGGCTCGACCTGCGGCACTGCTGCTACTGGGTCAACCTCGCCGGGCACCCGATCACCGGGCGGAACCGCACCACCGTGCGGGTCCCGACCTCGCGCATCTTCGACGACCGGGCGCTGTGCGAGATCATGACGCGGGTCGGGACGGGAGGCAGACCATGACCCACCGCCCACTGCCGGACGCCCCGCGGGCCCACCCCGAGATCTTCCCGGCGCGGCCGCCCGCGCCCGGTGACGTCGACCCCGCCGTCCTCGCCGCCCTGCTGCACCGGCACGGCTGGCAGCGCCGCGGCGGCGCACCCGGCCGCTACGGCCGCTGGACACCGCCCGGGCCGGGTGCGGCCGGCACCAGCCTGCTCGTGCCGGTCAGCCGCGCCTTCCCCGACAGCGACGACCTGCTCGGCGAGGCGCTCGACGCCCTCGCCCGCAGCGGTACGCCGTCCGCGCGTGAGGTGCTCGTCTCGCTCGCCGTGCCGAGCGACGAGATCCGCTGGTGGCGGGACGCGCCGCCCGGCGGGCCGGCCGGCAGCGCCGCCTGGAGCGCCGACGAGCGGCTGCGCGGCGCCGCCCGGCGGATGCTGCTCGCCGCGGCGCTGGCCACCCGGGCGCGGACCGGGTACCACGGCGCCCGGCACCGCCGGCCGGCCGCGGCGCTGCTGGACCAGGTGCTGGTCGGGGCGGGCGGTGACGGCGGCAGCCTGACCGCGTTCGTGCCGGTCGCCACCGCGCGCCCGCTGGCCGTGCGGTTGCAGCAGGCGCTGTACGCCGCGCGGGAGGCCGTCGACTACCAGCGCGCCACCGGCGGCATGGACGCGTTCGACGGCGCGGTGCGGGCCGGGGTCAGCCGGGAGCTCACCCAGGCGCTGGTCGCGCTCGTGGAGGGCACGGAGGGGGCCCGCGTCGCGGTGCAGTGGGCGCCGGGGGCGGGGGTTCCGGACGGCTGCGCCGCGGACGGCGAACCGGTGGAGTTCTCGCCGGGCGATCTGGCCGTGCTGCGGGAGGCCGGTGCGCGCTATCTGCACGCCGAGCCCGCGGTGCCGGTTGTGCTGACGGGGACGGTGGTGCGGATGCGCCGCGCCGCCCCGCGCGGCGAGGGGACGGTACGGCTGCGCGTGCTCGCCGGCGCGGACGTACCGCACGTGCGGCTGAGCCTGGACGAGGAGGACTACCGGATCGCCGGGCACGCGCATCTGGTCGGGCTGCCGGTGCGGGTCCACGGACGGCTGGAGAGCCGGGGCGGCTTCCGCCGCCTCACGGGAGTGTCCGGGGTGGTGCCCGTCGAGGTGGACGAGGCGGAGCGGGACCGGCTGATCAAGTCGCTCCAGGAGAACCTGGACTTCTTCGAGGAGGCGTGCGGAGGGGACTGAGCGGGGCGACGCCGTCGCCCGGCCGCGGGCCCGTCGTGGCTGGGCGGTCGCGGGTCCGTCGTGGCTGGTCGCGCGGTTCCTCGCGCCCGTGGACCGGCCGCGCTCACCCTTGGTCGCGAGCCCGCGCCGGACGGCCCCCTGCACCGGTTTCGCCTCCGGAGGCATGCGGTCGGTACGATCCTTACTCGTGCGTGCGCTCCGGTATGGCGCCGCATCCCCACTTCAGTCAGGAGAGACCGGTGTCAGACGTCCGTGTGATCATCCAGCGCGATTCCGAGCGGGAAGAACGCGTGGTGACGACGGGCACTACGGCCGCCGACCTCTTCGCCGGCGAGCGCTCGATCGTGGCCGCCCGCGTCGGCGGTGAGCTCAGGGACCTCGCCCACGAGGTCAAGGACGGCGAGACCGTCGAAGGCGTCGAGATCTCCTCCGAGGACGGTCTCAACATCCTGCGCCACTCGACCGCGCACATCATGGCGCAGGCCGTGCAGGAGATCTTCCCCGAGGCCAAGCTCGGTATCGGCCCGCCCATCCGCGACGGCTTCTACTACGACTTCGACGTCGCCGAGCCGTTCCACCCCGACGATCTCAAGCGCATCGAGAAGAAGATGCAGGAGATCATCAAGCGCGGCCAGCGCTTCTCCCGTCGTGTCACCACCGACGAGGACGCCCGCGAGGAGCTGGCCGGCGAGCCGTACAAGCTGGAGCTGATCGGTCTCAAGGGCAACGCCGCCCAGGCCGCCGAGGGCGCCGACGCCGAGGTCGGCGGCGGTGAGCTGACGATCTACGACAACCTCGACGCGAAGACCGGCGAGCTGTGCTGGAAGGACCTCTGCCGCGGTCCCCACCTGCCCACCACCCGGATCGTCCCGGCGTTCAAGCTGATGCGCTCGGCCGCCGCCTACTGGCGCGGCAGCGAGAAGAACCCGCAGCTCCAGCGGATCTACGGCACCGCCTGGCCGACCAAGGACGAGCTGAAGCAGTACCTGGACTTCCTCGCCGAGGCCGAGAAGCGCGATCACCGCAAGCTCGGTGCGGAGCTGGACCTGTTCTCCTTCCCGGAGGAGCTCGGCCCCGGCCTCGCCGTGTTCCACCCCAAGGGCGGCGTGATCCGCAAGGAGATGGAGACCTACTCGCGCAAGCGGCACGAGGTCTCCGGCTACGAGTTCGTGAACACCCCGCACATCTCCAAGGAGCGGCTGTTCGAGATCTCCGGCCACCTGCCGCACTACGCCGACGGCATGTTCCCGGCCATCGAGTTCGACGAGCAGAACTACCGCCTCAAGGCGATGAACTGCCCGATGCACAACCTGATCTTCAAGTCGCGCGGGCGTTCCTACCGTGAACTGCCGCTGCGCCTCTTCGAGTTCGGGACCGTGTACCGCTACGAGAAGTCGGGTGTGGTGCACGGCCTGACCCGCTCGCGCGGCTTCACGCAGGACGACTCGCACATCTACTGCACCAAGGAGCAGATGCCGCAGGAGCTGGACACGCTCCTGACCTTCGTGCTGGACCTGCTGCGCGACTACGGCCTGACCGAGTTCGAGCTGGAGCTGTCCACCCGCGACGACTCCGACAAGTTCATCGGCACCGACGAGGACTGGGAGGAGGCCACCGAGGCCCTCCGCCAGGCCGCCGAGAAGCAGAACCTGCCGCTGGTCCCGGACCCGGGCGGCGCCGCCTACTACGGCCCGAAGATCTCCGTGCAGGCCAAGGACGCCATCGGCCGCTCCTGGCAGATGTCGACCATCCAGGTCGACTTCAACCAGCCCAAGCGGTTCGGCCTGGAGTACACCTCCGCGGACGGCTCCCGCCAGCAGCCGGTGATGATCCACCGCGCCCTGTTCGGCTCCATCGAGCGGTTCTTCGGCGTGCTCCTGGAGCACTACGCGGGCGCCTTCCCCGCCTGGCTCGCGCCGGTGCAGGCCGTCGGCATCCCGATCGGCGACGCCCACGTCGAGTACCTGCAGCGCTGGGCCGAGGCCGCGAAGGACAAGGGGCTGCGGGTCGAGGTGGACTCCTCCTCCGACCGCATGCAGAAGAAGATCCGCAACGCCCAGAAGCAGAAGGTGCCGTTCATGGTCATCGCGGGCGACGAGGACATGGGTCACGACACCGTGTCCTTCCGCTACCGCGACGGCTCCCAGGAGAACGGCATCCCGTTCGACGAGGCGATCGCGAAGATCGTGAAGGTCGTCGAGGAGCGGGCCCAGATCTGACCCCGCCGTGAGCAGGCCCCCGGTGACTCGATCGCGCCGGGGGCCTTGCCCTGTCACCCACCTGGACGCCATATGCTGCACGCATGACGAGTGAGCCGGAGCAGCAGATCGGAGTGGGGACGCAGGACGCGTTCCAGCGCCTGTGGACGCCCCACCGGATGGCCTACATCCAGGGCGAGAACAAGCCGAGCGGCCCGGGGGCCGACGACGGCTGCCCCTTCTGCTCACTCCCGGCCAAGTCCGACGAGGACGGGCTGATCGTCCGGCGCGGCCGGCAGGTGTACGCGGTGCTCAATCTGTACCCGTACAACGGCGGCCACCTGATGACCGTGCCGTACCGGCACGTCGCCGACTACACCGACCTCACGGAGGCGGAGACCGCCGAGCTGGCGGAGCTCACCAAGCAGGCGATGACGGCGCTGCGGGCCGCCTCCGGCGCGCACGGCTTCAACATCGGCATGAACCAGGGCTCGGTGGCGGGCGCGGGCATCGCGGCCCATCTCCACCAGCACATCGTGCCCCGCTGGGGCGGCGACACGAACTTCATGCCGGTCGTCGGCCACACGAAGGTGCTGCCGCAGCTCCTTGCCGACACGCGGAAGATGCTCGCGGAGGCCTGGCCCTCCTGAAGCTCCGGCGGGTGCCCCCGTGCGCGGGGGCACCGCTCACGCGTCGTAGACGTCGGCCTTCCTCGGTGAGACGTCCTGGACCGCGGTGCTCAGGAAGGCCGAGCGGGTGCCGAACTTCTCGGTGTCGACGCCGTTCTCCTCCAGCACCTTGATCGCCGCGGCGTGCACCACCCGCAGCACCGGCGTGGCCGCCCGCAGCGCGTCGTCCGCCATGAAGCGATGCCGCCACGGCTGGTCGGCCCAGGCGTGCCGCAGCCCGAACGGCTCCGGCAGCCCTATCGTGCCGCCCAGCCACTTGAGCGCCGGGGGATACCAGGCCAGCGGCGCCCGCACCGCGAGCCGTACCACCTCGTTGGTGGTGACCAGGGGCAGGTTGATCTTGCGGGTCTCCCACGGCTTGAAGGACTTCGCGACCTCCTTGGTCGGCGCCTCGGGCTTCGTCGTGAACAGCGAGTTCACCGGCCCCAGGGCGTGCCCGGTGACCTCGATGCGCAGCGTCGCGTGCAGCACGGTCACCGTGATCATCATGGTGATCACCAGCTGCCCGTCCCACAGCGTCCACTGCACGCCCAGGTAGTGCCGGTCGCCCGCGCCGAACTGCTGCTTGTTGCAGATGTCCTGTATCGCGTGCGACTTGACCTGGTAGGCCTCGACGTCCGTGCCCGACGGGCGGGCCACTTCCTTGGCGTTCTCACCGATCGGCGTGACGATCCAGTGCCGTATCGACGGGGCGGGGAAGCCGCCGGTGTTCAGCGGGCCGCGTTCCAGCATGCGCAGCTGGTCGTGGATCGCGCGGATCACGTCCCAGCTGCGGAAGGGGTGGATCTCCCGGCCGGCGTCGGCGGGCGCCAGCTCCTCGGCGAGCTGCCAGGAGCCCCAGCGGGTGCCCATGCCGAGGATGCCCTTGGGGCCGGCGTAGAAGACGGAGTTCGACTGCTGCTCGGCGCCGAGCCGGGCCAGGGACTGGCGCAGCTGCTCGGCCGCGGTCTCGCGGGGGCCGGTGGGCACCGCCTCGGGCACCTTGGCGCCGACGCTGCTGCCCGACAGCAGGCTGTTCCAGCGCTCCCTGAGGTCCGCGGCGGTGCGCTCGCAGATCCGCCGGGCCCAGAACCAGCCGACCACGGGCATCACCACCGCGGCACGCGCGTACCAGCCCCAGAAGCCGCTGAACGGCATGCGGATCAGGAAGACCACGGCGAGGGCGGCCACGGCGACGAGCAGGGTGGTCGCGAGCGCCGAGGCGCGCCTGTTGTCGGTCTTGTCGATGGTGGTGCGGATCTGGAAGACCAGCAGCCAGACCAGGAAGCCGGGCAGGAAGAGCAGTCCGCACAGCACGATCGCGGCCGTGAGCCGGTTGTCGCGGTCCCGGCGGATGTTGTTCGCCGCCAGGCAGTGCTCGACGACGGCCTGCGGCTCGGCGCCGAAGGACTGGATGAGCGGCTTGCGGCCCTCACCGATCATGCGGTCCACGACCGCGCGGGCGAACGCCTCGCCCAGGTTCGGCCGGAACAGCGCGAGCTTGCCGGGTTTCACCTCCGACTGGTGCCACTCGTTGTCGGCCTTCTTGATCTCCTCCATCGGGTTGTCCCGGTAGGCCGCGGAGGCCAGCGCGAACGTCGCCGTCTGGCCCTCGTCGCCGGTGCGCGGCACCTGTGGCCCGAAGAAGTCCGCGTAACCGCCGTCCACGCTCATCCCCACCCCCGGTCGCCGCACTGCTCGCTTCTGCGGCCTTCCCGACTTGCGTCCTGCGCACACCTGTTGATCAGGTCATCAGCGTATCCGCACGCACCGACATCCGTCGGCGGACGGCCCAAGGAGCCGCCCGCCGAGCCGGAAGAGCCCCGCCCGCACGCCGGTTGTGCGCGGGAGGGTGTCAACTACGAAGCCGCGCGCTCCTGTTCCCGGATCCGCTCGGCCACCTGCGCCGGCATCGGCTCGTGCCGCACGTAGCGGCGGTCGAAGCGCGCGGTGCCGTGGGTCATCGACCGCAGATCGATGGCGTACCGGCCGATCTCGATCTCCGGCACCTCGGCCCGTACGAGCGTGCGCCCGCCGCTGGTCTGCTCGGTGCCGAGCACCCGCCCGCGCCGGCCGGACAGGTCGCTCATCACGGCGCCCACGTAGTCGTCGCCGACCAGCACGGACACCTCGGCCACCGGCTCCAGCAGATGGATCTTCGCGTCGGCCGCGGCCTCCCGCAGGGCGAGCGCGCCCGCGGTCTGGAAGGCGGCGTCGGAGGAGTCCACCGAGTGCGCCTTGCCGTCGAGGAGGGTCACCCGCACGTCGATGAGCGGGTGCCCGGCCGCGACGCCCTTGGCCGCCTGCGCCCGCACGCCCTTCTCGACCGACGGGATGAACTGCCGGGGCACGGCCCCGCCGACCACCTTGTCGACGAACTCGATGCCGGAGCCGCCGGGCAGCGGTTCCACCTCGATCTCGCAGATGGCGTACTGCCCGTGCCCGCCGGACTGCTTCACGTGCCGGCCGCGCCCGGCCGACTTGTGCGCGAAGGTCTCCCGCAGCGACACCTTGTGCGGTACGACGTCGACCTGGACGCCGTAGCGCGTGCGCAGCCGCTCCAGGGCGACGTCGGCGTGCGCCTCGCCCAGGCACCACAGCACCACCTGGTGGGTGTCCTGGTTCTGCTCCAGGCGCATCGTCGGGTCCTCGGCGACCAGCCGCGCCAGGCCCTGGGAGAGCTTGTCCTCGTCGGCCTTGCTGTGGGCCTGGATGGCCAGCGGCAGCAGCGGGTCCGGCATCTGCCAGGGCTCCATCAGCAGCGGGTCGTCCTTGGCGGAGAGCGTGTCCCCGGTCTCGGCGCGGCTGAGCCTCGCCACGCACACCAGGTCGCCCGCGACGGCGTGCGTCACCGGCCGCTGCTGCTTGCCGAACGGGGTGGACAGGGCGCCGATCTTCTCGTCGACGTCGTGGTCCTCGTGGCCGCGGTCGGCCAGGCCGTGCCCGGAGACGTGGACGGTCTGGTCGGGGCGCAGGGAGCCGGAGAACACGCGGACCAGGGAGATCCGGCCGACGTAGGGGTCGGAAGAGGTCTTGACGACCTCGGCGACCAGCGGCCCTTCGGTGTCGCACGGTTTCAGCTCGCGCGGCGCGCCGTCGACGGTCGTCACCGCGGGCGTCGGGTGCTCGAACGGGGTCGGGAAGCCGCCGGTGATCAGCTCCAGCAGCTCCACCGTGCCGATGCCCTGCTTGGCGCCCTCGGCGGCCGGGGCGGCGGCCAGGACGGGGAAGAACGTGCCGCGTGCCACGGCCCGCTCCAGGTCCTGGATCAGCGTTTTGAGTTCGACCTGCTCGCCGCCGAGATAGCGGTCCATGAGGGTCTCGTCCTCGCTCTCGGCGATGATCCCCTCGATCAGCCGGTTGCGCGCCTCGGTGAGGTCCGGCAGCTGGTCCTCGCCGGGCTCGGACTCCTTGCGCTCGCCGGAGGAGTAGTCGAACAGCTTCTGCGTGAGCAGTCCGACCAGGCCGGTCACGGGCGCGTGCCCGTCGGGCCCCTGCGCGCCGTGCAGCGGCAGGTACAGCGGCAGCACGGCGTCGGGGTCGTCACCGCCGAACGCCTCGGCGCAGACCCGGGTCATCTCCTCGAAGTCGGCGCGGGCCGCCTCCAGGTGCGTGACGACGATCGCGCGCGGCATGCCGACGGCCGCGCACTCGTCCCACACCATGCGGGTGGAGCCGTCCACCCCGTCCGAGGCCGAGACGACGAAGAGGGCCGCGTCCGCCGCGCGCAGACCGGCCCGCAGTTCTCCGACGAAGTCGGCGTATCCCGGGGTGTCCAGCAGGTTGATCTTGATGCCGTCCCATTCGACGGGCACCAGGGACAGCTGCACCGAGCGCTGCTGGCGGTGCTCGATGTCGTCGTGGTCGGAGACGGTGCCGCCGTCCTCCACGCGGCCCGCCCGGTTCACCGCTCCCGCGGTCAGCGCGAGAGCCTCCACCAGAGTCGTCTTGCCCGATCCGGAGTGGCCGACCAGCACCACATTCCGAATGGACGCGGGGTGGTCGGCCGCCGTAGCCCTGCCGGCGGCTCCGGGGTGGGATTGTGCCTTGTCGCCCATGATCCTGCCTCCCGTGCACGGTGAGGTCACTGTGGGCGCGGACACGCGGGAGGCCGCGTGTGGGCGGCTCCGGCGACGCCCGCGTCCTTCGAGCTTTCCACTCCCGTAACGCCGCGTCCATACGAGGGACGCGAGCGCGGCGGTGCGCGGCGGGCTTGGATGTGACACGGCTGCGGGTGCCCGGCCCTCGGCCGCACGCGCGCGTGGCTACGATGGGCCAGCCGGTGGCCAGCAGGGGCCGCACGGCGACACCGACCAGTCGGGAAGGCCATGCTGAACAAGTACGCGCGTGCATTCTTCACGCGTGTTCTCACGCCGTTCGCCGCGTTTCTCATCCGCCGGGGGGTCAGCCCCGACACGGTCACGCTGCTCGGCACCGCCGGAGTGATCGCCGGAGCGCTGGTCTTCTACCCCCGGGGCGAGTTCTTCTGGGGCACGGTCGTGATCACGCTGTTCGTCTTCTCCGACCTGGTCGACGGCAACATGGCCCGCCAGCTGGGCCGCTCCAGCCGCTGGGGCGCGTTCCTCGACTCCACGCTCGACCGGGTCGCCGACGGCGCCATCTTCGGCGGCTTCGCGCTCTGGTATGCCGGGCACGGCGACGACAACGTGCTGTGCGCGGTGTCGATCTTCTGTCTGGCCAGCGGCCAGGTGGTGTCGTACACCAAGGCGCGCGGTGAGTCGATCGGGCTGCCCGTCGCCGTGAACGGGCTCGTCGAGCGGGCCGAGCGGCTGGTGATCTCTCTGGTCGCGGCCGGTTTCGCGGGCCTGCACAAGTTCGGGGTGCCCGGCATCCAGTACCTGCTGCCCGTGGCCCTGTGGATCGTCGCCGTCGGCAGCCTGGTCACGCTGATCCAGCGGGTCGTCACCGTGCGCCGCGAGTCGGCGGAGGCGGAGGCAGCGGCCGCCGGGACCGCCGGTGAGCCGCAGGCTCCCGGTGAGCCGCAGGGGAGGGAGACCGCGAAGTGAGCGCCCAGGAGCGGCTGACCGACGCCCTGTACGGCCTCGGCTGGGGGACCGTGAAGAAACTCCCCGAGCCGGCCGCGGTGCGCCTCGGCCGGACGATCGCCGACCTCGCCTGGAAGCAGCGCGGCAAGGGCGTCCAGCGGCTGGAGTCGAACTACGCGCGCGTGGTGCCCGGCGCTAGCCCCGAACGGCTCGCCGAGCTGTCCCGCGCGGGCATGCGCTCCTATCTGCGCTACTGGATGGAGTCCTTCCGGCTGCCCGCCTGGAGCACCGAGCGCATCAAGGCGGGCTTCGACCCCAAGGACCTGCACTACCTCACCGAGGGCATGGCCGCGGGCAAGGGCGTGATACTCGCCCTGCCGCACCTGGCCAACTGGGACCTGGCCGGCGCCTGGGTCACCACCAGGCTCGGCATCCCGTTCACCACCGTCGCCGAACGCCTGAAGCCCGAGACGCTGTACGACCGTTTCGTCGCCTACCGCGAGGGCCTCGGCATGGAGGTCCTGCCGCACAGCGGCGGCTCCGCCTTCGGCACGCTCGCCCGGCGGCTGCGCGACGGCGGCCTCGTCTGCCTGGTCGCCGACCGCGACCTGTCCTCCTCGGGGGTGGAGGTCGACTTCTTCGGCGACACGGCCCGCATGCCCGCCGGGCCGGCCCTGCTGGCCCAGCAGACCGGCGCCCTGCTGCTGCCGGTCACCCTCTGGTACGACGACTCCCCGGTCATGCAGGGCCGGGTGCACCCCCCGATCGACGTCCCCGAGTCAGGCACGCGCGCCGAGAAGGCGTCCTCCATGACACAGGCGCTGGCCGACGCCTTCGCCACGGGGATCGCCGACCATCCGGAGGACTGGCACATGCTGCAGCGGTTGTGGCAGGCCGACCTCGACGCGTCGAAGGACCCGCTGAAGGATCCGTCGAATCCGTCGAAGGGGACCGCGTGAGGATCGGCATCGTCTGCCCCTACTCCTGGGACGTGCCCGGCGGCGTCCAGTTCCACATCCGGGACCTCGCCGAGTACTTCATCCGGCTCGGCCACGAGGTGTCCGTGCTCGCCCCGGCCGACGACGACACGCCCCTGCCGCCGTACGTCGTCTCCGCGGGCCGTGCCGTGCCGGTGCCCTACAACGGCTCGGTCGCCCGGCTGAACTTCGGCTTCCTGTCCGCCGCGCGGGTGCGGCGCTGGCTGCACGACGGCGCGTTCGACGTCGTGCACATCCACGAGCCGACCTCCCCGTCGCTGGGCCTGCTGACCTGCTGGGCGGCGCGCGGCCCGATGGTCGCCACCTTCCACACCTCCAACCCGCGCTCCAAGGCGATGATCGCCGCGTACGCCATCCTGCAGGCCGCGCTGGAGAAGATCAGCGCGCGGATCGCGGTGAGCGAGTACGCGCGGCGCACGCTGGTAGAGCACCTCGGCGGGGACGCCGTCGTCATCCCGAACGGCGTGGACGTCGACTTCTTCGCCAAGGCCGAGCCCAACCCCGCGTGGCAGGGCGGCACCATCGGCTTCATAGGGCGCATCGACGAGCCCCGCAAGGGCCTGCCGGTCCTGATGAGGGCCCTGCCGAAGATCCTCGCCGCCCGGCCGCAGACCCGGCTGCTGGTCGCCGGGCGCGGTGACGAGGAGGAGGCGGTGGCCTCGCTGCCGGCCGAGCTGCGCTCCCGCGTGGAGTTCCTCGGCATGGTCAGCGACGAGGACAAGGCCCGCTTCCTGCGCTCCGTGGACCTCTACGTCGCGCCCAACACCGGCGGCGAGAGCTTCGGGATCATCCTGGTGGAGGCGATGTCCGCGGGCGCGCCCGTGCTCGCCTCCGACCTCGACGCCTTCGCCCAGGTCCTCGACCAGGGCAAGGCGGGCGAGCTGTTCGCCAACGAGGACGCCGACGCGCTCGCCGAGGCGGCGCTGCGGCTCCTGGAGGACCCCGCGCGTCTGGCGGAGCTCAGCGAGCGCGGCAGCGCCCACGTCCGCCGCTTCGACTGGTCCACGGTCGGCGCGGACATCCTGTCGGTGTACGAGACGGTGACGGCCGGCGCGGCGGCCGTGGCCGCGGAGGACACGGGCCCGACGGGGCTACGGGCCCGCTGGGGGCTGGCCCGCGACTGAGCGGGCCCGCCGGGGGCGACGACGCCGGCGGGCGGGGCGGGGCGGGGCAATCTGTCGGCGTGCGCGGTTCGACGCGGGCCTGCCGGCGTGCGCGGTCGGGCGCGGGCCCGGTGGAGTGAGCGCGGTCCGGGGAGCGACCGCGGGGCGGGGAGCGACCGCGGGGCGGGGCGTGAACCGCCGCCGCCCGGCCCGACGCCGGGTGCGCCCCGTCGCGGTGCCCCTGCCGGGGCTGTGGGTCCATGGCTCCGCTCGCCCGGACGTCACCGAGCAGCCCGGCGGCGGCCCCCACCGGGCTCGGTGCGTGCGGTGCGCGTCGCGGACGCCGGGGATGCCGGGGACGCAGGGGTCGCTGGCGGGGCCGTGCTGGCCGGAAGCGGGCGGGGCCCGCGCCGGTAAGGTGGCCGCCCGTGAC
Organism: Streptomyces sp. NPDC028635; assembly: GCF_040637635.1. NCBI lineage: Bacteria > Bacillati > Actinomycetota > Actinomycetes > Kitasatosporales > Streptomycetaceae > Streptomyces > Streptomyces sp. NPDC028635. The sequence goes on along the minus strand of NZ_JBEZWX010000067.1, from coordinate 3,291 downwards.
CGCAACCCTCATCTGGACCCTCGTCGTCCTCGTCGCGATCGGCCTGTATCTGAGCTGGACCGCGGGGCGGCTGGACCGGCTGCACGCGCGGATCGACGCCGCCCGCGCCGCCCTGGACGCACAGCTGCTGCGGCGGGCCTCGGTGGCGCAGGAGGTCGCGACCTCGGGCGTGCTGGACCCGGCCGCCTCGATCGTCCTGTACGAGGCCGCGCACGCGGCCCGGCAGGCCGAGGAGGAGCAGCGTGAGGTCGCCGAGAGCGAGCTGAGCCAGGCGCTGCGCGCGGTGTTCGCGGAACGGGAGCAGCTGGAGGCGGTCCGCCGGGCGCCCGGGGGTCAGGAGGCGGCCCACGAGCTGACGGAGGCCGTGCGCCGCGTGCCGATGGCCCGCCGCTTCCACAACGACGCGGTCGGCGCGGCCCGCCGGCTGCGCGAGCACCGCAAGGTCCGCTGGTTCCGCCTCGCGGGCCACGCCCCGTTCCCGATGGCCTTCGAAATGGACGACGAGCCCCCCGCCCCGCTGGCGGACCGCTCCGCCTGACCGCGGCGACCCGGCCATCCGCCCTCCGGCCCGCAGGCCCCGCATACCGTTCCGGCACCCGCCCTCCGGCCCGCAGGCCCCGCATGTCGTTCCGGCACCCGCCCTCCGGCCCGCACGCCCCGCATACCGTTCCGGCACCCGCCCCCCGCCCGCAAGCCCCGCATACCGTTCCGGACAGACCGGTTCCGGCCAAAAGGAGCCACCGGGTTTTCATTGGCCCTTGCAGTGGACTGGTCGGGTCACGTTTCCTCAGTGCTGCAGTAACCCCCTCTTTTCCTTCAGTGAGGTCACCCGTGTCCAGCACCGAGAACCAGGCTCCCGAGACCGGTACCGCCCGCGTCAAGCGCGGCATGGCCGAGCAGCTCAAGGGCGGCGTGATCATGGACGTCGTCACGCCGGAGCAGGCGAAGATCGCCGAGGACGCGGGCGCCGTCGCGGTCATGGCCCTCGAGCGGGTCCCGGCCGACATCCGCAAGGACGGCGGCGTGGCCCGTATGTCCGACCCGGACATGATCGAGGGCATCATCGACGCCGTCTCCATCCCGGTCATGGCCAAGTCCCGCATCGGCCACTTCGTCGAGGCCCAGGTCCTGCAGTCCCTCGGCGTCGACTACATCGACGAGTCCGAGGTCCTCACCCCGGCCGACGAGGTCAACCACTCCGACAAGTGGGCCTTCACCACCCCCTTCGTCTGCGGTGCCACCAACCTGGGCGAGGCCCTGCGCCGCATCGCCGAGGGCGCCGCGATGATCCGCTCCAAGGGCGAGGCCGGCACCGGCAACGTCGTCGAGGCCGTCCGCCACCTGCGCCAGATCAAGAACGAGATCGCCAAGCTGCGCGGCTTCGACAACAACGAGCTGTACGCCGCCGCCAAGGAGCTGCGCGCCCCGTACGAGCTGGTCCGTGAGGTCGCCGAGCTGGGCAAGCTCCCGGTGGTCCTCTTCTCCGCCGGTGGCGTCGCCACCCCGGCCGACGCGGCCCTGATGCGTCAGCTCGGCGCCGAGGGCGTGTTCGTCGGCTCCGGCATCTTCAAGTCCGGCGACCCGGCCAAGCGTGCCGCCGCCATCGTGAAGGCCACCACCTTCTACGACGACCCGAAGATCATCGCGGACGCCTCCCGCAACCTCGGTGAGGCCATGGTCGGCATCAACTGCGACACCCTCCCCGAGACCGAGCGCTACGCCAACCGCGGCTGGTGAGCACCCCGGTACGCCACTACAGGTAAGCCACTCATGAACACTCCTGTCATCGGCGTCCTGGCTCTCCAGGGCGACGTACGGGAGCACCTCATCGCCCTGGCCGCGGCGGACGCCGTGGCCAGGCCGGTGCGGCGCCCCGAAGAGCTCGCCGAGGTCGACGGTCTCGTCCTCCCCGGCGGCGAGTCCACCACCATCTCCAAGCTGGCCGTCCTGTTCGGCCTGATGGAGCCCTTGCGCGCACGCGTGCGTGACGGCATGCCCGTCTACGGCACCTGCGCCGGCATGATCATGCTCGCCGACAAGATCCTCGACCCGCGCTCGGGTCAGGAGACGATCGGCGGCATCGACATGATCGTGCGCCGCAACGCCTTCGGCCGCCAGAACGAGTCCTTCGAGGCGTCGGTCGGCGTCCGGGGCGTCGAGGGCGCTCCCGTGGAGGGCGTCTTCATCCGCGCCCCCTGGGTGGAGTCCGTGGGCGCGGGCGCCGAGGTGCTCGCCGAACACGAGGGCCACATCGTCGCCGTGCGTCAGGGCAACGCCCTCGCCACGTCGTTCCACCCGGAACTGACCGGCGACCATCGCGTGCACTCCCTGTTCGTCGACATGGTGCGCGCGAACGGGACGCCGTAGTCCTTGTAGGATTCCAGGCGTTCGTACAGAGATTGGTTACGCGAAGGAGACAGGCAGATGTCCGGCCACTCTAAATGGGCCACGACGAAGCACAAGAAGGCCGTGATCGATGCCAAGCGCGGCAAGCTCTTCGCGAAGCTGATCAAGAACATCGAGGTCGCGGCGCGCATGGGCGGCGCGGACCCCGAGGGCAACCCGACGCTGTACGACGCCATCCAGAAGGCGAAGAAGTCGTCGGTCCCGAACAAGAACATCGACTCCGCGGTCAAGCGCGGCGCGGGCCTGGAGGCCGGCGGCGCCGACTACGAGACGATCATGTACGAGGGTTACGGCCCGAACGGCGTCGCGGTGCTGATCGAGTGCCTCACCGACAACCGCAACCGTGCCGCCTCCGAGGTCCGCGTCGCCATGACCCGCAACGGCGGCTCCATGGCCGACCCGGGTTCGGTGTCGTACCTGTTCAACCGCAAGGGTGTCGTGATCGTCCCCAAGGGCGAGCTGACCGAGGACGACGTCCTCGCCGCCGTCCTGGACGCCGGTGCCGAGGAGGTCAACGACCTCGGTGAGACCTTCGAGGTCATCAGCGAGGCCACCGACATGGTCGCCGTGCGCACCGCCCTGCAGGACGCCGGCATCGACTACGACTCCGCCGAGGCCAACTTCGTCCCGACCATGCAGGTCGAGCTGGACGAGGAGGGCGCCAAGAAGATCTTCAAGCTGATCGACGCGCTCGAGGACAGCGACGACGTGCAGAACGTCTTCGCCAACTTCGACGTGAGCGACGAGATCATGGAGAAGGTCGACGCGTGACGCTCCGCTGAGACACGCGGAACGGCGGCGGGGGGGGGGGGGGGGGGGCGCCCCCCCCCCCCCCCCCGGGGCGGTTGAGACCACTGACGGGACACAAACAAAAAAGAATTGGAG
>NZ_JBEZWX010000066.1:0-21677 GCF_040637635.1 Streptomyces sp. NPDC028635 | reverse complement strand
GGGCCGGGGTGGGGGGTGTCCGCCCGCAGCGGCCGGCACCGGGCAACGGTGCGCGCGTCGGGGACGGGCGGCCGGACCGAGGACGGACACCCCCCACCCCGGCCCCGACTCACAGACAACCGCAGGCGCGACACCAGCCCACCACGCACCGCAACGGGCCGCCGCAGGCACAAAAAGGGGCGCGGGGAACGGCGCGACCAGCCACAACGAAACCCGCAGACGACAACGCACCCCAAGGGGCGGGCACCCCCCGCCCCACCCGACACCCCCACATGCCACTATCCGTCTCACACCCGCTCGCCCGTCACAGCAGGAGCACGGCACCCGTGTCCATACCGCCCCCGCCCCCCGGCCCCCAGCAACCCCCGTCCACCCCGGGGCCGTACCCGGCACCGGGCGGCTCCCCGCAGCAGGACCCGTACTCGGCACCGGCCGGCTACCCGCAGCAGGACCCGTACTCGGCACCGGCCGGCTCCCCGCAGCAGGGCCCCTACCCCGCACCGGCCGGCTACCCGTACCAGCCCTGGGGCCAGGGCTACACCCCGTTCAACCGACCCGCCCCGGTCAACGGCGTAGCCATCGCCGCCCTCGTGCTCGGCGCCCTGTGCTTCCTGCCCGCGATCGGGCTCGTCCTGGGTGTCATCGCGCTGGTGCAGATCCGCAAGCGGGGCGAGCGGGGCAAGGGCCTGGCGATCGGCGGCGCGGTCCTGTCGACGATCGGCGTCGCCCTGTGGGGACTGGTCCTCGCCACCGGCGGCGTCGGCGAGGTCTGGCAGGGCATGAAGGACGGCGCCCGCGACCACGCGACCTTCTCGCTGCACAAGGGCCAGTGTTTCGACGAGCCCGGCGCGCTGGGCGGCGCCACCTACGACGTCGACGAGGTGCCCTGCGCGGGTCGCCACGACGGCGAGGTGTTCGGCACCTTCAACCTCCCGGCCGGCTCCGGCTACCCGGGCGAGCGCGCCGTCGACACCGCGGCCGAGGGCCGCTGCTACCCGCTCGCCCAGGCCTACGCCATGGACAGCTGGGCGTGGCCCGACGACGTCGACGTCTACTACTTCAGCCCCAGCAAGGACAGTTGGGCGCTCGGCGACCGCGAGGTGGCCTGCGTCTTCGGCAACACGGACGAGCGGGGCACGCTCACCGGCTCGCTGCGCGCCGACGCGACGACCCTCGACGCGGACCAGGTCGCCTTCCTGACGGCCGCCCAGGAGGTCGACAGAGCGCTGTCGGACGAGCCCGAGGACCTCGCCGAGGACGACCTCGAGGGCAACCGGGCCTGGGCCGGCGAGATGAAGAGCGCGGTGGCCGCGCAGATCTCCCAGCTGGAGTCCCACGCATGGACGGCCGGCCACCGGCAGCAGGTCGCGGCCTACGTCGCGGAACTGCGGACGGCCCGCGGCCAGTGGGCGAAGGCCGAGAGCGCCAAGGACCCGGACACCTTCGACGCGCACTACGCCGCGGGGTTCAAGGCGGTGGACGGCGCCCCGGCGGTGGCCGTCCGCACGGCTCTGAGGCTCGCCACGACGCCGCCCTCGGACGGGTACGGCGACTCCGGCGGGACCGACGGATCCGGTGACGTCGGCGGTACGGGGGGCGGCGGCGGTGTCGATGTGTGATCCCGGCCGGAGCGGGGAGAAAGTGCCTGCGTGACGCTGGAGTAAGGCCTTGCGCCGTGCCCTGCCCGACGCCTCGCCACGCCCCATTTCATCACTTCGAGTGATTCTCTGGCCTTTGCTTGCACGGCCCAACCCACGGTTGCCACGCTGTTGCTGTCTGTACAAGCTGATGGGAGCGGCCAGTGACATTCGGTGAGCAGCCGGCGTACCTGCGCGTCGCGGGTGATCTCCGCAAGAAGATCGTCGACGGCTCGCTGCCACCGCACACCCGGCTGCCCTCGCAGGCCCGCATCCGCGAGGAGTACGGCGTCTCGGACACCGTCGCACTGGAGGCCCGCAAGGTCCTGATGGCCGAAGGGCTGGTCGAAGGCCGCTCCGGCTCCGGGACGTATGTGCGCGAAAGGCCGGTGCCGCGCCGTATCGCGCGCTCCGGCTTCCGGCCCGAGAGGGGCGCGACCCCGTTCCGGCAGGAGCAGTCGGACGCCGAGGCGCGCGGCACCTGGGAGTCCAGCAGCGAGCAGACGGAGGCGAGCCGGGCGGTCGCGGGGCGGCTGGGCATCGAGCCGGGGGACCGGGTGATGCGCACGCGGTACCTCTTCCGCGAGTCCGGCGAGCCGATGATGCTGTCCACCTCCTGGGAGCCGCTCGCCGTCACCGGCCGCACACCCGTGATGCTGCCCGAGGAGGGGCCGCTCGGCGGGATGGGGGTGGTGGAGCGCATGCGGGCCATCGACGTCATCGTGGACAACGTCACGGAGGAGGTCGGCGCCCGCCCCGGCCTCGCCGAGGAACTCCACGCGCTCGGGGGCGTGCCCGGCCATGTCGTCCTGGTCGTGCAGCGCACCTACTACGCCTCCGGGCGCCCGGTGGAGACCGCCGACGTCGTCATCCCGGCCGACCGCTACCGGGTCGCGTACCACCTGCCGGTGAGGTAGCGCACACCCTTGCGTATGCGCCCCGGTGACCCTGCCGGGGCCCGGTGTGCTCGGTCGGCTTCCCGCTGCCGATGACGGCGCGCGCCGTAGCGTTTCGGTCGTCTTCGCAGGTCGTCCACCGTGTGCCGCGGCGTGCCCGGCAACGCGCCGAGCGGGCGCGTCGTGCTGCGCGCACGGCGCATTCGTCCTCGTGCGCCCCTTCCGTACTGGCCGGTTGCCTACCTCTTCGTGAAAACCCGTGTTCGCTGCGTAAAGGTTGGGCGTAGGCTCGGGCATATGCGGATTGCGGTTTCCTTATCGGGCGGGGCCCGGTTCGCGCCGCGGACGGGGCGCGGACGAGCCGGGGTGGGAAGGAGCGGTGGGGCGCGATGAACGAGAGCACGATCTCCCTTCCCTGGCTCGTCATACGGCAGGACGACAACGGCAACCGCTATCGCGTGGGCCGCTACGCGACCCGGGCGGAGGCCCAGAGGATCGCCGACGGCCTCGACGCCAGCGGCCACAAGCAGCTCTACTGGGTCGAGCGGATCGGCCAGCACGCCCAGAGCGCCGACGGCACCCGGAACTGACCTCCGGCACCCGGAACTGCCATACGGCACCCGGAACTGACCTCCGGCGCGAACCGACCTCCGGCGCGGACGGCACCCGGACCGGCCTCGGGCGCCCTGGCATAGGCTCCGGCGCATGACGGAACGGATCGTGGTCGTCGGCGCGGCGCTGCTCGACGGCGGCCGGCTGCTCGCCGCGCGCCGTAGTGCGCCCCCAGAGCTGGCCGGCCGCTGGGAGCTGCCCGGCGGCAAGGTGGAGCAGGGCGAGGTGCCCGAGGCGGCGCTGGTGCGCGAACTGCGCGAGGAACTGGGCGTCGACGCGGAGACGGTCGGGCGCGTGCCGGGGGAGTGGCCGCTCAGGGAGCCGTACGTGCTGTGGGTGTGGACGGCCCGCCTGCGGCCCGGTTCACCCGCGCCGCACCCGCTCCAGGACCACGACGCGCTGCGCTGGCTCGGGCCGGGCGAGATCTGGGACGTCGACTGGCTGGACCAGGACGTCCCGGCGGTACGCGCGACACTGTCCGCCCTGGACACCGAAGTCCGCTGACAGCAGCCGCCCCACCGCCGCCCGCCCGGCGCGGGTCCGCCGACGCCCCCGGCCGCTGCGGCTCGCCGCACACCACTGAGGGCACCCCCGCCGGTGCGCTCCCGCAGGCGCCCGCCATCGGCGCGCCGGCGCCGGGGCACCCCGGCCGGTATCCCTCGCCGAGCATCACCACGGGCGCCTCCGTCGGCGCGCTCCCGTAGGCGCCCCGCCATCGGCGCGCCTGCGCCAACACCCCCGGCCGATCCCCTCGTCGCGAACCATCACCGAGGCTCCCGCAGGTATCCCGCCCCCGGCGCGCCCTCGCGGGGACGCCTTCGCCGCGCGCCCCGCCGGGCCCCGGCCTCCGGCCGGCGCACCGCCGTCCGCGGCCCCCGGCAAGCTCCCCGCTCAGTCGCGCCCCAGCCCACGCCCCGCCCGCGCATCCTCGTCGGCGGGCCCCGCATCGGGCGCTCCCCCGACGCCTCGCATCACGCACCCCCGACGCCCCGCACTGCGCCCACCTCCCGCGCCCCCGCGTCCCGGCGCCCCGCACCGCCCCAACCCCTCGCACTGCCCCCCCGCGCCCCCCCGAGCGCCTCTTACGCCGTTTGTGCCACAGTGCGCCTGTGCGGGCGGTACCCGGTGCTGGATATCGGGTATGTGCCCATTAACCCCACGAAACCGGACAGGGTGGGAGACCCGCTGGCCTGGGAAGTGATCGGCGTGATCGACACCGAAGGCGACTGCGCCGAGTGGACGTTCCCGGCTGAGCCGGGTGCCGTGCGCGCCGCCCGCTCCGTGGTGCGCGCGAGGCTGCACACCTGGGAGCTGGACAGCCTCGCCGACACCGCGGCCCTGCTGGTCAGCGAACTCGTCACCAACGCGCTCCGGCACGCCACCGGACCGATCGGTGTCCGCCTGGTGCGGCTCGCCGGGCGCGACGGCCAGGGCGTGCTGCGCGCGGAGGTCTCCGACCCGCTGCCCGACCCGCCCCGGGAGCGCACCCCCCACCCCGACGAGGAGAGCGGCCGCGGGCTGCAACTGGTCGCATCGGCCTCCCGCCGCTGGGGCACCCGGCCCGGCGAGGGCGGCAAGACGGTGTGGTTCGAACTCGCGCTCCCCGGGTGAACGCCGGAGGTGGCACGACCGGTCCGTGACCGGCACGGACGGCACCGCGGCCGTATCGGCCGGGACCGATGCCCGACTGCGGGATTCGATGACCTGCCGCCCGGTTAGAAGACTGGAAGTGTTGTCGCAGGACGGACCAAAAAGGGCCTGGACCGTGCTGTGATCGTGAACACCGTGTCGTGCGGCGCCGTAGTGCTGGATACTGCGGGCAGCCGCTGCCGGTGACCGATGCCGGGCGCGGTGAGCTGGAGGGGACGGTTCGCGTGAGCGAGATACCAGCGAAGGCCACGGAGTCCGAGGACCCGTCGGACGGCGCGAGGGCGACAGCCGCGGGCGCGCTCGCCTCCGATCCGGAGCGGACCGGTGACACGCTGTGGCAGAGCAGCCCGCCCGGCTCGATCTACGACTACATCAAGGTCGCGTCCTTCTCCATCGGCGCCGACGGCCTCGTCGACCAGTGGAGCCTGCGCGCCGAGCAGATCTTCGGCATCCCCGCCGAGCGCGCCGTCGGCATGGACCCCATCGAGGCGTTCGTCGACCCCGACCTGCGCGACCGGGGCCAGCGCAAGATGGCCGAGATCCTCGACGGCCGCGAGTGGACCGGCGTGGTCCCCTTCCGCGTGCCCCGCACCGAGGACGACGCCGCGCAGGACGCCCCCGGCGCCGAAGGGCTCGCCGAGGTGTACGTCATGCCGACGCGCACCAAGGAAGGGGAGAAGGCCGCCGTCTGCATCGTCGTGGACGTACGCACCCTGCGCAGCATCGAGACCGACCTCGCCGCCTCGCAGGCCATATTCGGCCAATCCCCCTTCGGCTTTCTGCTCATCGACACCGAGCTGAAGGTGCGCCGCGCCAATCAGCGGTTCGCGTCCATCTTCGGCGGCACCCCCGACGACCACCGCGGCAAGGGGGTGCACGACTATCTGCCCCGGCCGGAGGCGGAGCGGGTCACCGCGACGCTGCGCCGGGTCCTGCAGACCGGCGACTCCATCACGGACATGCACGTCACCGGCTATGTCCCCGGCTCCGACGAGCGCCGCCACTGGTCCGTCAACCTCTACCGCGTGCACAGCGGTTCCGGCCGGCCCATCGGCGTCGCCTGGCTCGGCACCGACATCACCGCCCGCCGCGCCGCCGCCCGCGAGGCCGCCGCCGCGCGGCGCAACCTCGCCCTCCTCAACGAGGCCGGCGCCCGCATCGGCAACTCCCTGGACCTGGAGACCACCGCCCGCGAACTCCTCGACGTCGTCGTCCCCGGCTTCTGCGACCTCGCCACCGTCGACCTCTACCAGGGCCTGCTGGCCGGCGACGAGACCCCGCCCGGCCTCGCCGACGGCAGCGCGGAGATGCGCCGCGTCGCCTACGCCAGCGCCGTCGCCGACACGCCGTTCCGGGACGGCCCCGGCGAGAGCGTCGAGGTCGGCGCGGTCCACCACTACCCGTTCAACTCCGCCTGCGCCGAAGCCCTGCGCACCGCCCGCCCGCAGCGGGTGCCCGGCGAGGAGGGCGGCCTGGTGCAGTCCGTGCTCGCCGTGCCGATGGTCGCCCACGACACCGTCGTAGGACTGGCGCTGTTCGCGCGGACCAAGGGCAGTGAACCGTTCGGGGACCGGGACCGGGATCTCGCCGTGGAGCTGGCGGCGCGGGCGGCGGTCTGTATCGACAACGCCCGCCTGTACCGGCGTGAGCACGAGCGGGCGTTGATACTGCAACGGTCCCTGCTGCCGCCCGGCGACCCGGTGGCCTCCGGCCTGGACATCGCCTGCCGCTACCTGCCCGGCAACGCCTCCACCGGGCGGCCCAGCGAGGTCGGCGGCGACTGGTTCGACGTCATCGAACTGCCGGGCCACCGCACCGCGTTGGTGGTCGGCGACGTGATGGGGCGCGGGCTGCGCGCCGCCGTGGCCATGGGCGAACTGCGCACCGCCGTGCGCACGCTGGCCCTGCTCGACCTCGAACCCGCCGAAGTCCTCTCCGCGCTGGACGAGATCGCCCGCGGCCTCGGCACCCCCGGCGGCGTGCAACAGGCCACCCGGGCCGCCCGCCGCCCGCGCGAGGCGGACCTGTCCGAGGTGTACCTCGCGACCTGCGTGTACGCCGTCTACGACTCCGTCACCCGCCGCTGCACCTTCGCCAACGCCGGCCATCTGCCGCCGGTGCTGGTCGAACCCGGCGAGCCGGCGCTGATGCTCGACGTGCCGCCCGGGATGCCGCTGGGCGTCGGCGGGGAGCCGTTCGAGGAGGTCGAGGTCGAACTGCCCGAGGGCGCGCTGCTCGCGCTGTACACCGACGGGCTCGTCGAATCCCGCGACCACCCCCTGGACGAGGGACTCCAGGCGTTCGTCGGCGCGCTGACCGACCCCGCGCGTCCCCTGGAGGACGTCTGCGACCAGGTCCTCCACACCCTCGACACCCATCACGGCGAGGACGACATCGCCCTGCTGATGGCCCGCGTGCAGGGCCTGCCCGCCGAGTCCGTCGGCGACTGGACCCTGCCGCGTGAGCCGCGCAGCGTGGGCCGGGCCCGCGAGTACGCGCGCTCCCAGCTGCTCGCCTGGGACCTGGAGCCGCTGGTCGACACGACCGAACTGCTCGTCAGCGAGCTGGTCACCAACGCGTTGCGATACGGCGAGGGCGAGATCCGGCTCCGGCTGCTGCTGGACCGCACCCTGGTCTGCGAGGTCTGGGACTCCGGGCTGGTCCAGCCGCGCCGCCGCCGCGCCCGCGACACCGACGAGGGCGGCCGCGGCCTGCAACTCGTGGGCCTGCTCTCCGCGTCGTGGGGCTCGCGCCGCACCCCGCGCGGCAAGACGGTCTGGTTCGAACTGGCCCTCCCGGACGGCGAGTCGGGCCCGGTGGACCCGGCGGAGGCGTTGCTGAGCCTGTTCTGAGCCCGGGCACCGAACCCGTCCCGGGCCCGGGCGCCGTGCCCGTCTCGAGCCCGGGCACCGAGCCCGTCCCGAGGGCCCCGCGCCCGGCGCGGCGCTAGTCGGCGCTTTCGAGGCGGCGTCGTGTCGCGGGGCCGCCGTAGGCCAGGGGTTCCGGCTCCGGCGGCGGGCCGTGCACGCGGACGTCCTGTTCGGCGTGGTCGCGGGCCGCGGCCGCCAGCGTGCCGGCGGCCACCAGTCCCACCGGCGTGTCCGAACCGAGGGCCCGTGCCGCCGTCGCCAGCCGGGTGCGCGCCCCGGCGCCCACCACGCCCCGGTGGGTGGCGACGAAACCGTCCGCCGCGGCCACCGCGCTGCTCGCCGTCAGCCGTGCGGCGGCCATCAGCACCCCCGCCCGCCCGGTGGCCACCGGCGCCAGCGCCCGCACGATCCGCCGCAGCTCCGCCAAGGGATCGTAGGGCCGCCCACCGGTCAGCTCCATGCGGACGGAAGCCAGCACGGCGTCCGCGTGCGCGATACGCGAGCGCAGCTCCCCGGGCGGCACATCCGCCGGGGCGGAGCGGCGCGCCGCCGCCAGTTCCGCCTCCGCGCCGGTCAGGGCCGCCGGGAGCATCTCCCGGGCCGCCGCCAGCTCACGGGCCAGCCGGTCCACCGCGGTGACGAAGACCTCCGCCTGCGCCACGGCCCCCTCACCGGAGCGCAGGCGTGCCGCCGCGCGGTCGCTCTCGCCCCGGTCGGCGGCCTGCCGGGCCTCGTTGAGCCGGGTGGTGGCCGTCACCAGGCGGTCCTTGGCCAGCTCGGCATACCCGGTGACCGGGTCGAGCGCGCCGGCCGCGAAGGTCTCGCGCAGGCCGGTCAGCGTGGCCTCGGCCTGCCCCGCGCGGGCGGCCAGTGCCCGGAAACGGGCCTCCGCGACCGCGAGCGCGTCGTCCCGGCCGGTGTCCACCGCGCGCAGTTCGCCGAAGGCGGCCGCGGTGGCGTCCAGGACACGGCCCGCCTCCGCGCACCGGCCGACGATGCCGGCGAGGGTGTGCCGCCGCGCCGGTTCGTCCTCCAGCGGCAGGCCCTCGTCGTCCCGCTGCCGCAGCGCGAACGCCGCCGCCAGCTCGCCCTCCGCCTCCCGCAGCGCCCGCGTGAACGGCTCCAGACGCGCTGCGTCGTACAGCTCCCGCGCGAAGTCCAGCTCCTCCCGGCTGGTGCGCACACAGTCGTCGGCCTCGACCAGCGCCGCCTGCGCCTGCCGGTCGAGTTCGCCGGGAGCCGGCGTGTAGGGGTGGGGCGGCAGGACGCCGGAGGAGGCGGCCGGGGGCGTGGGACGGGCGACGGCCGCGGGCGTCGCGGGCGGGCGGGAGCGCCGGGTGCGGCGGACGTAGACATAGCCGGCGAGCAGGGCCGCCGCCCCCACGGCGGCCACCGGAAGGACCAGATCCGTCGGGGACGTCTCGTCCTCGCGCGGCTGCGCCGCCGCCGTGCTCGCGGCCGGTGCGGGGCGGGTGATCGCAACCGGCGGCTCGGTGACCGTCGTCATCCCCGGCAACAGCAGCCACACCACGCCCGCCGCGCCGCCCAGCAGCGCGTGCGCCACCCGCACCGATATGTGCGCCGTGGCGTGCCGCGGGCGGCCCCTGGGCGAGGATGACGTCACGTTTCGGAGCGTATGGCCCGGTATGCGGGGTCGCGAGCCAGGCGCGTCCGGTGGGGCGGACGGACGAGGGAGGGGTACGGCGATGGAACAGCCGCAACGTACGGAGGAGCCGGAGGCGACATCCCGGCAGGGCGGCGAGCCGGAGCCGGCCGCGCCCCGCCCCGTGCGACGCCGGTGGCGCTCGGCCCGGCGTGCCGCCCTCGTCGTCGTGCTGCTCCTCCTGCTGCCGGTGCTCGCCACGCAGGTCGCCCTGCGGGTGAACTACACCGGCGATCCCGCCGACGGCACGCGTAGCCGCAACCGGGACGCCCTGTGGCTCGGGCACGCCTGGATCGACGGCCGCAAGAAGGACGCCGACGTCACGGCCCTCGCCCGCCGGCTCGCCGGAACCGGCATCCGTGACCTGTATGTGCACGCCGGTCCACTGGAGCACGACGGGACGCTGCCCGCCTCGGCGTACCCGCGGGCGCAGTGGCTGGTCGCGGCCGTGCACCGGGCGGCGCCGGGGGTGCGGGTGCAGGCCTGGCTGGGTGACGTGCTGGCCACGGAGGAGCCGGACGGGCTGCGCCTGGAGCGGTCCGCGACCCGGGCGGCGGTCGTCCGCTCCACCCGCGCGGTCCTCGACGCGGGCTTCGACGGCGCCCACTTCGACCTGGAGCCGCTGCACTCCGGCGACCGCGACTACCTCGGCCTCCTCGACGCCCTGCACCGCGAGACGGCCGCGCGCGGGGCGCTGCTGTCCGTCGCCGCCCACCAGATCGACCCGCTGCCGGGGCTGCACTCAGTCCTCGGCGCGGTCACCGGCCACCCCAAGTGGTGGTCGCAGGAGTTCTTCGGCCAGGTCGCGCGCCGCGTCGACCAGATCGCCGTCATGTCGTACGACACGATGCAGCAGTGGCAGAGCACCTACGGCGGTTACGTCGCCCAGCAGACCGCCCTCGCCCTTGAGGTCACCCCGGCCTCCACCGACCTGCTGATGGGCCTGCCCTTCTACCACGAGAACCGCTTCGGCCACCGCGGGGCGGCGGAGACGGTCCCCGCGGCGGTACGCGGTGTCCGCCTCGGCCTGTCCCGCACGGACGCGGACCGCGCGGCGTTCGGCGTCGCCCTCTACGTGGACTTCGCGGCGACGAAGGCGGACTGGCAGGCGTACCGTACGGGCTGGGTCCGCTGAACCAAGGGGTGGGGACGATGGATCACGGGCTGCCGGCCGCTCTGCTGGCCACCGGGGTGGTCGCCGCGCTCGGTGCGGTGACGCTGACGACGGGATGGGTCGCGCCCTGGGCGCGGGGCAGGGTCGTCCGCCCAGCGCTGTGGGGCGCCGGTGCGCTGGTGTTCGCCGCCGGCATGGCGACGGGCCTGTCGACGCACTTCTTCGACGTGTCCCTCGGCTCGGGCGACGCCCTGGCGGTGGACACGCTCGCGCAGATCGCCTTCGGCGGGCTGCTCCAGCACCGCGCCCAGCGCCCCGGCCGCACCTGCGCCGCACCCGCTACGAAGAACGCCTCCTGATCTTCGACCCCAGCCACACCAGCGGGTCGTACTTGCGGTCCACCGCCCGTTCCTTCAGCGGGATCAGGGCGTTGTCGGTGATCTTGATGCCCTCGGGGCAGACCTCCGTGCAGCACTTGGTGATGTTGCAGTAGCCGAGGCCGTGCTCGTCCTGGGCCGTGCGTTTGCGGTCCAGGCCGGTCTCGGCGGCCGCGTCCAGGGGATGCATGTCGAGTTCGGCGATGCGCATCAGGAAGCGCGGACCGGCGAACGCCGTCTTGTTCTCCTCGTGGTCGCGCACCACATGGCAGGTGTCCTGGCACAGGAAGCACTCGATGCACTTGCGGAACTCCTGCGAGCGGTCCACGTCCTCCTGCATCATCCGGTACTCACCGGGGCCGAGGCCGGGCGGCGGGACGAAGGCCGGGACCTCGCGGGCCTTGGCGTAGTTGAAGCCGACGTCCGTCACCAGGTCCCGGATCACCGGGAAGGTACGCAGGGGCGTGACGGTGATCGTCTCCTCCTCGCCGAACACCGACATCCGCGTCATGCACATCAGCCGGGGCCGGCCGTTGATCTCCGCCGAGCACGAACCGCACTTGCCGGCCTTGCAGTTCCAGCGCACCGCGAGGTCGGGCGCCTGCGTGGCCTGCAGGCGGTGGATGATGTCGAGGACGACCTCGCCCTCGTTGACCTCGACGGTGAAGTCCTTCAGGCCACCGCCTTCCGCGTCCCCCCGCCACACCTTGAACCGTGCCTGGTAGCCGCTCATTCGTACAGCTCCTCTTCGGCGAGGTACTTGACCAGCTCCTCCTTCTCGAACAGGGCGAGCAGGTCGGGGCGGATGGGGTCGGTGGTCTCGCGGGCCAGGGTGATCTGGCCGCGGGCGGGGTCCGACGCCGCGAGACCGCCGGTGGGATCGGTCAGCCGGCACAGCAGGTTCACCCGGCGCCAGGTGCGGTCCATCGACGGGAAGTCCTCCCGGGTGTGGCCGCCGCGCGACTCCGTGCGCTCCAGCGCCGCGCGGGCCACGCACTCGCTGACCAGCAGCATGTTCCGCAGGTCCAGCGCGAGATGCCAGCCCGGGTTGAACTGCCGGTGGCCCTCCACCCCGGCCCGCCGGGCCCGTACCCGCAGCTCGCCGAGCTTGCGCAGGGCCTGCTCCATCTCGCCTTCCCGGCGGATGATGCCGACCAGGTCGTTCATGGTCTGCTGGAGTTCCTGGTGGAGGGTGTAGGGGTTCTCCGGCGGGCCGCCCTCGCCCTCCGTCTCGGCGGAGAACGGCCGCAGCGCCTCCGCCGCCGCCGTGTTGACCTGGGCGTCGTCGACCACCGGCCGCTCGTACGTCAGCGCCCCCGCGTACTCGGCGGCGTGCAGCCCCGCGCGGCGGCCGAAGACCAGCAGGTCGGACAGGGAGTTGCCGCCGAGCCGGTTCGAGCCGTGCATACCGCCGGCCACCTCACCGGCCGCGTACAGCCCGGGCACCCCGCGCGCGGCGGCCGTGTCCGAGTCGACGGCGACACCGCCCATGACGTAGTGACAGGTCGGCCCGACCTCCATCGCCTCCGCGGTGATGTCGACGTCGGCCAGCTCCTTGAACTGGTGGTACATCGATGGCAGCCGCCGCTTGACGACCTCCGCCGGCATCCGTGTCGACACGTCCAGGAAGACCCCGCCGTGCGGGGAGCCCCGGCCGGCCTTCACCTCGGAGTTGATCGCGCGGGCCACCTCGTCGCGGGGCAGCAGCTCGGGAGGGCGCCGGTTGTGGTCCGGGTCGTCGTACCAGCGGTCGGCCTCCTCCTCGGTCTCGGCGTACTTCTCCTTGAAGACGTCCGGGACGTAGTCGAACATGAACCGGTTGCCCTCGGAGTTGCGCAGCACCCCGCCGTCGCCGCGCACCGACTCGGTGACGAGGATGCCCTTCACCGACGGCGGCCAGACCATGCCGGTCGGGTGGAACTGCACGAACTCCATGTTCAGCAGCGGCGCGCCCGCGAGCAGGGCGAGGGCGTGGCCGTCGCCGGTGTACTCCCACGAGTTCGACGTGACCTTGAACGACTTGCCGATGCCGCCGGTGGCGATCACGACGGCCGGAGCCTCCAGCACGAAGAAGCGCCCGCTCTCGCGTTCGTAGCCGAAGACGCCGCCGACCCGGTCACCGTCCTTCAGGACCCTGGTGACCGTGCACTCCTGGAACACCTTCAACCGCGACTCGTAGTCGCCGGTCTCCCGGTGGTCCTCCTGCTGGAGCGCCACGATCTTCTGCTGGAGGGTGCGGATCAGCTCCAGGCCGGTGCGGTCGCCCACATGCGCCAGACGCGGGTACTCGTGGCCGCCGAAGTTGCGCTGCGAGATCCGGCCGTCCTTGGTCCGGTCGAACAGCGCGCCCCAGGTCTCCAGTTCCCAGACGCGGTCCGGGGCCTCCCTGGCGTGCAGCTCGGCCATGCGCCACTGGTTGAGGAACTTCCCGCCGCGCATCGTGTCGCGGAAGTGGACCTGCCAGCTGTCGTGCTCGTTGGCGTTGGCCATCGCCGCCGCGATGCCGCCCTCGGCCATCACGGTGTGCGCCTTGCCGAAGAGCGACTTGCAGATCACCGCCGTACGCGCGCCCCGCTCGCGCGCCTCGATCGCGGCCCGCAGTCCGGCGCCGCCGGCACCGACCACGACGACGTCCCACTCCTGCCGGTCGACCACGGGCATCGGTCAGTCCTCACTCGAGTCGCTGAAAGACGTGCGTCACCAGAGGTGCGTCACCGGTCACTAGAAGAAGCGCGGATCGTCGAAGACCCCGGACGCGACGAGGTACACGTAGAAGTCGGCGAGGGCCACGCTCAGCAGGGACGCCCAGGCGAGCTGCATGTGCCGGGCGTTGAGCCGGCCGACGAACCGCCACATGCGGTAGCGCACGGGATGCTTCGAGAAGTGTTTGAGCTTCCCGCCGACGATGTGCCGGCAGGAGTGGCAGGACAGGGTGTACGCCCAGATCAGCACGATGTTGGCGAGGAACACCAGGGTGCCGAGCCCCATGTGTCCCCAGCGGTAGTGCTCGTCGCGGAAGGCGAGCACGGTGTCGTACGTCAGCACACCCGCGACCAGCAGCGCCGCGTAGAAGAAGTAGCGGTGGACGTTCTGCAGGATGAGCGGGAAGCGGGTCTCGCCGGTGTACTTCGCGTGCGGCTCGGGCACCGCGCAGGCCGGCGGGGACGCCCAGAAGCCGCGGTAGTACGCCTTGCGGTAGTAGTAGCAGGTCAGCCGGAAGCCCAGCGGGAAGATCAGGATGATGATCGCCGGCGAGATGCCCCACCAGCTGCCGAAGAGGTCGGCGTTGGGCCCGGCGTGCATGGTGCGGCAGTTCTCCGCCAGGCACGGCGAGTAGAACGGCGAGACGTACGGCGCCGCGTAGTAGTGGGCGTTCGCGAAGGCCCGCCAGGTGGAGTAGACGACGAAGGCGAGCAGACCGGCCGCGGTGGCGGCGGGCGCCAGCCACCAGCGGTCGGTGCGCAGGTGCGCGGCGGGGATCGCGGCGCGGGTCGTCGACCGGACGCCGCCTGTGCTGCCCGGCCGGGGTTCCGTACCAGTGGCCACCGTTTACGGCTCCTGTCCGGTCAGGGGGCGTGCCGGTCGCGGGCGCCGAGGCCCTCGTCGTCGGAGTCGGTCCACAGGGACCCGTCGTAGGGGGTGTCGGGGATGCTGACGACCTCCGGGCGGGCGGCCTGTGCGGGGGTGATCGCCGAGCGCAGCAGCGAGACGCTCTCGCGCAGATGGTCGGCGTCCATTCGCGCCCGGCGCATCTCCAGGCTGCCGCTGCCGAGCTGCTTCTCGAGGCGCCCGAGCGACCGGTAGAGGTCGTCGAGGCTGCGCTGGACGGAGGTGAGTTCGTCGTGGACGGACATGACTTGCCCTCGCTTCCGGGGGGTCTTCCAGGCCCTGGGCGGCAACGTTCATGCGCCTGTGAGTGTTGCGCGTCACACCACGCGCTGTGAAGGGACGTGCACCGATTGGCGGAGGCGTGCGGGCGCATCGCGGGTTGCGTTGCGCCACACGGGTGGCCTTACGGACCGTCGCCGTCGTGTCGCCGGCAGTGTCCGGATCCTTTCCTCTTCAGTGGCTGCATCAAATCTGCATACGTGTGATCAGCTCCATATACCGCCAAACGTGATCATAACGCCCGCGGCTTTCCGGAGGTACTCCAGAGATGTCCCACGACGTCGTCGGACCGCGCGCCGTCATGCGCTCGGTCGCCTTCCTCACCGCGGGCGCGCTCGCGGTGACCGTGCTCACCGGCTGCAGTTCCGAGGACGAGGCCGGCAAGCCTCTCGCCGGGCAGGACATCGCCCGGGCCGCCCGCGCCCAGATCGCCGACGGCGGCACGCTGCGCTGGGCCGTGGACGCCGTACCCGAGACGCTGAACACCTTCCAGTCCGACGCCGACGCCACCACCACGCGCGTCGCGCAGGCCGTGCTGCCGTCGATGTTCCGGCTGGACGCCCAGGGGCGGCCGCAGCGCGACGCCGACTACCTGGAGTCCGCCAAGGTCGTCGAGACCGAGCCCAAGCAGGTCGTGCTGTACAAGCTGAACCAGCAGGCCGTGTGGAGCGACGGCCGGGAGATCGGCGCCGCCGACTTCGCGGCGCAGTGGCGCGCCCTGTCGGGCAAGGACTCCGCCTACTGGACCGCGCGCAACGCCGGGTACGACCGCATCGAGAAGATCGAGCGCGGTGCGAACGACCTCGAGGTCAAGGTCACCTTCGCCAAGCCCTACGCCGACTGGCAGTCGCTGTTCTCACCGCTGTACCCGAAGGACGTCATGGGGACGCCGGACGCGTTCAACGACGGGGCGCGGCACAAGCTGAAGGTCAGCGCCGGGCCGTTCACGGTGAAGACGGTGGACACCAAGGCCAAGGACGTCGTCCTCACCCGCAACCCGCGCTGGTGGGGGCATCCGGCCAAGCTGACCGAGATCGTGCTGCAGGCCGTGCCGCGCGACAAGCGGGGGCAGGCACTGGCCGAGGGCACCATCGACATGGCCGAGATCGACCCGTCCGACGCCCAGCGCGTCACCGGCAGTGCCGGGGGCGCGGCCGGCCCGCTGCAGGGGCCCGGCGGCCGTACGGCGGTCAAGGCGCTGCGCACCTGGGAGGCCCGGCACGGCGCCGACGCCGAACCCGGGGACGAGGAGCTGCGGGCCTGGGAGAAGCTGACCAAGGCGGTTGCCGAGGAGCAGAAGGAGAAGGAGCAGCTGCGCGGCTTCGAGGTGCGCAAGTCCTTCGAGGCGGCGTACACGCAGCTCGCGCTCAACGGCTCCGAGGGGCCGCTGGCCGACGAGCGGGTGCGGCGGGCGGTGGCGCGGGCACTGGACCGGGGGCAGCTGGCCAAGATGGTGCTGAAGCCGCTGGGGCTGCCGGCGGTGCCGGTGGGCAGCCATCTGGCGCTGTCCGGCCAGCCCGCGTACGCCGACAACAGCGGGGCGCTCGGCGGTCAGGACACCGCGGAGGCGCAGGCGCTGCTCGCCGACGCGGGGTGGGTGCCGGGCGGTCCGGTCGACGAGCAGAAGAAGGGGGAGAAGGCGGCCGGCGCGGAAGGGGACAAGGAGAAGACGGCCGGGGAGAAGGAGAAGGCGGCCGGGGGCAAGGCGGGGAGCGGCACGTCCGACGGGGACGCGTCCGAGGGCGGCAAGGACGGGACGTACATCGTCGGCCAGGACGACAAGGCGGGGTGGCAGCCCGGCCACGGCGAGGACGGCGGACGGCACCTCGCGCAGGACGGCCGCCAGTACGCCGAGTGGCAGCTGCGGCAGGGCGGGGCGCCGGGGGCGTACGCGCCGAAGGGGACGGCGGCGCCGGCCGGGGCCGGGTCGCAGGTGCTGGCCAAGGACGGCAAGCCGCTGACGCTCCGCTTCGTGCTGCCGTCGGGACCGGGCTCGCAGACGCTGCGGCAGGTCGCGGACCGGATCTCCGCGATGCTCGCCAAGGTCGGCATCCGGACCGACATCACCAAGGTGCCGGACGACAGCTACTTCAAGGACCACATCGCCGCCGGCCAGTACGACCTGGCCCTGTACTCCTGGCCGGCCTCGGCCTTCCCGGCGACGGACGCCCGCCCGATCTACGCCAAGCCGGTACCGGCCGCCGACGGCTCGCTGAGCGTGGAGCAGAACTACACGCGGGTCGGCACCGACCAGGTCGACCAGCTCTTCGACCAGGCGATCGCGACGCTGGACCAGGACGAGGAACGGGCCCTGATCCGCAAGGCGGACTCCCGGATCTGGGCAGCTGCAGGATCGATTCCTCTCTTCCAGCGCCCGCAGCTGGTGGCCACCCGCACCTCCCTCGCCAACGCGGGAGCCTTCGGCTTCCAGACACCGGTGTACGAGGACATGGGCTACCTGAAGAAGGGTGAGAAGATCACGGCGAGCCCGTCGTCGTAGGAGCCGGTTCGGCCGGGGGCCGCCCGCGGCGCGCCCCGCGCCCCTTCCCCGGCCGAACCGCCTCCCGGAGCCCCCTGGCGCAGCGCCGGCCTGGGGTGATAGAGGTCGCCGAGCCGCCCCGGCGGGCGCCCCGTACCATGGGGTGAGGCCGTGGCATGTTCAGCCCGGCAGGGCCCGCGCAGCAGGGCCGTCCACAACTCCGGGAGATCGCCGCAATATGGCCACGCGCCACGACATCCGCAACGTCGCCATCGTCGCCCACGTCGACCACGGCAAGACCACCATCGTCGACGGCATGCTCAAGCAGGCCGGTGCCTTCGCCGCCCACCAGCTCGAGGGCGTCGACGACCGCATGATGGACTCGAACGACCTGGAGCGTGAGAAGGGCATCACGATCCTCGCCAAGAACACGGCGGTGAAGTACCACCCCAAGGACGGCGGGGACCCGATCACGATCAACATCATCGACACCCCCGGCCACGCCGACTTCGGCGGCGAGGTCGAGCGCGGCCTGTCGATGGTCGACGGTGTCGTGCTGCTGGTGGACGCCTCCGAGGGCCCGCTCCCGCAGACCCGCTTCGTGCTGCGCAAGGCCCTCCAGCAGCGCCTGCCCGTCATCCTGTGCATCAACAAGACGGACCGTCCGGACTCCCGGATCGACGAGGTCGTCAACGAGACCTACGACCTCTTCCTCGACCTGGACGCCGACGAGGAGCAGATCGAGTTCCCGATCGTCTACGCCTGCGGCCGTGACGGCATCGCCTCGCTGACCAAGCCGGACAACGGCACGGTCCCGAGCGACAGCAACAGCCTGGAGCCATTCTTCTCCACCATCCTGGAGCACATCCCGGCCCCGACGTACGAGGAGGACGCGCCGCTCCAGGCCCACGTCACCAACCTCGACGCCGACAACTTCCTCGGCCGTATCGCGCTGCTCCGCGTCGAGCAGGGCGAGCTGCGCAAGGGCCAGACGGTCGCCTGGATCAAGCGCGACGGCTCGATCAGCAACGTCCGCATCTCCGAGCTGATGATGACCGAGGCGCTCACCCGCAAGCCCGCCGAGGTGGCCGGCCCGGGTGACATCTGCGCCGTCGCCGGTATCCCCGACATCATGATCGGCGAGACGCTGGCCGACCCGGAGAACCCGGTCGCCCTGCCGCTGATCACGGTCGACGAGCCCGCGATCTCGATGACGATCGGCACGAACACCTCGCCGCTGGTCGGCCGCGGCGGCACCGGCAAGGGCGCCGACGCGAAGGCGGCCGTGAAGGACCGCAAGGTCACCGCCCGCCAGGTCAAGGACCGCCTGGACCGCGAGCTGATCGGTAACGTCTCGCTGCGCGTCCTCGACACCGAGCGCCCCGACGCCTGGGAGGTCCAGGGCCGTGGTGAGCTGGCGCTCGCCATCCTGGTCGAGCAGATGCGCCGCGAGGGCTACGAGCTGACCGTCGGCAAGCCGCAGGTCGTCACCAAGGAGGTCGACGGCAAGACCTACGAGCCGGTCGAGCGCATGACGATCGACGTGCCCGAGGAGCACATGGGCGCCGTCACCCAGCTCATGGGCGTCCGCAAGGGCCGGATGGACAACATGTCCAACCACGGCTCCGGCTGGGTCCGCATGGAGTTCGTCGTCCCCTCCCGCGGTCTCATCGGCTTCCGTACGGAGTTCCTGACCCAGACCCGCGGCACGGGTATCGGCCACTCCATCCACGAGGGCTTCGAGCCCTGGTTCGGCAACCTGACGACCCGCAACAACGGCTCGCTGGTCGCCGACCGCGCCGGTGCCGTCACCGCCTTCGCGATGACGAACCTGCAGGAGCGCGGCGTGCTGTTCGTGGAGCCGGGCACCGAGGTGTACGAGGGCATGATCGTCGGTGAGAACTCCCGCTCCGACGACATGGACGTGAACATCACCAAGGAGAAGAAGCTCACCAACATGCGCTCCTCCTCGGCCGACTCGTTCGAGGCGATCGTCCCGCCGCGCAAGCTGTCGCTGGAGCAGTCCCTGGAGTTCTGCCGCGACGACGAGTGCGTCGAGGTGACCCCGGAGGCCGTGCGCATCCGCAAGGTGAACCTGGACGCCCGCGAGCGCGCCCGCGCCGCGAGCCGCGCCAAGCACGGCTGACGCACCGACAGCGACGAGCCGGGCCCCCGCGTCGAGCGGGGGCCCGGCTCGTCTGCGTTGCCGTCCGCATACCGTGCGTGGCGGGGGATTCCGCGGGAATCCACCAGAGGGTAGGGAAAACCCTGCATCCTGGGCCCTAAGCCGCACAGGGTGGCCGATTTCTACTAGTCTGCTGTGCGGGTCGGCGTCGTCTGCCGTGGGGTCAAGTGCCCGGTGGGCCTGTGCCGTTCAGGCGCGGACGCCTCTCTTTCGGGCAGCGCGAAGCGCCCTGCACGGCGGCCACAGTAGCCGCAAGTGCTTTTCCCTACTTCTGCGTCCGGAATGCGGACAGTGATCACCGATAGATGTGTAACAAGTCCGTTTCGCAGCGATCTATCTGCAAACTGTTTGTCCGGATTTTGGAAGAAGTAGGCAGCAGGTGTGATCGAACCGAGACCTTAGGACTGTGGTTCGGCCGGTGGCCCATGGCAGATAGTTAGGCGCGTAGAGCTCGGATCCCGGGTCACGCCAGCTGCGGCGCCGACTCACGAGCGGGGGGCACCTCACCATCTGCGCCGTCCATGACGGTGGTGTGACGTGTGCCCCTCTATGCGGTGAACCAAAGGACTCATAAGGAGGAACCCATGCGCGGTGCGAAGAGCGCCAAGTGGGTCGCGATAGCCGCGGTTGTGGCGCTGGGCGCGACCGCCTGTGGTGGTGGCAGCGACAAGGGCGACAGCAAGGCCGCGATCGACCCGAACGGCAAGTTCTCGGTCGAGGTGGGCGAGCCGCAGAACCCGCTGCAGCCGGCCAACACCATGGAGTCCAACGGCAGCATCGTCATCAAGTCGCTGTTCTCCGGGCTCGTCGACTACGACAGCAGCGGCAAGATCGTCAACGTCAACGCGCAGTCGATCGACACGACGGACAACAAGACCTTCACGGTCAAGCTGAAGCCGGGCTGGACCTTCCACGACGGCACCCCGGTCACCGCCACGTCCTACGTCAAGGCGTGGAACTGGGCGGCCAACCCGGCCAACAAGCAGACCAACAGCGCCTGGTTCGCCGACATCCAGGGCTACGCCGACGTCGCTCCGGAGAGCGGCAAGGCCAAGGCCACCGAGATGTCCGGCCTGAAGGTCGTCGACGACAACACCTTCACCATCACGCTGTCCAAGCCGATCCCGTACTTCGTGTACAAGCTCGGCTACGAGGTCTTCGACCCGCTGCCCGAGTCCTTCTACAAGGACCCGAAGGCCGCCGGCGAGCACCCGATCGGCAACGGTCCCTACAAGTTCGTCAAGTGGGACCACAAGAAGCAGATCGAGGTCGCCAAGTTCGACGGCTACAAGGGCCCGAACGCCGCCAAGAACGGCGGGGTGCTCTTCAAGAACTACGCCAAGCTCGAGACGGCCTACCAGGACCTCAAGTCCGGCAACCTCGACGTGATGCGCCAGGTCGCCCCGCGTGACCTCCCGGTCTACAAGGCCGACCTCGGCGACCGCGCCGTGGACCAGGCGTACTCCGCCATCCAGACCATCGCGGTGGCGTACTACTCCCCGCAGTGGAAGCACATCGACCCGCGCGTCCTGCAGGGTCTGTCGATGGCGATCGACCGGGACACCATCACCAAGACCGTCCTCCAGGGCACCCGTGAGCCGGCCACCGGCTGGGTCGCCAAGGGCGTCCTCGGCTACGAGCCGAACGCCGTGGGTGACATCACCAAGTACGACCCCGCCAAGGCCAAGGACCTCATCAAGGCCGGCGGCGGCGTCCCGGGCAACAAGATCTCCATCCAGTTCAACGCGGACGGCGGTCACAAGGAGTGGGTGGAGGCCGTCTGCGGCTCCATCACCAAGGCGACCGGCGTGCAGTGCACCGGCGACTCCAAGCCCGACTTCCAGGCGGACACCAACGCGCGTGACGCCAAGCAGGTCAAGTCGCTGTACCGCTCCGGCTGGGTGCTCGACTACCCGTTCATCTCCAACTTCATCCGCGACCTGTTCGGCTCCAAGGCCGACGGCAACCAGGGTGACTTCAACAGCAAGCAGATCGACGATCTGATCGCCAAGGCTGACGCGGCGAAGACGCTGGAGGACTCGGAGAAGCAGTACCAGCAGATCGAGAAGGAACTGCCGAAGTACATGCCGAGCATCCCGCTCTGGTACTACAAGGTCAACGCGGGCTACTCGGAGAAGGTCTCCGGTGTCAAGTACGCCCAGGACGGTGACCCGATCCTGACCGGCGTTCAGGTCAAGAAGTAACCGCTGGCGAACAGCGTGGCCGTGGGCCGCCCCCCGGCGCGGGGGGACGCCCCCCGCGAGCCCAAGACCCGCGGCCCGCCCAGAACCCCCCGGGAGCACGCA
>NZ_JBEZWX010000065.1:0-23864 GCF_040637635.1 Streptomyces sp. NPDC028635 | reverse complement strand
TGTGCGGGGCGGCCGGCCGGTGGCCGCCCCCCCCCCACCCCGGCCCCGCCCCAGAAACCGGCCGCAGGCGCGACGCCAGCCCACCACGCACCGCAACGGGCCGCCGCAGGCACAAAAGGGGCGCGGGGAACGGCGCGAGCAACCACCACCCACCCGCAGACGAAGACGAACGACTGCCCTCAAGAACCGCCCCGCGGCCGCCCCCGCCGCGGCATCGGCCCCGCATCCCGCGGCAACCGCCCCGCCTCCGACAACGCCTTCCGCAGCAGGAACTCGATCTGCGCGTTCGCCGACCGCAGCTCGTCCGACGCCCACCGGGCCAGCGCGTCGTGCACGGACGGATCCAGCCGCAGCAGCACCTGCTTGCGCTGCTGCGGCTTCCGCCGGCCAGGAGGACCCGGCGTCTCCGGGGGCTCGGGAGACGTCACTGGTAGAGCGACCCGGTGTTCAGCACGGGCTGCGGTGCCCGGTCCCCGCACAGCACCACCATCAGGTTCGACACCATCGCCGCCTTCCGCTCGTCGTCCAGCTCCACGATGTCCCGCTCGGCGATCCGCGCGAGCGCCGCCTCCACCATGCCGACCGCGCCGTCGACGATCTCCCGCCGCGCCGCGACGACCGCGCCGGCCTGCTGCCGCTGAAGCATCGCGGAGGCGATCTCCGGAGCGTACGCGAGATGCGTGAACCGGGACTCGATGATCTCCACCCCGGCCGCCTCCACGCGCGCGTGCAGCTCCGCGGCCAGCTTCTCCGTGATCTCCTCGGCGTTGCCGCGCAGCGAGAGCCCGCCCTCGTCGTGGGCGTCGTAGGGGTACTCGATGGCGATGTGCCGTACGGCCGCCTCGGTCTGCGTGGCGACGAACTCCAGGTAGTTGTCGACCTCGAACGTCGCCTGCGCGGTGTCGTTCACCTTCCACACCACGACCGCGGCCAGCTCGATCGGGTTGCCGTAGGCGTCGTTGACCTTGAGCACGGCCGTCTCGTGGTTGCGCACCCGCGTGGAGATCTTCTGCCGCGAGGTGAACGGGTTCACCCAGCGCAGCCCGTCCTCGCGGATCGTGCCCCGGTAGCGCCCGAAGAGCTGCACCACCCGCGCCTCGCCCGGCGCGACCGTGTTCAGCCCGCACAGCGAGAAGAAGGAGGCGAGGCCGATCAGGACGCCCAGGGTGATCAGCGCGCCCTTCAGGGCCGCCGCCGTGGCGACGGCCCCGCCCGCTATCGCGCCGACGGAGACGAGCAGCCCCATCAGCCCGAGCAGCAGCGCCCAGCCGCCCCCGATGCTGTGTGCGGCGAACTCCCGCACCCGAGGCGCGGGCATTTCAGGCATATCGGCAGAATCCACAGGCGCGGACATGAGGCCCCCCGTTTCCATAGCTTGCTTTCTTCTATCCAAGTGATATCACTTTTCCCCGCCAAGGCAACCCTCAACCGCCCCCGGACGTCGGTTCCCTGGGCAGGGGTGCTCATTGTCACGTCCGTAAAAGACCGGATCGGACGCCCTTTGTCACAACCAGCGGTGTTAGCTTTCTGAGCTGACCTGAGCCCCCGGCACGAGCGAACGAGCGGAGCGAGGAAGCACCCCATGGGACGAGCGGAAGAGAGACGAGCGCGGCAGCGTGCGGGCCGCCGCGCGGCGCCCAGGCGCCGCCGTTCGTCGGGGACGGGCGGCAAGAGCGGTATACGCCGGCTGTTCACCTGGAAGAAGATCCTCGGCACCGTCCTCGGTCTTCTCCTGCTCGGCATCGGCGCCTTCGTCGTGCTCTACATGATGATCGACATCCCCGAGGGGAACGCCGACGCCAAGAAGCAGAGCAACGTCTACAAGTACAGCGACGGCTCGATCATGACCCGCGACGGCGACGTCAACCGCGAGGTCGTCGACCTCGCGCGCGTCCCGAAGAAGGTGCAGCTCACCTTCGTCGCCGCCGAGAACAAGACCTTCTACAAGGACTCCGGCGTCGACGTGAAGGGCACCGCGCGCGGCATCCTCAACACGCTCTCCGGCAAGGGCGCGCAGGGCGGCTCGACGATCACCCAGCAGTACGTCAAGAACTACTACCTGACCCAGGAACAGACCGTCAGCCGCAAGCTGAAGGAAATGGTCATCTCGCTGAAGCTGGACCGCGAGAAGTCCAAGGACTACATCCTGGCCGGGTACATCAACACCAGCTACTACGGCCGCAACGCCTACGGCATCCAGGCCGCCGCGCAGGCCTACTACGGCGTCGACGCCGACCAGCTCAGCGTCGAACAGGGCGCCTACCTCGCCGCGCTGCTCCAGGCGCCGAGCCAGTACGACTGGTCCGCCGCCACCGACACCGGCAAGAGGCTGGTGAAGCAGCGCTGGAACTACGTGCTGGACAACATGGTCGAGGAGCACTGGCTGGACGCCTCGCAGCGCCGGGCCATGCAGTTCCCGGTCCCCAAGGAGCCCAAGCCCTCGCCCGGACTCAGCGGCCAGAAGGGCTACCTGGTGGCCGCCGCCAACAAGGAGCTGGAGAAGCGGCTCGTCGCCCAGGGCACCGCCGCGAACATGAAGGAGGCCGAGGACCTCGTCGGCCGCGGCGGCTGGACCCTGACGCTCAACATCAACAAGAAGAAGCAGGCGGCCCTGGAGAGCTCCGTCAAGGAGCAGCTCACCAGCAAGCTGAAGCCGAAGACCCGCAAGGTCGACGGCGACGTCCAGGCCGGCGGCGTCTCGGTCGACCCGAAGACGGGCGCGGTCGTGGCGATGTACGGCGGCGTGGACTACTACAAGCACTACACGAACAACGCCACGCGCACCGACTACCAGCCCGCCTCCACCTTCAAGCCGGTCATCCTGGCCGCCGCGATCGACGAGGCCGCGACGACCCAGAAGGGCCAGGCGATCGGCGCCGACACGATCTACGACGGCACCAGCAAGCGCCCCGTCGTGGACCACGGCACCCCCGTCGGGTTCGCCCCGGAGAACGAGGACGACCAGGACTACGGGCCGATCACCGTGCAGAACGCGATGAACCAGTCCGTGAACTCGGTCTTCGCCCAGATGGGTGTCGACGTCGGCATGCCGAAGGTGATGGAGGTCGCCGGCAAGCTCGGCATGGACACCAAGGACCTGCAGGCCGTGCCCGCGCAGACCCTCGGTTCCATGGGCGCGAGCCCGCTGCAGATGGCCGGTGTCTACGCCACCCTCGACAACCACGGCAAGAAGGTCACCCCGGCGCTGCTGAAGAAGGTCGAGTCCAGCGCCCACGACGTGCGGCTGCCCGACCCGATCGGCGACCAGGTCATCAGCCGCAATGCCGCCGACACGGTCACCTCGGTCCTCACCGGCGTGATCGGCGACGGTACGGCCCGCGAGTCGGTGCGGGACAACCCGCTGCGCAACGGGCAGAAGGTGGCGGGCAAGACCGGTACCTCCGACGACAACAAGTCGGCCTGGTTCACCGGCTACACCCCGGACCTGGTCACCTCGGTGGGTCTGTTCGGCGAGTCCGTGGCGCAGAACGGCAAGCACGTCTCCATGCACGGCGCGGCCGGCCTGCCCCGCATCAACGGCGGCAAGTTCCCGGCGCTGATCTGGGCCGACTACACCTTCGGCGTCCAGAAGGAGGTCAGCGAGTTCGACCTGGACACCGACCAGGGCGCCGCGGTCGAGCCGTCGTTCACGCCGACCCCGTCCTCGACGCCCACGACCCAGGAGCCCTCGCAGACGCCGACGACCGAACCGCCGTCGCAGACGCCGACGACGAAGGAGCCGTCGCAGACGCCGACGACGCAGAAGCCGTCCCAGACGCCGACGACCCAGCCGCCGTCCCAGACGCCGTCCGGGACGCCGAGCGGCCAGCCGGAGAACCCGATCTTCGGAGGGTCGGGCACCGGTACCGGCGGCGGCAACACCCGCCCGTGACATGAGAGAAGGGCGCCCGGTCCGCACCGGGCGCCCTTCCTCGTCGTACGGACGCGGTCAGCGGTTCAGCTCGAACCACACCACCTTGCCCGTGCTCAGCCGGGTCGCGCCCCAGCGCCGGGCCATGCGGTTCACCAGGTACAGCCCGCGCCCGCCCTCGTCCGTGGCGCGCGCCTGCCGCAGCCGGGGCAGCTGCGGCACGTCGTCGCCGACCTCGCAGCGCAGCACGTCGGTGCGCAGCAGCCGCAGGGTGACCGGACGGGAGGCGTACCGCACCGCGTTGGTGACGACCTCGCTCACCAGGAGCTGCACCGAGTCGATGTGCTCCTCCAGGCCCCAGCGCTCCAGCTGGCGGCGGGCCAGGCGGCGCGCCTTGCCGGGCGCGGCGTCCTCCGGCTCCAGGAACCAGTACGCCACGTCGCTCGGCGCGATCCCGTCGAAGCGGGCGGCGAGCAGCGCGATGTCGTCGTCCCGGTCGCCGGGACCGAGCATGTCCAGCACCTCGTCGCACAGGGCTTCCAGCGGCGGCGGATGGTCCGGGCCCGTCAGCTGCGCGGTCGCGGCGAGCTTCTCCCGCAGCTGCTCTATGCCGGTCCACACGTCCCGCAGCCGCGACTCCACCAGGCCGTCGGTGTACAGCAGCAGCGTCGCCCCGGCGGGCGCGTCCAGCTCGACGGCCTCGAAGTCGACGCCGCCGACGCCGATCGGGGCGCCCGCGGGCACCCGCAGCACCTCTGCCTCGCCGCCCAGGTGCAGCAGGACGGGCGGCGGGTGGCCGGCGTTGGCGATGGTGATGCGGTGCGAGACCGGGTCGTAGACGGCGTACAGGCAGGTCGCCATGCGGTCGGTGCCCAGGCGCTGTGCCTGTTCGTCGAGGTGGTGCAGCACCTCCTGCGGCGGCAGGTCGAGGCCGGCCAGGGTCTGCGCGGTGGTGCGCAGCTGGCCCATGATGGCCGCGCTGGTCATGGAGTGGCCCATGACGTCGCCGACGACGAGGGCGACCCGGCTGCCGGGCAGCGGGATCGCGTCGTACCAGTCGCCGCCCACCCGCGCGGTCTCCGCGGCCGGCAGGTAGCGGGAGGCCAGCCGGACGCCGGTCGGGCGGGGCAGGGTCTCCGGGAGCATGGTGCGCTGCAGCTCGTCGGCGATGTACGCCTCGCGGCCGTACAGCACCGCCTTGTCGATGCCGAGCGCGCTGTGCGTGGCGAGCTGCGCCGCCACCAGCAGGTCGTCCGTCTCGAACGCGATGCGGTCGGGGCGGCGCAGGAACACCGCCGCGCCGATCACCCGCCGCCGCCCGCGCAGCGGCGCGAGGATCGCCCGCTGGCCGCTGGGGATGACGAGGTCACCGCCGGCGCCGAGGAGTTCGGGCAGCGCGGCGCGCGCGGCGGGTGTGTCGGCGAACACGGGGCGCACCCCGCGCAGCACTTCGGCGAGCGCGCCGCCGGGGCGCACCTCGCACAGCTCGGCCGTCACCGACGCGAGGTCGGCGAGCTCCCACGGCTCCGGTTGCTGGGACTGCGGAAGTGGCGCGAAACCGCCCTCGGTGTCCCGGTCCTCGGGGATCCGGTCGGTACGGCGCAGCCGCAGCACGACGGGGCCCAGGGGCCGTTCGTCACCCACAGGCAGCGGGTCCCGCAGATAGACCAGGATGGCGTCGCTGAAGGTGGGCACGGTGGCCCGGCACAGCCCCATCACGATCTCGTCCAGGTCCAGGCCGCGGGCGATCCGCCGGGTCGCGGCACCGACGAACCGCAGGCGGTCGCCGTCCCGGCGCATCGGCGTGGGCCGGCCCGGCGCGGGGCCCTGTCCGGTGCGCCGCTCCTGGCCGCCGCCCTGAGCGCCCTGTTCACCTGCCGGCTGCAGCGGTATCGCCTCCGGTACCGGGCGCGGCCGCAGCGTGTCCGGCTCGGGGACCGCCGCGGGCTGCGCGTGTTCCGGGCCGGAGCCGGCCGGCCCCGTCCCCCTGGGCGTGGCCGTGCCGGGGGTGTCCCCGGCGCGGGCCTGGGCGCCCCGCAGCGGTAAGGCCCCCGTGCCGGGCGCACGGGCCGGCGTGGAGGTACGCAGGAGCGCCCCGCGGGGATCCGTGGGGTCGACGCCCTGCGGGGGGCGTTCGTAGGTGGGGTGCTCCGTCACGCGTGTCGCATCCATCCGTCCGGGGCTGCGCGCCGGGCACGCAGTTCCGCCCGCCGACATGCCGATACCCGCAATACGTGCCCCAGGAACGGAATTCCGGCGGCGCCCTGGTTCCCCTCGCTCACGTCCTGCCCGCCCCTCGGTGACGTCGGATCAGACTCGGTACGCGCACCCGTGGTTGCTCCTGCGCGCCCTTGCGGAGGACGATCCTACGTTTCCTGCCCGGGGGCGCATCAAGGGTCTCATGAGGACACATGCGCGGGCGTACGATCCCAGTCGTCCGGCAGCCGCGGCACCGGCCACGACGGGTCGGGCCGCCAGTGCTGCCAGCCGTCCGAGAACGGCGGCCCCCAGGCGCGGATCGCCTCGACCGCGTCCCGGCCGGCCGCCCGGACCCGCTCGGCGAGTCCGGTGCTCATCAGCCCGTCCCGCTGGGCCTGCGCGAACTCGTCCTCGTCCCGCCACTGCCAGCCGCCGTCCGGTCCCACCTCGATGTCGAGGAAGTGGTCGGTGGAGTCCACCCCGCCCGCCCAACGCGCCAGCGGATCCTCCAGGTTGACGTAGAAGTTCTTGAACCGCCAGCCCGGCTCCCAGAACAGCCACACCGACCACGGCTCGCCGGGCCGGGCCAGCTTCAGCACCCCGGTGCCGAACCAGCGGTCGCGCTGCACCGTGCGCGGCTTGGTGTACCGGGTCGCGAGCGGCTCGCGGTGCACGGGCGTGCCGTCGGCGAGGACGGGCTTGACGCACTCGGTGCCGGGCGCCATCCAGGCGGCGAGCACCTCCTCGTCGTCGCGGACCACGGTGACGGGCCGCGCGATGTGGAAGCCCTCGCCGCCGTTGACCCGATAGCGCCACAGGACCTGTGTCCCGGGCGCCCAGAAGCCCGCCGCAGCACCGCCGTCCCTGTCCACGCGTCTCATCACATCACCGTCTGCCATGCACAGATATTAGGTGTCATGGCCATCCGACGCTGCGGTTCGCGTCATGCTTCGCCGTCGCGGCCCCGTCTGTTACGGCCGTGTCATCCGCAGGACATCCAGCGCCTCGTCCAGTTGCTCCTCGGTGAGGTCGCCCCGCTCGACGTATCCGTTCTCCAGCACGACCTGCCGGATCGTCTTGCGTTCCGCCAGCGCCTTCTTGGCGACCTTCGCGGCCTCCTCGTACCCGATGTACTTGTTCAGCGGGGTCACCACGGACGGCGAGGACTCGGCGTACTCGCGGGCGCGTTCGCGGTGCGCGACGATCCCGTCCACGGTGCGGTCGGCCAGCAGCCGGGAGACGTTCGCGAGCAGCCGGACGGATTCCAGGACGTTCTTGGCGATGACCGGCAGCATCACGTTGAGCTCGAAGTTGCCGGCGGCGCCCGCGGTGGCGACGGTGGCGTCGTTGCCGATCACCTGCGCGGCGACCATCAGCACGGCCTCGGGGATGACCGGGTTGACCTTCCCCGGCATGATCGAGGAGCCGGGCTGCAGATCGGGCAGGGAGATCTCCGCGAGGCCGGTGCGCGGGCCCGAGGACATCCAGCGCAGATCGTTGGCGATCTTCGTCAGGCCGACCGCGATGGTCCGCAGCTGCCCGCTGGTCTCGACGATGCCGTCCCGCGCGCCCTGCGCCTCGAAGTGGTCGCGCGCCTCGGTCAGCGGCAGCCCGGTGGCGCGGGCGACCTCCTCGATGACGGCGGCGGAGAAGCCGGGCGGGGTGTTGATGCCGGTGCCCACGGCCGTGCCGCCGAGCGGGAGTTCGGCGAGCCGGGGCAGGGAGGCGTTCAGCCGCTCGACGCCGTACCGGATCTGCGCCGCGTATCCGCCGAACTCCTGGCCGAGGGTGACGGGCGTGGCGTCCATCAGGTGGGTGCGGCCGGACTTCACGACGTCCGCGAACTCCTCCGCCTTGCGGCTCAGCGCGGCGGCGAGGTGGTCGAGGGCCGGGATGAGGTCCCGGGTGACGGCCGCGGTGGCCGCGATGTGGATCGAGGACGGGAAGACGTCGTTGGACGACTGGGAGGCGTTCACATGGTCGTTGGGGTGCACGTCCCGGCCGAGCCGCTCGGTCGCGAGGGTGGCGATGACCTCGTTGGTGTTCATGTTCGACGAGGTCCCGGAGCCGGTCTGGAAGACGTCCACCGGGAAGTGGTCGTCCCACTGCCCGTCGGCGACCTCGCGGGCCGCCTCCTGGATGGCCTCCGCGATGTCCTTGTCCAGCACGCCGAGTGAGGCGTTCACCTTGGCCGCGGCGCCCTTGATCCGGGCCAGCGCCTCGATGTGGGCGCGCTCGATGCGCTGCCCGGAGATGGGGAAGTTCTCCACGGCCCGCTGCGTCTGCGCCCGCCACCTGGCGTGTGCGGGGACGCGCACCTCGCCCATGGAGTCGTGCTCGATGCGGTAGTCGGTGCCGTTGCTTCCGGTCGTCGTCATCGTCGTACCTCCACGAAGATCAGCAAGGGTCCGGGGACACCTATTCCCCGCTCGGGTACGGCGTTCCCGCCCCGGCGGCGCCCAGCCGTCCGCCGGCCGGGGCGCGCGGGCGGGCGACGGGGGGCCTCGGCGGTCGGCTCCCCGGCGCGGGCCGAGCGCGGCGAGGAGAGGCGAGGCGGGGCGGACGGGCCGGGGCCGGTGGGCACCTGGTCACGGTAGGTCGGCCGTTCGCCGGTCGCACGCCGGCGGGCGGCCGTGGCGCGGACGATCACGCGCCGGTGTGCCCTCGCGCACGCGGAACGGCCCCCGCCCGTCGCCGGGTGGGGGCCGCTGCCTGTCCGTGTCAGGGGTGCGTCACGCGAGGCCCGGGCCACGCACCGGGATCGACGTGAACGTCGGCTGCGGGGCCGGGTCCTGGAAGAAGTCGTTGCCCTTGTCGTCCACGACGATGAACGCCGGGAAGTCCTCGACCTCGATCTTCCAGACCGCCTCCATGCCCAGCTCCTCGTACTCCAGGACCTCGACCTTCTTGATGCAGTCCTGGGCGAGGCGCGCCGCCGGGCCGCCGATGGAACCGAGGTAGAAGCCGCCGTGCGCGTGGCACGCGGCGGTGACCTGCTGAGAGCGGTTGCCCTTGGCCAGCATCACCTTGGAGCCGCCCGCCGCCTGGAACTGCTCCACGTAGGAGTCCATGCGCCCGGCGGTCGTCGGGCCGAAGGAACCGGAGGCATAGCCCTCGGGGGTCTTCGCCGGGCCCGCGTAGTACACGGGGTGGTCCTTCAGGTACTGCGGCATCTCCTCGCCCGCGTCCAGCCGCTCCTTGATCTTGGCGTGCGCGATGTCACGGGCCACGACCAGGGGACCGGTCAGCGACAGGCGGGTCTTCACCGGGTACTTGGTCAGCTCGGCGAGGACCGTGTCCATCGGCTGGTTGAGGTCGATCTTGACGACGTCGCCGGCCTCGTCCAGGTGCTCGTCGGTCGTCTCCGGCAGGAAGCGCGCCGGGTCGGTCTCCAGCTGCTCCAGGAACACGCCCTCGGCGGTGATCTTCGCGACGGCCTGGCGGTCGGCGGAGCAGGACACGGCGATGGCGACCGGGCAGGACGCGCCGTGCCGGGGCAGACGGACCACGCGCACGTCGTGGCAGAAGTACTTGCCGCCGAACTGCGCGCCGATGCCGATCTTCTGCGTCAGCTCGAAGACCTTCTCCTCCAGCTCCTTGTCGCGGAAGCCGTGGCCGAGCTCGGAGCCCTCCGCGGGGATCTCGTCCAGGTAGTGCGCGGAGGCGTACTTGGCGGTCTTCAGCGCGTACTCGGCGCTGGTGCCGCCGACGACGATGGCCAGGTGGTACGGCGGGCAGGCGGCCGTACCGAGCGAACGGATCTTCTCCTCCAGGAACTTCATCATGGAGGCCTCGTTCAGGACGGCCTTCGTCTCCTGGTACAGGAAGGACTTGTTGGCGCTGCCGCCGCCCTTGGCCATGAACAGGAACTTGTAGGCGCCGCCGTCGGTGGCGTACAGCTCGATCTGGGCGGGCAGGTTGGAGCCGGTGTTCTTCTCCTCCCACATGGTGAGCGGAGCCATCTGCGAGTAGCGCAGGTTGAGCTTGGTGTAGGCGTCGTAGATGCCGCGGCTCAGCGCCTCCTCGTCGCGGCCCTGCGTGAGCACGTTCTGCCCGCGCTTGCCCATGACGATGGCGGTGCCGGTGTCCTGGCACATCGGCAGCACGCCCGCGGCCGCGATGTTCGCGTTCTTCAGCAGGTCCAGCGCGACGAACTTGTCGTTGCCCGACGCCTCGGGGTCGTCGATGATGCGGCGCAGCTGGGCGAGGTGAGCCGGGCGCAGGTAGTGCTGGATGTCGTGGATGGCCTCTTCGGCCAGCTTGCGCAGCGCCTCCGGCTCCACCTTCAGGAACGTCCGCCCGTCCGGTCCCTCGACCGTCGAGACGCCCTCGGAGGTCACCAGCCGGTAGGGGGTGGTGTCCTCGCCCTGGGGGAGCAGATCGGTGTACGCGAACTCAGGCATCTCAGCCCATTCCTCACTCTACGGACGGCGGCCCGCCGACGCTGGCGGGCCCCACCAGCGTAGAACCTGCCGCCGGCGCCGGGCCTGTGAGGTCAGGCTCACTTGGCCGCCGCGCGGGACTATCGCGATCTATCGTGTTTCGCTATGCTGCCGCTTGTGGACCTTCAGAAGCAGGTGGACCCCCATGCGCAGACCGCCACGCCGGTCGGCGAGCTGCGCGCCTCCGACGCCGACCGCGACCGCATCGCCGACATCCTGCGCGAGGCCCTCGCCGAGGGCCGGCTGACCGCCGACGAGCACTCCGAGCGTGTCGAGGGTGTGCTCGCGGCCAAGACCGTCGGCGAACTGGAGGTCTTCGTCCGCGACCTGCCCGCGGGCCGGCGCACGACCGCCCAGGCGCACGCCGCCGCCCCGCAGCGGCCGGCCCCGGGCGCGGTCCCGGTCGACCCCGACGAGAACCTGGTCGCCGTCTTCAGCAGCTCCGTCCGCCGGGGCCGCCGGCGCGCGGGCCGCCGTATCCACGCGTACGCGATCTTCGGCAGCGTCGAGATCGACCTGAGCGAGGCCCTGTTCGAGTACCAGCAGGTCGTGATCAAGGCGATCTCGGTCTTCGGCAGCGTCGAGGTGCGCGTCCCGGAGAACGTCTCGCTGCGCGGCACCGGCGGCGGCGTGCTCGGCAACTTCGAGGTGGACACCCTCGACTCCACCGATGCCGACGCCCCGGTCGTCTATGTCGACGGCTGGGCCGTGCTCGGCAGCATCGAGGCGCGGCCCAAGCGCGGCAAGCTCGTCGCGGACATCCTCGACAAGGTGCAGCGCAAGGTCGACCGGGGTCTGCGCCGGCATCTGGATCGCTGACGGACGGCAAACCCCGGCCGTCCCGGACCGCGCGGTCGGGAACTCAGTGCATAGGCGCGCGTACAGCGGGTAGGGCTTGCTGCATCGTCTCTCGCTCGCGAAGCCGTCGTCAGGAGTAGACCGTGCTGCAACCGCCGCATTCGTCTCTGCAGGTAGCTGCTGTTCCGGCCCAGCGGGGGCCGGCGCGAGACAGGGAACAAGACGCCCCCTGGCACACCGAGGCGGTGTGCCGGCGCGACGAGGCCGGCCTGTTCTTCGCCCCGTCCAAGGAACCCACCGCGGCCCGGCTCTCCCGCGAGGAGGCCGCCAAGCGGGTCTGCGCCCGCTGCCCGGTCATGGTGGAGTGCCGCGAGCACGCCCTGCTCCAGCCCGAGCCGTACGGCGTGTGGGGCGGCCTCACGGCAGCCGAGCGCCGCGTGGTCCTGGCCCGGCGCCGCCGCCGCGACATGGAACTGAAGAAGACGGCGACGACGGGCCGCATAGCTGCGGCGGGCTGAGCCCCACGGACACGCCGAGAGGCGCCCCCTCCGCACAGGGGGCGCCTCTCGGGTGCCGGGGCGCGAGAACGCGCGGGGTGCTACTTCGCCCGGTCGAAGTCGATCGCGCTGTACGCCCGCAGCTTCCGCAGCCGGTGCTCGGAGTCGATCTTCCGCACGGTCCCCGACTTCGACCGCATCACGATCGACTCGGTCAGCGCGGTGTCCGACCGGTACCGCACACCGCGCAGCAGCTCACCGTCGGTGATGCCGGTCGCGACGAAGAACACGTTCTCCCCGGACACCAGGTCGTCGGTGGTCAGGACCCGGTCCAGGTCGTGCCCGGCGTCGATCGCCCGCTGCCGCTCCTCGTCGTCCTTGGGCCACAGCTTGCCCTGGATCGTGCCGCCCAGGCACTTCACGGCGCAGGCCGAGATGATGCCCTCCGGCGTGCCGCCGATGCCGAGCAGCAGGTCGACGCCGGTGCCCTCGCGCAGCGCGTAGACGGAACCCGCCACATCGCCGTCGGAGATCAGCTTGATGCGGGCGCCCGCCTCCCGGACCTCCTTGATCAGGCCCTGGTGGCGCGGCCGGTCGAGGATGACGACGGTGACGTCCTCCGGGGTGGCCCGCTTGGCCTTGGCGATCCGGCGGATGTTGACCGCGACCGGCGCGTCGATGTCGACGAAGTCGGCGGCCTCCGGGCCGGTGACCAGCTTGTCCATGTAGAACACGGCGGACGGGTCGAACATGGCGCCGCGCTCGGCGGCGGCCAGCACCGCGATGGCGTTGGGCATGCCCTTCGCGGTCAGCGTGGTGCCGTCGATCGGGTCGACGGCGATGTCGACCTCGGGCCCGGTGCCGTCACCGACGCGCTCGCCGTTGAAGAGCATCGGCGCCTCGTCCTTCTCCCCCTCGCCGATGACGACGACGCCGTTCATCGACACGGTGGAGACGAGGGTGCGCATGGCGCGCACGGCGGCACCGTCGGCGCCGTTCTTGTCACCGCGTCCGACCCAGCGGCCGGCGGCCATGGCCGCGGCTTCGGTCACCCGGACGAGTTCCAGGGCGAGGTTGCGGTCGGGGGCCTCGGACGGGACGTCCAGCTCGGACGGCAAGTGATGATGCTCGGTCATCGGAGCGCACCTTTCTGATACGACGACGGCCGGATGAGGGTGTTCGACCCCGACTCTATCGTCAGTCCGACAAAATGAGCAGGGGACCCCACGGATGAGCGGACCGGGCACCTGCGACGATAGGGGGCGTGGCAGGTTCGAACGGCAAGCAGAAGACGGCCCGGGACATGATCCTCTCCCTGGCCGTGATCGGGATCGCGGCGTTGGCCGTCTACTTCTTCGCCATCCCGCACGACGATCACGCTCCCGAGCTCAAACGGGTCGACTACGGCGTCGAGCTCACCACGGCGCGCCGCGCGGCCTCGTATCCGGTGGCCGCGCCGGAGGGCCTGCCGGACACCTGGAAGGCGACCTCGGTCCGCTTCCGGGGCGACCAGTCCGACGCCTGGCACCTGGGCTTCAACGCCCCCGACGGCCAGTACGTGGCCATCGAGCAGTCCACGCAGAAGCGCTCGGCGTTCATCGCCGAGGCCAGCCAGGGCGCGAAGGCGACGGACGTCACCGAGCAGATCGCCGGGCGCACCTGGATCCGCTACACCGGCGGCCGCTACGACGCGCTGGTGCTGCGCGACACCCCCGGCGGCTCGACCACGGTGGTCGCGGGCACCGGTTCCTTCGCGCAGCTGACCGAGATGGTGAAGGCCCTGAAGCTGGCCTGAGCGGCCGTTCTCCCGTGGCATGCGAAGAGGCCCCCGGCGGTGCTGGGGGCCTCTTGCCGTACCGGAGAACGACGGCGTCAGACGGTGGTGACGACCTCGTCGTACGCCAGGCGCGGGGCGCGCGGGTAGGAGGCGTTCTCGCCCGGGTTGCCGATGTTGACGATCATCAGCGGGGTGTGGTCGTCGTCCAGGAACTCCTTGCGCACGCCCTCGGCGTCGAAGCCGGTCATCGGGCCGGCGGCCAGGCCGGCGGCGCGCACGCCGACGATGAAGTACGCGGCCTGGAGGGCGGCGTTGAGCAGCGCGGAGTTCTCGCGGACCGGGCGCTCGGCGAAGAAGACGTCCTTGGCCTGCGGGAACGCCGGGAAGAGGGCCGGCAGCTCCTCGTGGAACTCGTTGTCAGCGGCGAGGATCGCGACCAGCGGGGCGGAGGCGGTCTTGGGCTGGTTGCCCTCGGCCATGTGCTGCACCAGGCGCTCGCGGGCCTCGGGGGAGCGGACCAGGGTGATGCGCAGCGGGGTCTGGTTGAAGGCGGTCGGGCCGTACTTGACCAGGTCGTAGATCGCCTGCACCTGCTCGTCGGACACCGGCTCGTCGGTGAAGGCGTTCGCGGTGCGGGCCTCGCGGAAGAGCAGGTCCTGGGCGGCGGGGTCAAGAACGAGAGACATGCGTGAACTTTCTCTGGTGTGCGTCCGGCCCGGTACGCCGGACCGTCTGACGTCGTCGACGGTACGCCAGAGAAGGTTCAAGTTTCAACAACAGGTAGCGTGAGGGCGTTCACACCGAGCCGGCACGCGGCGAGCGCGGCCGGGACGCGCGGTCGGGCACCTCCCCGTCGGCCCATCCGCCGCGGCTACTCCTCGGCGTCCGCCTCCTCCTCCGCCAGCGCCGCGTCCAGCCGCGCCCGGGCGCCCTCCAGCCAGCGCCGGCACACCTTCGCCAGCTCCTCCCCGCGCTCCCACAGGGCGAGGGACTCCTCCAGCGTCGTACCGCCGGCCTCCAGCCGCCGTACGACGTCGATCAGTTCGTCCCGCGCCTGCTCGTACCCGAGCGCCTCATCCACCTTGCTGGTCATCCACCCAACCTAAACGTCGACTCGGACAGTGAACTCACCCTCGGCCACCCGCGCCCGCAGCGGCTCCTCGGCCGCCACCTCGCCGGGATCGCGGACCACATGCCCGTCGGCCTTCTGCAGCACCGCGTACCCGCGCTTCAGCGTCGCCGCCGGGGACAGCGCCACCACGCGCGCGTGCGTGTGCGTCAGCTCGGAGTCCGCGCGGTCCAGCAGATGCCCGAGGCACCGCCGCGACCGCTCCACCAGGGACTCCACCTGGTCGGTCCGCTCGTCCAGCATCCGGTGCGGATCCTGTATCACCGGCCGGGCCAGCGCGTGCGCGAGCCCGCGCTCCTCCCGCTCGACGAACGCCTCCACACACCGCCGGGCCCGCCCCCGCAGCATCCGCACCCGCTCCAGCTCCTCGCCGACGTCCGGCACGACCTTCTTCGCGGCGTCCGTCGGGGTGGAGGCCCGCAGGTCGGCGACATGGTCCAGCAGCGGGTTGTCCGGCTCGTGCCCGATCGCCGACACCACCGGCGTCCGGCACGCCGCCACCGCACGCACCAGCTGCTCGTCGGAGAACGGCAGCAGATCCTCCACACTGCCCCCGCCCCGCGCGACGACGATCACGTCGACCTCGTCGAGCGCGTCCAGCTCCTTCACGGCCTGCACCACCTGCGGCACCGCGTGCACACCCTGCACGGCGACATTGCGGACCTCGAAGCGGACGTGCGGCCAGCGGTGCCGGGCGTTCTCCAGCACGTCCCGCTCGGCGGCCGACGCACGGCCGCACACCAGCCCGATCAACTGCGGCAGGAACGGCAGCGGCTTCTTGCGCTCCGGCGCGAACAGCCCCTCGGCCGCCAGCGTCTTCTTCAGCTGCTCCAGCCGCGCCAGCAGCTCCCCGACGCCGACCGGCCGTATCTCGGCGGCCCGCAGCGACAGCTGTCCCCGCGGCGCGTACCACTCCGGCTTGGCCAGGACCACGACCCGGGCACCCTCGCCGACGACGTCCGCGACGGTGTCGAACACCTGCCGGTAGCAGGTCACGCTGACCGAGATGTCGTACGACGGGTCGCGCAGCGTCAGGAACACGACGCCGGCGCCCGGGCGGCGCGACAGCTGCGTGATCTGCCCCTCGACCCACACCGCGCCGAGGCGGTCGATCCAGCCCCCGATCAGCCGGGACACCTCACCGACGGGGATCGGGGTTTCGGGGGACGTGGAGACAGCCATGCGGTCGAGAGTAACGGTCGGTACCGACAGCGGGGCCGAACCGGCAGGGCACCGCCCGGCTACAGCGCGGCCCCGGTCCTGCCGCGCTGCCCCACCAGCACCAGCAGGCCGATCACCAGCCACACCGCGCCCACCACCTGGGCCGTACCCGACGCCTCCACGATCACCGCGACCGTGATCGCCGCGCCCAGGACCGGCACCAGCACATGCCGCCACCAGCTCAGCTCGCCCCGCCGCCGCCCGAAGTACCCCACCACGCTCGCGTGCAGCAGCGTGAACGCGGTCAGCGCCCCGATGTCGACCACCGACACCAGCTTGTCCAGCCCGTCGTCGCGCCGCGCCGCCCACCCCGCCGCGGCCAGCGTGATCACCGCCGCGCACAGCAGCGCCACCCGCGGCACCCCGCCGTCCGTGCGGGCCAGCGCCTTCGGCAGCCGCCGCTCCCGGCCCATCGCGAACAGCAGCCGCCCGGCCGCCGCCTGCCCGGCCAGCGCCGCGAACGCCGCCCCGATCGCCTTGCTCACGGCGACCAGGTCGTGCAGCCAGCCGCCGACGGAGGAGTCCACCGCGTCGTAGAACGCGGAGCCCTGCGCGGCCGGATCGGCGGCCAGCTGCGCGGACGTCGTCGGCTCCAGCAGGGCCACCAGATAGGTCTGCGCAACGAAGAGCACACCGGCCAGCGCCAGGCAGAACAGCAGCGCCCGCGCCACCTTCGCCGACCCGCCCGTGGTCTCCTCCGCGAACGTGGCGATCGCGTCGAAGCCCAGGTACGACAGCACCGCCACCGACACCGCCCCGACGACCGCCGACAGCGCGAAGGCGCCCTGCGAGCCGTCCCCGGACAGCGGCGACAGCAGGTCCCGCTGGGCGCCGTCCCGCGCGAGGACCACGATCGCCGCCACCATGAACACCAGCAGCACGACGATCTCCATCGCCAGCACGAGGAAACCCACCAGCGCCGCCGTGCGCACCCCCCACAGGTTCAGCAGTGTCGTGACGACCACCGCGAGCGCCGTCCACACCCAGCGGGACACCTCGGGGACCAGGGCGTTCATCGCGATCCCGGAGAACAGATAGGCCACCGCCGGGATCAGCACGTAGTCCAGCATCGCCATCCAGCCGGCGACGAACCCGGCGCCCTCGCCGAGCCCCACGCGCGCGTACGCGAACACCGACCCCGCCAGCGGGACGACCCGCACCATCTGCGCGTAGGAGAAGGCTGTGAACGCCATGGCGACCGTCGCCACCACGTACACCAGCGCCACCGCGCCGTGCGACTTGGCGTCCAGCGTGCCGAACACGCCCACGGGCGCCATGGGGGCGATGAAGAGCAGCCCGTAGACCACCAGGTCGCGAAAGCCCAGGCTGCGACGCAGCCGGTCGGGCGCGCCGGCCGGGGAGGCCGTCGTCTCCGTGTCGGACATGGAACCAGTTTTCCCCCGCCGCCCGGGGCGACGCGATCTCTGTGCCGCCGAACGCACCCTTACGATGGGACGCATGACTGCTTCGCCTGGCCGCCGTGTCCTGCTCGCCGCCCCCCGGGGCTACTGCGCGGGCGTGGACCGCGCCGTGATCGCCGTCGAGAAGGCCCTGGAGCAGTACGGGGCCCCGGTCTACGTCCGGCACGAGATCGTCCACAACAAGTACGTCGTGCAGACCCTGGAGAAGAAGGGCGCCGTCTTCGTCGAGCGCACCGAGGAGGTGCCGCCGGGCAACATCGTGATGTTCTCGGCGCACGGCGTGGCCCCGACCGTCCACGAGGAGGCCCGCCAGGGCCGGCTCGCCACCATCGACGCCACCTGCCCGCTGGTCACCAAGGTCCACAAGGAAGCCGTCCGGTTCGCGAACGAGGACTACGACATCCTGCTGATCGGCCACGAGGGCCACGAGGAGGTCATCGGCACCTCCGGCGAGGCCCCCGACCACATCCAGCTCGTCGACGGCCCCGGTGACGTCGACAAGGTCGAGGTCCGCGACCCCTCGAAGGTCGTCTGGCTGTCCCAGACCACGCTCTCCGTGGACGAGACCATGGAGACCGTCGACGCGCTGAAGACGAAGTTCCCCGGCCTGGTCTCCCCGCCCAGCGACGACATCTGCTACGCCACGCAGAACCGCCAGCAGGCCGTGAAGCAGATGGGTGCCGAGTCCGACCTCGTCATCGTCGTCGGCTCCCGCAACTCCTCCAACTCCAAGCGTCTGGTCGAGGTCGCCAAGCTCGCCGGCGCCCGCGCCGCCTACCTGGTGGACTTCGCCGACGAGATCGACGAGGCCTGGCTGGACGGCGTGAGCACGGTCGGCGTCACCTCCGGCGCGTCCGTGCCCGAGGTGCTGGTCGAGCAGGTGCTCGCCTGGCTGGCCGAGCGCGGCTTCGAGGACGTGGAGATCGTCAAGGCGGCCGAGGAGTCCATCACCTTCTCGCTGCCCAAGGAACTGCGCCGCGACCTGCGCGAGGAGGCGGCCGCCCTGGTCGCCGAGCGCGGCGGAAGCGGTACGGCCGAGGCGTGACGGTACGACCGCCCGGTACGCGGCCTTCCGGTCCGTCCC
The DNA here is from genome assembly GCF_040637635.1 of Streptomyces sp. NPDC028635. Taxonomy (NCBI): domain Bacteria; kingdom Bacillati; phylum Actinomycetota; class Actinomycetes; order Kitasatosporales; family Streptomycetaceae; genus Streptomyces; species Streptomyces sp. NPDC028635. The sequence goes on along the minus strand of NZ_JBEZWX010000065.1, from coordinate 5,425 downwards.
GGGCGTGACCGTCAGTGGTCCGTCGTAACGTGGAGCCATGCAGATCTTCGGCGTGGACATCGGCGGATCCGGGATCAAGGGCGCCCCTGTCGACCTGGACAGGGGCGACCTCGCGCAGGAGCGCTTCAAGGTCCTGACCCCGCACCCGGCGACACCGGACGGCGTGGCCGACGGCGTGAGAGAGGTCGTCGGCCACTTCGGCTGGAGCGGCCCGGTCGGCCTCACCTTCCCGGGCGTGGTCACGGGCGGAGCCCTGGTGCGTACCGCGGCCAACGTCGACCCGGGATGGATCGACACCGACGCGCGCGCCCTGTTCGAGCAACGGCTGGGCGGGCTGCCCGTGACGGTGGTCAACGACGCGGACGCGGCGGGCATCGCCGAGATGCGGTTCGGCGCCGGCAAGGACCGCCGGGGCACCGTGGTCGTGCTCACCTTCGGCACCGGCATCGGCAGCGCGGTCTTCACCGACGGCGCCCTGGTGGCCAACACCGAGCTGGGCCATCTGGAGCTGAACGGCCACGACGCGGAGAAGCGCGCCTCCAGCAAGGCCAAGGACGATCACGACCTGTCGTGGGAGCAGTGGGCCCACCGCGTGCAGAAGTACCTGGCGCACGTGGAGATGCTGTTCTCGCCGGAGCTGTTCATCATCGGCGGCGGCGTCAGCCGCAAGTCCCACAAGTTCCTGCACCTGATCGAGGGCATCAGAGCCGACGTCGTCCCCGCCCAGCTGCAGAACAACGCGGGCATCGTGGGCGCGGCGATGCGCGCGGCGGCCCGCAGCTAGGAGGCGGGACCCGCCGTGACACCCGGCCGGCCGCGCCCCGCCGGCTAGCCGCGCCCCGCGATCCGGCGGCGGGCCAGGCCGAGGCGGCGGGTGAGGGCGATGACGCCGGCGGTCAAGGTGCCGGCATACAGCCAGCCGGCCTCGGTGGCCAGCGCCGTCACCAGGTTCATCAGCCGGCCGCCGAGCCCGTCGCCGCCGTCGACCAGGGGCACGAGACCCGCGGCGAACGCGATCGGCACCACGACGGGGGCGGTCAACAGATCGCCGTTGCGCACCCACACCGCGGTGAGCACGCACACCGGCAGGAAGAGCACGGCGTACGCGGTCGGCGTGGCGGACGAGGCCCCGAACAGCACCCGCAGCGCCAGACCGAGCACGATCATCACGGCCGAGCAGAACAGCCCGCTGCCGAGCCCGGTGAGCCGCGGGTTGGGCAGCCGCCGCCCCGGCCGGGCGAGCGGCGGAGCGGGCCTGCGCACGCTGACCGCGCGGCGCTGAGCGGCGCCGGGGCCGGCGTCGGCCCGACGCGCGCCGCCCGGAACCGGCCGGCCCGGGCGTGCGCCGTCCTGGCCGGGCCTGCCGCGCCGCGCCTGCGGTGGCAGCGCGGACGGCGCCGGCGACGGCGTGCGGCGGCGCGGTGCGGACTGGGCGTGGCGCGTCCTGTGCTGCTCCATTGGACCAACTTAGGTCGCCTCGCGCGCCCGCTCACACCTCGGACACGCCGTTCGGCGGAGCCCGGCCAGCCGTTCGAGACGACCTCGGGCCCCGGTGCGCTCACCCCGTAGACTGGTGGATCGGCCCCTCCCGGGACCCGCCGCCCTCCACCCTCACGTAACGGGAAGTCGCAACGTGTCGCTCACGATCGGAATCGTCGGTCTGCCCAATGTCGGCAAGTCGACCCTGTTCAACGCCCTGACCAAGAACGACGTGCTGGCGGCCAACTACCCGTTCGCCACGATCGAGCCGAACGTCGGCGTGGTCGGTGTGCCCGACCCCCGCCTGGCGAAACTGGCCGAGATCTTCTCCTCCGAGCGGATCCTGCCCGCCACCGTCGACTTCGTCGACATCGCCGGCATCGTGCGCGGCGCGTCCGAGGGTGAGGGCCTGGGCAACAAGTTCCTCGCGAACATCCGGGAGTCCGACGCGATCTGCCAGGTCATCCGCGCCTTCAAGGACGAGAACGTCGTCCACGTCGACGGCAAGGTCTCGCCGAAGGACGACATCGAGACGATCAACACCGAGCTGATCCTCGCCGACCTGCAGACCATCGAGAAGGTCCTGCCCCGCCTCCAGAAGGAGTCGCGGATCAAGAAGGACATCGCGCCCAAGGTCAAGGCCGTCGAGGAGGCCAAGGAGATCCTGGAGAAGGGCGACACGCTGTTCTCCCAGGGCATCGTCCAGGGCACCGAGCGCGCGGAGCTCCTCCACGACCTGCACCTGCTGACGACGAAGCCCTTCCTCTACGTCTTCAACGTCGACGAGGACGAGCTGGTGGACGAGGACTTCAAGAACGAGCAGCGCGCCCTGGTCGCCCCCGCCGAGGCGATCTTCCTCAACGCCAAGCTCGAGGCGGACCTCGCCGAGCTGGACGAGGAGGAGGCGCTGGAGCTGCTGGAGTCCGTCGGCCAGCACGAGCCCGGCCTCGCCACGCTCGCCCGCGTCGGCTTCAACACGCTCGGCCTCCAGACCTACCTGACGGCCGGCCCCAAGGAGTCCCGCGCCTGGACGATCAAGAAGGGCGCGACCGCCCCCGAGGCCGCCGGCGTCATCCACACCGACTTCCAGAAGGGCTTCATCAAGGCCGAGGTCATCTCCTTCGACGACCTGGTCGCGACCGGCTCGGTCGCCGAGGCCCGCGCCAAGGGCAAGGCCCGCATGGAGGGCAAGGACTACGTGATGCAGGACGGGGACGTGGTGGAGTTCCGCTTCAACGTCTGACCGGACGCAATGACACCACATCGCTGACGAGGCACACCCGCAGTCGAGAAGGGGCTGACCCCACCGGGGGACAGCCCCTTCGTCGATTCCGCCTACGCGCTCCTCGGCGGGGTGAGCTTGTCGAGGTTTAGGCTGATCTCGAAGGGCACGGGCCGCTTCAGGCTGCCCCGGAAGATGCCGGCGGGCGCGTAGACGCCGGTCGGTTCGTCGCGTTCGTAGACGTGGACGACGGGGGCGCCGTCCTCGTCCTCGATGCACCAGTAATGCGGGATGCCGGCCTCGGCGTACTTGCGGAGCTTGACCGTACGGTCCCGGTGCGCGGACTCGGGCGAGACGACCTCGACGACGAGTCGCACCTCATCGGGCGTGAACCAGGTGCGGTCGCCGTCGTAGGTGGCCGTCGTCAAGAGCAGATCGGGTTCGGGCCGGTTCCGCTCGTCGAGCCTTATGGTCATCTCGCGGCCGACTCTGACGTCGCCGGGCGCCTGCTCCATGAGGGCGACGGTGAGCATGGTGACGAGGTGGCCGTGCCACCATCGCTGGGGCGCCAGCATGAAGACGAGGACTCCGTCGATCAGCTCGGTGTGGCGGGGTGCCTCGGGGAGGCGGTCCAGGTCCTCCGCGAACCAGCCTTCCTCGCGCGGCGGGCGCATCCAGTCGGGCAGTGCGGTCATGACTGAACCGTAGCGACTTGGCGAGGACCGTGCCACGAGATCGTCAACGGGCCGCGGTGTCCCCCGCCCGCGCCGCCTCCCGGGCCGCCCGGGCGTACGCGCGCACCAGTGGCCGGTCCGCGTCCGCTCGCCGCCACGCCAGGACGTACCGGCTGGGGGACAGGCCCCGTACCGGGCGGGTGGTCACGCCGCCCAGGGTGATCAGAGGGGCGTTGCCCGCCGCGACCAGGCAGATGCCGAGGCCGGCGACCAGTGCCTCGTAGGTCTCCTCCGTGCCGGCGATCTCCGCGCCGACGCGGGGCGGGCGGCCGGCGCGTTCGGGCAGGGCGAGCCAGTGGTCGCGCAGGACGCCGGCGCTCGGCGGCAGGGCGAGGAACGGCTCGTCCGCCAGTTCCGCGAAGTCGATCTCGGGGCGTCCCGCGAGCGGATGGGTGTCCGGGAGGGCGACCAGACGGGGTTCCTCCGCGAGCACCGTCCAGTCGTAGCGGCGCTCGGCGGGCAGCGGCAGCCAGACGAAGGCCACGTCCGCCGTGCCGTCCGCGAGACCGGCCGTCGGGTCCTCCCAGCCGATCTGCCGCAGCCGCAGCGTGACCTGCGGGTGGGCCGCGGTGAAGCGGGAGCGGATCGCCGGGAGCAGACCCCCGCGGCCCGGACTGGTGCTCATGCCCACGGCCAGCGTGCTGCGCTGCGCGGCCCTGGCCGCCTCCAGCGCCGCCGAACCCCGCTCCCACGCGGCCAGCACCTCGCGGGCATGCGGGAGCAGGGACTCGCCCGCCGGGGTCAGGGACACCTGGTGGTGGTCGCGCCGGAGGAGCCGCACACCCACCTGCCGCTCCAGCGCCCGGATCTGCTTGCTCAGCGCGGGCTGCGACACGTACAGCCGCTCGGCGGCACGCGTGAAGTGCAGTTCCTCCGCGACGGCGAGGAAGTAGCGCAGCTCCCGCACATGAACGTCCATGGTCATGCCCATCGGTTATCACCAGAGGTCTTGGACGTACAACTCCCCGCACCGGCAGGCTGGTTCCCGTCAGAACGACAACGGCGACCACGAGGTGGGGTCATGAACAAGGTGTGGCTGGTGACCGGGGCGAGCAGCGGGTTCGGCCGGGCGATCACCGAGGCGGCGGTCGCGGCCGGCGATGTGGTGGTGGGCGCCGTGCGGCGGCCCGAGGTGCTGGACGACCTGGTCGCCGCGCACCCCGACCAGGTGGAGGCGCTGCGCCTGGACGTCACCGACACCGCGGCCGCCGGGGCGGCCGTACAGGACGTCATCGCCCGGCACGGGCGGATCGACGTCCTGGTGAACAACGCGGGCCGCACCCACGTCGGCGCCTTCGAGGAGACCGGCGAGGACGAGCTGCGCGCACTGTTCGAGGTGCACGTCTTCGGGCCGGCGGCCCTCACCCGCGCGGTGCTGCCGCACATGCGCGAGCGGCGCTCGGGCGCGATCGTGCAGATGAGCAGCATGGGCGGGCAGATGTCGTTCGCCGGCTTCTCGGCGTACAGCGGTACGAAGTTCGCGCTGGAGGGCCTGTCGGAGGGGCTCGCCGACGAGGTACGGGACTTCGGCATCAAGGTGCTGATCGTCGAACCGGGCGCCTTCCGCACCGCGCTGTTCGCCCAGGACCGCGCCGGCGTCAGCGCCGACAGCGGTCTCTACCCGAAGGTGAGTGCCACGCGCGGGCTGGTCGAGGGCGGCGACGGCACCCAGCCGGGCGACCCGGCCAAGGCGGCCGCGGTCATCCTGGAGGCGCTGAACGCCGAGGAGACCCCGCTGCGCCTGCCGCTCGGCGACGACGGCGTCGAGGCGGTCCTCGCCCACCTCGACCAGGTCCGCACCGACATCGCCGCCTGGGAGAAGCGCTCCCGGGCGACGGCGTTCGAGGCGTAGAACCGGGCGGGCAGGCACGACGGCCGGCACCCGCGTACGGCGGGAAGGGGCCGGGGTGGGGGGTGTCCGCCCGCAGCGGCCGGCACCGGGCAACGGTGCGCGTCGGGGACGGGCGGCCGGACCGAGGACGGACACCCC
>NZ_JBEZWX010000064.1:0-26201 GCF_040637635.1 Streptomyces sp. NPDC028635 | reverse complement strand
GTTACATTCCGAACCCGGAAGCTAAGCCTTACAGCGCCGATGGTACTGCAGGGGGGACCCTGTGGGAGAGTAGGACGCCGCCGAACAATTATTGAAGAAAACCCCCGCATCCACGGATGCGGGGGTTTTCTGCGTTTCCGGGTGTTTACAGTCGTCGTATGCGCTATGAACTGGTCATCTTCGACAACGACGGCGTCCTCGTGGACAGTGAGCCGATCTCCAACCGGCATCTCGCCGCCTATCTGACCGAGCTGGGGCATCCGACGACGTACGAGGAGTCCATCCGGGACTACATGGGTTCCGCGATGCACCGGATCCATGAGCTGGTGCTCGAGCGCACCGGGCAGCGGTTGCCCGACGACTTCGACGACGTCTTCCACGCCCGGGTGTTCGCCGCTTTCGAGCGGGAGTTGAAGCCGGTGCCGGGGATGGCCGGCGTACTGGAGAAGCTGGCGGCGGACGGGGTGCCGTACTGTGTCGCCTCCTCCGGGAGCCATGAGCGGATTCGGGTGGGGCACCGGACGACCGGGCTGGACCGGTGGTTCGACGACGCGCGGATCTTCAGCTCGCAGGACGTCGGGCGGGGCAAGCCGGCGCCGGACCTCTTCCTGTACGCGGCCGAGCGGATGGGAGTGGCGCCGGAGCGGTGCGTCGTGGTCGAGGACAGTCCGCTGGGGGTGCAGGCGGCCGTGGCGGCCGGGATGGACGTCTTGGGCTTCACGGCGATGACGCCGGCGGCGAGGCTCGCGGGGGCCACTCAACTCTTCTCCGAGCCCGGTCAGTTGGCTGACCTGCTGGTATGACCCGGGCCATGTGGCCGTGCTGACAATTGTCATGCCGAGCCCTGGACGATCGTTTCTACTGGGCCAACCCTGCCGGCCGCGAAGCTGGGGGCATGACGACGACGAAGAAGAACCTCCGGCCGCTCCTCCTCGACGTGGCGGTGCCGCTCGCTTCGTACTACCTCCTCAAGGAAGCCTTCGGGATGAGCACCTTCGCGGCGCTCGCCTGGAGCAGCGTGGTGCCGGCCGTGCGCACGCTGTGGAGCGTCGTGCGGGAGCGGACGGTGAACGGGCTCGCGGGCCTCATCCTCGTCGTGAACCTCGTCAGCCTGGCGCTGAGCTTCGTCTCCGGCGACCCGCGGCTGATGCTCGCCAAGGATGGCGCGGTCAGCAGCACCGTCGGTATCGGGATCCTGGTGTCCGTGGCGCTGGGGAAGCCGATGATGACGGCGGCGTTCAAGCCCTTCGTGGTGAAGGGCGACGCGGCCCGCGAGGCCGCCTGGCAGCGGCTGATCGCCGGCTCGGCGGCCTTCCGGCGTGGCGAGCGGGCGTTCTCGCTGGTGTGGGGTTCGGTCCTGCTGGCGGAGTGCGTCGCCCGGGTCGTGGGCGCCTACACCGTGCCGGTGGACACGATGGTCTGGCTGGGCACGGTGCTGACGGTCGTCACCTTCGGCCTCGGGTTCCTCGTCAGCGGCGGGCTGGCCGTGGAGCCGATGCGGCGGATGCTGGCCGCCGAGGTGGAGAGCGCGCGAGCCGCAGAAGCGGAGGCCACGCAGGCCGCCGCGGCCCGGCCGGAGGTCGCGGTCGCCGCGTGACGCGGGGCGCCCGTCGCCGACCGGCCGAGCGGGCAAAGCTGAACCGAATTCATCTTTGGCTGGATCTACCCAGCAGTAGCCAGGGGCCCTACGCTCGCCGCCATGACAGATGTGCTGCGGCGCGGCAGGGCCTCGCTGGCGTTCAGCTTCTTCGCGCAGGGCGTCGCCTTCGCGCTCCTGGTGACGCGCATCCCGGCCGTCCAGGACCGCTACGGCATCTCCGACGCTCTGCTTCCGGCGTTCCTGGCCGCGGTGCCGATCCTCGCCGGAGTGGCCAGTGTGACCACCGAGCAGCTGGTGAAGCGGGTCCGGCCGAGCCGGGTGCTGCGCTGGTCTCAGCCGGTCGTACTGCTGGCGCTGCTCGGGGTGGGCGCCGGAGACCGGCTGGCCGAGGTGGCTGCGGCGCTGGCGGTGTTCGGGCTGGCGGTGGGTGCGCTGGACGCCTCGATGAACATGCTCGGGGTGAGCCTGCAACGGGCGTACGGGCGCAGCATCATGCTGAGTTTCCACGCCGCGTACAGCCTGGGCGGGATCCTGGGGGCGTCGCTGGCCTGGGCCGGGGCGCACTGGCATCTCGCGCTGTGGGTGTCGTATCTGCCGGTCGTGGCGGTGCTGCTGCCGGCCGTGCTGGTGGGGAGCCGGTGGTACGTCGACGGGGGCGCGGCTCCGGCCGTGGCGGAGCCGGGCGGCGGGAGGGACGGGGTCGTCTTCAAGCTGCTGCTGCCGCTGTGCCTGGTGATGACGTTCGCGTACATCGGGGACTCGACGGTCTCCAACTGGTCCGCGAAGTATCTGCAGGACGTGCTGGGCAGCTCGGAGCAGCTGGCGACGGTGCCGTACAACGTGTACATGGTGACCACGCTGCTGGGGCGGGCCATCGGGGACTTCGGGGTGCGCCGGTTCGGGGCGGCCGCGGTGGTGCGGGGCGGGGCGGTGGTGGCGGCGGCCGGGTTCGCGGTGGTGGCGATGGCGCCCGGGGCGTGGGTCGGGATGCTGGGCTTCACGCTGCTGGGGCTGGGATTGTGTGTGCTGGTGCCGCAGACGTTCGCGGCGGCGGGGCGGCTCTTTCCCGGGGCGTCGGATGCGGCGATCGCACGCCTGAACGTCTTCAACTACGTGGGATTCCTGATCGGCTCGCCGCTCGTGGGGGCGCTCGGGGACACGTGGAGCTATCGCGGGGCCATGCTGGTGCCGATGGCGTTGGTGCTGGTGACGTTGGTGTACGCCAGGTCGTTCGCGGCTCAACCGGACCGATACGGTGGCGGGCATGAGCGGCCGCGCACAGCTGATGTGGGACGAGGCAGTAACGGGCTATGACTTCGGTCCGGACCATCCGATGGATCCGGTCCGCCTCGCCCTGACCCGGAAACTGGTCGGCGCCTTCGGGCTCGACCGTATGGTGGACGTGGTGGCGGCGAAGGCCGCCGGGGAGTCGACGCTGCGGCTCGTCCACCGGGAGGACTACATCGACGCCGTGAAGACGGCGTCCGCGGATCCTTCGGCGGCGGACCAGTCGTACGGGCTGGGGACGCTGGACGATCCGGCGTTCGCGGGGATGCACGAGGTGTCCGCGCTGATCGCGGGGCAGTCGGTGGGGGCGGCGGAGGCGGTGTGGCGCGGGGAGGCGCTGCACGCGGTGAACTTCGCGGGCGGACTGCACCACGCGATGCCGGCGGGGGCGTCGGGGTTCTGCATCTACAACGACGCGGCGCTGGCGATCGCGCGGCTGCTGGAGCTGGGGGCGGAGCGGGTCGCGTACATCGACGTCGACGTGCACCACGGGGACGGGGTGCAGGCGGCGTTCTGGGAGGACCCGCGGGTGCTCACGGTCTCGCTGCACGAGCATCCGCGGACGCTGTTCCCGCAGACCGGGTGGCCGGAGGAGACCGGGGCGGACTCGGCGGAGGGGTCGGCGGTGAATCTCGCGCTGCCGGCGGGGACGGGGGACGCGGGGTGGCTGCGGGCGTTCCACGCGGTGGTGCCGGAGCTGCTCGCGGACTTCCGGCCGCAGGTGGTGGTGTCCCAGCACGGCGCCGATACGCACTTCGAGGATCCGCTGGCGCATCTGGCGGTGTCGCTGGACGCGCAGCGGGCGGTGCAGGTGGCCTGTCACGACCTGGCGCACGAGTACGCGGACGGGAAGTGGGTCGCGCTCGGGGGCGGGGGGTACGCCGTGGTGGACGTCGTACCGCGGTCGTGGACGCATCTGGTGGGGATCGCGGCGGGGCGGCCGGTGGAGCCGACGTCGCTGATTCCGGAGGCGTGGCGGCAGGAAGTGTTCGCGCGGACACGGCAGTTGGGGCCGGGGCGGATGACGGACGGGCGGTGGCCGGTGTCCTTCGCGGGGTGGGACGAGGGGTACGACCCCGCGGACCGGCTGGACCAGGCGGTGCTGGCCGCACGGCGGGCGGTGTTCCCGCTGCGGGGGTTGTTGGCGTAGGGCTGGCCGCCCGGCCTTGGGCTGCGCCCGGGGTGGTCCTGGCCGGGGTTGGGCTGGGCGCCCGGCGTGTGCTTGTACCCGTGGGGTGGCTGGCCGGGGGGTGGGGCGCTCACCGGCGCTGGCGGGGGGTGCCGCTGCGCCCACCCGTGCCGCCCTGGGGGTCCCCCCTGCTCGAAGAGCTTGGGGGAGGCACGACTGCCCGCAGCTGCGCAGCTTGCAGCCCGCAGTTGCGCGGGCGGCACTGCAGCCCACCCAGGGGCGCGGGGAACTGCGCGACCAGCCACGACGCAACCCGCACAGGCCGCCGCAGGCATCCCGGCCCGGCCGCCGGCAGGCACACCGCAGGCATCCCGGCCCGGCCGCCGGCAGGCACACCGCAGGCATCCCGGCCCCGCCGCCGGCAGGCACACCGTAGGCATCCCGGCCCCGCCGCCGGCAGGCACACCGTAGGTGTCGTTACGCCGACCGTGCGGTCTTTCCTCGAAAGCGGGTCGGCCGGCCGGCCGGTCCGGCAGCATCGCTCGTGTGGTGGCTGTGGGTGCTCTGCGGGACCATCTTCTGCGGGCCCGGCTGGCCGGGACCGTGGCGACCGCGCGTGAGGTGAGTCTGCGGAGCTATCGGGCGTTCGCGGCTCGGGACCCCCGGGTGTTGATCGGGATTGATCCGCAGCGACCGTGGGCGCCGCGGGATCTGATCGAGCTGATGGCGGACAGGTGCGGGGTCTCGGCCGATCCGCGCCACACCTCCGGGCAGGATGTGATCGACCCGGAGCGCACGCTGGCCGCGCTGGACGCGTTCGCGGAGCGGCTCGCGGGGGTCGCCCGGCGCCGCGGGAGCGTACTGTTCGGCACCGGGCACCCGCACCGGCTGCTCGGTTTCTACGCCGCCCTCGCAGACGCGTTGTCGGCGGCGGGATGTGCCGTCCTCACCCCGGCGCAGGGTCACCGTGTCGACATATTGACCCAGTTCGGTCTACGCACGCACAACCTCGACTACGTACGAGGAGTCGCGTTGATCCGCGAAGGCGGCGCGGAACGCCCCGGTGGTGCGCCCGGCGCACACACGCACTCGCCCCTCCCGGTTCGTCTCGCGCTGGCCGCGGCGGCCGAGGCCGGCGGGTCGCTGCCGGACCTGGTGATCGGCGACCACGGCTGGGTCTGCGGGGCAGGTCAGCTGGGGTTCGAGGCGATCGGGCTGGCCGACACCGACGATCCGGCGCTGTTCGTGGGGCAGGCCGAGGGCTCCGTGGCCGTCGTCGTTCCGCTTGATGACGGGGTGCGGGCGGCCTCCTACCGGCCGCTGGCCCGCTACGTACTCAATCGAGCGTGTCTGTCACAGTAGGGCGCTGTTGGGTGCACCTCTTCCCCACTTGCATCACCCGCCCCTAGTCTGGGGAGTGAGCACGCAGCGACGAAGAGTCACCGGAAGGGGAAGCCGGTGGCCGTCGAGTGCGGAAGGTTCAGGTGTGTCATGGCTGCTGAGCAGAGGCCTCTGAGCGAGGTTCAGTTCCTTACCGTGGCGGAAGTCGCTGCGGTGATGCGAGTGTCGAAGATGACCGTGTACCGGCTGGTGCACAGCGGTCATCTGCCCGCGATCAGGGTGGGGCGGTCCTTCCGCGTCCCCGAGAACGCGGTTCACGAGTACCTCCGCGAGAGTTATGTGGGGGTGGAGACCGCCTGACGGCACCGAGGGAGACCATCGATCGGAACAGGGCACTTCCGGTCTCCCCACACCCCTCGATTACGACCTCAGCGCTCGGGCGGGTAGGCTAGCCCCTCGTAGGTCGTGTGGGCCCATGGCGCCCAAACACCGAGTGATGAGAAGTGAGCGAGGATAGTCGTGGGCTCTGTTATCAAGAAGCGGCGTAAGCGGATGGCCAAGAAGAAGCACCGCAAGCTGCTGAAGCGCACGCGCGTCCAGCGTCGCAACAAGAAGTGAGCGACGCGAGCAACGCCGCGTAGAGCGTGTGTCTGCGGCCCCCCATCGCACTCGGTGGGGGGCCGCAGGCGTATCTCCACACCTCGGGCGTCTCACGAAGCACCAGGGTCACTGTGCTCCGCCCGGCCGTTTCTCGTCACTTCCCGCATCGGGTGGTCATCACAGCGCAACACCGAACCGCTAAGTTGGCCGCAGACGGGGAACGCGCGCGTGGTACGAGGTCTGGAAGGAAGGCGCTGATCTTGGGGAAGGTCGTGCTCGTGACCGGAGCGGCCCGTCAGCTGGGCGGCCGCTTCGTACGGCGGATCCAGCGTGACCCGCAGGTCGACCGGGTCGTCGCCGTGGACGCGGTGCAGCCCGAGCACCATCTGGGCGGCGCCGACTTCATCCGCGCCGACATCCGGCAGCCCACCATCGCGCGGGTGCTCGCCGAGACCGGCGCCGACACGGTCGTCCACATGGACGTCACCGGCATGGCGCTCGGCGGCGGCAGCCGGGCCACGGTGAAGGAGACCAACGTCATCGGCACCATGCAGCTGCTCGGTGCCTGCCAGAAGTCGCCCGCGGTCAAGCGGCTGGTGGTGAAGTCCTCCACCAACGTCTACGGCTCGGCGCCGCGCGACCCGGCCGTGTTCACCGAGACGACCCCGCCGAAGTCGCTGCCCAGCGGAGGCTTCGCCAAGGACACCGTCGAGGTCGAGGGGTACGTCCGCGGCTTCGCCCGCCGGCGCCCCGACGTCGCCGTGTGTGTGCTGCGGTTCGCCAACATCCTGGGCCCCACCGCCGAGACCCCGCTCACCTCGTACTTCTCGCTGCCGGTCCTGCCGACGGTGTTCGGCTACGATCCGCGGCTGCAGTTCGCGCACGAGGACGACGTGATCGAGGTGCTGAGGCTGGCCTCGCACGAGCCGCGCCGCGGCACGCTGAACAGCGGCACCTTCAACATCGCCGGTGACGGCGTCGTCCTGCTCTCGCAGTGCGCGCGGCGGCTGGGCCGCCCCACGGTGCCGCTGCTGCTGCCCGCCGTCACGTGGGTGGGCTCGCTGGTGCGTACGCTGGGCATGACGGACTTCTCTCCCGAGCAGATCCGGCTGCTCACCCACGGCCGGGTCGTGGACACCACCCAGATGCGCGAAACGCTGGGCTTCGAGCCGACGTACACGACCGCGGAGACGTTCGCGGACTTCGTACGCAGCAGGGGACCGGGCCTGTTGCCCCCCGAGGCCCTTGCGGGGGCCGTCGACCGGATCGCCGCGCTGCCCCTCGCGGGTGGCGGCCACCCCCCGACGCAGAGCGCCAACTGAGGAGCGCAGCAACGATGGCGGACGCCAAGGTCATTCCGTTCGACGACGACCGGTCCCGGGGAAGCGCCGTGCAGCGCCCCGCGCGGCGCCGCGGCGCGGGCAGCCGGCGGGGGAGCGGCGAGCCGGTGCCGGTGCGGGAGCTGCGCGAGTCCCGCGGGGCCCGGGGGAGCCGGTCCGCGCCCGACGCGCCCGCCGCGCAGGAGGAGGCCCCGGTGAGCCCGGAGCCCCACGGGGACGTGCCGCAGTCCTCCGGCGGTGGTCTGGAGCGCCGCGTGGCGGCCGGCCTGGCCTTCCTGCGCCGGCGTCTCACCGGGGACTACGAGGTCGACGACTTCGGCTACGACGCCGAACTCACCGACCAGGTCCTGATGTCGCTGCTGCGGCCGGTGTACGACACCTACTTCCGGGTCGATGTGAAGGGCCTGGAGAACATCCCGGCCGAGGGCGGCGCGCTGATCGTCGCGAACCATTCCGGGACGCTGCCGCTGGACGGCCTGATGATGCAGGTCGCGGTGCACGACCATCACCCGGCCGGCCGCCATCTGCGCCTGCTCGCCGCGGACCTGGTCTTCGTGCTGCCGGTGGTGAACGAGCTGGCGCGCAAGCTGGGTCACACGCTGGCCTGCGCGGAGGACGCCGAACGGCTGCTGGGCCAGGGCGAGCTGGTCGGGGTGATGCCGGAGGGCTTCAAGGGCATCGGGAAGCCTTTCAGCGAGCGCTACAAGCTCCAGCGGTTCGGCCGGGGCGGTTTCGTCTCGACGGCGCTGCGGCAGGGCGCGCCGATCATCCCGTGCTCGATCGTCGGGGCGGAGGAGATCTACCCGATGCTCGGCAACGCGAAGACCCTCGCGCGGCTGCTGGGCTTCCCGTACTTCCCGCTGACACCGACGTTCCCGTGGCTGGGTCCGCTGGGCGCTATCCCGCTGCCCACCAAGTGGACGATCCAGTTCGGTGAGCCGATCCGCACGGACGGCTATCCGCCGGAGGCGGCGGAGGACCCGATGCTGATGTTCAACCTGACCGACCAGGTCCGCGAACAGATCCAGCACACCCTGTACAAGCTGCTGGTCCAGCGCAGGTCGGTGTTCTTCTGAAACGTTCCTCCTGAGGCGTTCCCCGGAAGTGTTCCGGCGTACGACGGTGGGGGCGCCCCTCGGGAGAGGGGCGCCCCCACTTCGGCCGTACCGCTTGGGCCGTTCCGGCTAGTTGGCGTCGTCGCTGTCGATGCCCAGGCCGGGCAGGAGGCCCGGGAGGAGCGGTGGGAGCGTCACGTCCGGCTCGGGGATGGACGGCTTGCTCTGCGACGGGGAGGCGCTGCCGGTCTCCTTCGGCGGGTCGAGAAGGCCGCCGGTGTTGCCACCGAGGAGGCCGTCGTCGATGCCGCCGACGCCGGGTGCGGACTTGCTGGGGCTGCCGGTGCCGGTGTGGTCGCCGGAGTGGGGTTCCCTGCTCGTGCCGCTGCTGGGGCCATGGGACCGGTGGGTGCCGGACGACCCGGTGGACGCCGATCCGCCGTCGCCCGGCCGGCTGCTGTCACTGCCGCCACGGGTGGCGGGGGGCTGCGGCAGCAGGGACTGCAGCGGGGCGACCTCTTCGTCTATGGCGTCGAACACCGACGACACCTGCTCGCTGACGTCCCCGAGCTGCACGGGCAGCTGGTCGCGCAGCGCGCCCCACATCTGGCGGTGCGAGGCGGAGAACGTGGACAGCGCCTGGATGGGGCCCAGGGAGTCGGGGTCGCGCTCGTACGCCTCGTGCAGCAGACGGTGGCCTTCGGCGGCGTCGTGGGTCATCCCGGACAGGGTGCGGCGGATCTCGCCCAGCGACTCGTGGTCGAGATGGCCGCCGCGACCGCGCTCGAGCAGCCGTCTGGCCTCGCTGAGCCGGGTGGACGCCTGGTCCAGGTAGGAACGGCCGCGTTCGTCGTCTCCCTCGGACAGGTAGTTGAGCTTGAAGTCCTCGATGCCGCGCTTGAGCCCGTACAGCCCGTCACCGGGCAGGGCGTCCGAGCTGGCAGCGGCGACTCCGCCGAAGGCGCCGGCCGCAACACCGACGCTGAGCCCGCCCGCGGTGAGGCCCTTGGCCAGCCGCGAGCGTGGGCGGAACTTGCCCAGGGGGGCGCGATGGGCGCCCCGGGCCCGGTGGTTCCGCTGCTCGGGCACGGAAGGGTCCGCCGCCTCGCCTCCCGCGGCGCCCTCCTGCAGCATGGCCTCGAACGCGGCCACGAGCTGGGCTCGCTGGACGACCTTGACCTCCGGATCGAGCTGCGGCTTGGGCAGCGCGCCGAGACCGGAGGCGAGGGCGACAAGACGCCCCTGCTCGGTCTGCTCCTCGGCGGCCGGGGCCGGTGGCGATCCTTCGGACTGCTCGGCCGCCGTGCCCGGCTCGGACTGCTCCTCCAGGGCCTGGGCGAAGGCGTTCGCCCGCCGGTGCGCCGATACGTTCGCGATCACTGGCGGCACCTCCTCTCGTCATGACGGTCGACTCCCCAGGGGGTCCTGAGGGTTGCACGCCCCGGCCACTTCCACACGATCGTGTGATCAGCGTTGGCCTGGGCGTGACCACAGGGAGCCTGCATCCCGCACAACGAGCGGCGTGGCACTTGGGTTACGGACGGCGGATGATCGGATCGGGAAGTCAACGGTCGCGAACGGAGCGTTACTTGAGCGTCGCTGAGCGTGTCTGATCAGCGGGCGTCGTCCGGCAGGAGCCGGGCGAGGGTGCGGACGGCTCGGTACTGGAGGGTCTTGATCGCACCCTCGTTCTTGCCCATGACCCGGGCGGTCTCGGCGACGGACAGACCCTGCAGGAAGCGCAGGGTCACGCACTCCTGCTGCTGCGGGTTGAGCCGTCGTACGGCGTCGAGCAGGGCGGCGTTCGACAGCGACTCGAGGACGGAGTCCTCCGGGGAGCGCTCGACCTCGTTGGCGTCGAGCATCTCGCCGGTGGTGACCTCCAGCCGGAAGCGGCTCGACTTGAAGTGGTCGGCCACCAGGTTGCGGGCGATGGTGACGAGCCACGCGCCGAAGTCGCGGCCCTGCCAGGTGAAGGTGCCGATCCTGCGGAGTGCCCGCAGAAAGGTCTCGCTGGTCAGGTCCTCGGCAGTGGCCTTACCTCCCACCCGGTAATAGATGTATCGGTAGACGGTGTCGCTGTACTGGTCGTAGAGGCGGCCGAACGCTTCGGCCTCGCCGGCCTGGGCGCGCTCCACGAGGTCCATCATCCGGGCACTGTCGCTGTCCGCGGCGGGGCGCCGGGCGGTGGTGGCACCGGCCGCGCGCCCCCTTCTGCCCACCGCGGCCCCGCCCTCGGCCAGTGCGTAGCACGGGCCGGCGGGGGTGGCGGTGGCGAATGCGGGGACGGCGTGCGCGGCCGGGACGAGGCCGCGCAGGAGGTTCTGTGCCGTCGCGACCGTTGCGCGCAGCGTAGCCAGGCCCGAGGCGTCAACCCCGACGTGTGGGTACACGGGACTCCCAGAGGCAGAGCTTCCATCACGTGCAGTGCGGGACCGTTCACCCGTCGTGGCGACGGAGGGGTACCGGATTGCGTCTGAGGAGAATAACGCTTCGTGCAGGCACTGCTACACCGAGTTGCTCAAATCACCGATTGCGTCGTTTCCGTAGTCGTTTGACGACTGATCAGGCTCGGCCCGTTGAACACTTCTTGATCGAATCGGTTCGCATTCCGGGTGAGTGTGGGCCGTGTTGTGCCCGCGTGAGGATCCGGTGACTGACCGCTCCGCGGGGTGGGTATGTGTGCCGGAATGCCCGGCGCGCAGCCGCGGCCCCCGGGCGGTCGGCCGGAGCGGGTGGGTTGTCGGGTGCGGGCGCGTCGTGGCTGGTCGCGCAGTTCCCCGCGCCCCTGGGGGGTTGCGGTTACCGTCCGCCCTGGACGGACCCCCACCCCGCCCCCGGAAGCCTGCCCCGGAAGGGGCGACGGGCCGCAGGCGCGTACGGCGGGAAGGGGACGGGGTGGGGGGTGTCCGCCCGCAGCGGCCGGCACCGAGACACTGAGCGCTCGTCGGAAACGGCCGGCCGGACCGAGGACGGACACCCCCCACCCCGGCCCCGCCGTGGAAACCGGCCGCAGGCGCGACCGCAACCACCCACCGGACGGCAACGGGCCGCCGCAGGCACCAAAGGGGCGCGGGGAACGGCGCGACCAGCCACAACGCACCCGCGCAGGCCGCCGCAGGCAACGGCGACCAGCCACAACGAACCCGCGCAGGCCGCCGCAGGCAAAGGCGACCAGCCACAAGGAACCCGCGCAGGCCGCCGCAGGCAGCGGCGGCCAGCCACGGCGAACCGCAGAAAGCCGGAGGCTACCGTCGGCGGCGGTGCAGCGCGATCGCCGCCGCCGTGCCGCCCGCCACCGCTCCCACCCCCGCCGCCGCCGGGATGCCGACCTTCGCCGCCTTGCGGCCCGTGCGGTAGTCCCGCAGTCGCCAGTCGTGCTCCCGCGCGTGACGCCGCAGCTTGGCGTCCGGGTTGATCGCGTACGGGTGGCCCACCAGCGACAGCATCGGGATGTCGTTGTGGGAGTCGCTGTACGCCGCGCACCGCGCCAGGTCCAGCCCCTCCGCCGCCGCCAGCGCCCGCACGGCCTCCGCCTTGGCCGGCCCGTGCAGCGGCTCGCCCACGAGCTTGCCGGTGTAGACGCCGTCCACCGACTCCGCGACCGTGCCCAGCGCACCGGTCAGCCCCAGCCGCCGTGCGATCACCGTCGCGATCTCCACCGGCGCGGCCGTGACCAGCCACACCTTCTGCCCGGCGTCCAGGTGCGCCTGCGCCAGCGCCCGCGTACCCGGCCAGATCCGCTCGGCCATGTACTCGTCGTAGATCTCCTCGCCGATGGACTGCAGCTCGGAGACCCGGTGGCCCTTGACGATGGACAGCGCCGAGTCCCGCGCGTCCTGCATGTGCTCCGGGTCCTCGACCCCGGCCAGCCGGAACCACGCCTGCTGCCAGGCGAAGCGGGCCAGGTCGCGGGTCTCGAAGAACTTCCGCTTGTACAGGCCCCGCCCGAAGTGGAACAGCGCCGCGCCCTGCATCACCGTGTTGTCGAGGTCGAAGAACGCGGCCGCGTGCTCGTCGCCGAGCACGGGAAACGCCGGCTCGGACTCCCGCTCTTCCAGCGGAGCCTCGGGCACGGCCTTGCGCGCGGCCTCCGCCGAGGCCTCGCCTGCCAACACGCTCCGCGCCGTGGCGGAGCGCCTACGGGGAGTGAGCCATCCGAGAGCGGCCATGGCGTGAGCATAACGAGTCGGTACGGCGGTTCCGGAGCCGAAGGGTTGGAACCCTGTGAACTCTGCGCGACCGGGCCGTTAAAGAGGTGCACCCGACCACACGCGGCACAGCGACGGGCCGCCACCCAGCGACGGGCCGCCGCACAGCGACGGGCCGCCGCGCGACAATGGCCGACATGAGCCCCCTCTTCCGCCGCCGTCCCCACCGCGCCCCCCAGGACCGTCTGGTCACGCTGGTCCGCAAGCCCGGCTGCCACCTGTGCGACGACGCGCAGCAGGTGATCGAGAAGGTCTGCGGCGAGCTGGGCGTGCCCTGGGAGCAGAAGGACATCACGCAGGACCAGGACCTGCACGACCAGTACTGGGAGCAGATCCCCGTCGTCCTGGTCGACGGCGAGCAGCACACGTTCTGGCGCGTGAACGAGCAGCGGCTGCGCTCCGCACTGACCGAGTAGTTCAAGTCCGTACCGGACGTCGCTTAGGATCGATGCGGTCTGGTCTCGGGGGCGGGATTCACGAGGAGTGAGCCGGTTTTGCCCCCACGTAGCACGCGACATAAAACGCGCGTGAGTCCGGTCACGTTGGCCGGGCAAATCGGACACCATCTTTGTGCACGCGTTCACAAAGACATAGCCTGCTGTCGACGGGGCGGTCTGGGGACGTACGACCGCCCACAGCCCCGCTCTACCCGCAGGAGCACCGTGGCAACTGGCCGAACTCACCGACCGGCGACCCGCAGCCGAGGGATTCCCGAGGCCACCGTCGCCAGGCTTCCGCTGTACCTCCGGGCGCTGACCGCACTGTCGGAGCGCTCGGTCCCCACGGTTTCATCCGAGGAACTGGCGGCCGCCGCCGGGGTCAACTCCGCGAAGCTGCGCAAGGACTTCTCCTACCTGGGTTCCTACGGCACCAGGGGTGTCGGGTACGACGTCGAGTACCTCGTGTACCAGATCTCCCGCGAGCTGGGCCTGACCCAGGACTGGCCCGTGGTCATCGTCGGTATCGGTAACCTCGGCGCCGCTCTCGCCAACTACGGCGGTTTCGCCTCCCGCGGTTTCCGGGTCGCCGCCCTCATCGACGCCGACCCCGCGATGGCGGGCAAGCCCGTCGCGGGCATCCCGGTGCAGCACACCGACGACCTGGAGAAGATCATCCAGGACAACGGCGTCTCCATCGGCGTGATCGCGACGCCCGCGGGCGCCGCCCAGCCGGTCTGCGACCGGCTCGTGGCCGCCGGTGTGACCTCCATCCTGAACTTCGCGCCGACCGTGCTGTCCGTCCCGGACGGCGTCGACGTGCGCAAGGTCGACCTCTCCATCGAGCTGCAGATCCTCGCGTTCCACGAGCAGCGCAAGGCCGGTGAGGAGGCCGCCGCCGAGGCCGCCGTGCCCACCACCACCTCGGACGCGGTGCCCGCCACCACCAAGGACGTCGGCGCCCCCGCCAACGCGCCCGCCGCCCCCGCGGCCAAGGGCGCGCGCGCAGCGGCCCGCCGCGCCGGCTCCGCCGACCAGGGACCCGACGGGGACGTGCCCGCCGTGATGCCGGCATGAGTCTCCTCGTCGTCGGGCTGAGTCACCGCAGCGCCCCGGTCAGCGTGCTGGAGCGGGCCGCGCTGAACGCGGACGACCAGAACAAGCTGCTGCAGGACACGGTCGCCGCCGAGCCGGCCACCGAGGCCGCCGTGCTGGCCACCTGCAACCGCATCGAGCTGTACGCCGACGTGGACAAGTTCCACGCCGGTGTCGCCGAGCTGTCCACGCTGCTCGCCCAGCACAGCGGGGTCGGCCTGGAGGAGCTCACTCCCTATCTGTACGTGCACTACGAGGACCGGGCGGTCCACCACCTGTTCTCGGTGGCCTGCGGCCTGGACTCGATGGTCGTCGGCGAGGGCCAGATCCTCGGCCAGATCAAGGACGCGCTCGCCCGGGCGCAGGAGCTGCACACCGCGGGCAAGCTGCTGAACGACCTGTTCCAGCAGGCCCTCAGGGTCGGCAAGCGCGCCCACTCCGAGACCGGCATCGACCGGGCCGGCCAGTCCCTGGTCACCTTCGGCCTGGAGCAGCTGGCGCAGGGCGCGGACGTCCCCGGGTGGGCCCGGGGCCGCAGGGCGCTGGTGATCGGCGCGGGCTCGATGTCGTCGCTGGCCGCGGCGACGCTCGCGCGGGCCGGTGTCGCGGAGATCGTGGTGGCCAACCGCACCGTCGAGCGCGCCGAGCGCCTCGCCGAGATCCTCACCCAGGCCGAGGACACGGACGTGGCCGCCCGCGCGGTACGGATGGACGCCGTACCGGCCGAGCTGACACGTGCCGACATCGCCGTCTCCTGTACCGGGGCGACGGGGCTCGTCCTGACGGCGGAGGCGGTCACCGCGGCGCTGGAGGACCGTACGGGCGCCCCCGTCGCCGTGACCGAGAACCCGCACCGGACGCTGCCGCCCACCTCGCTCGGGACCGAGGACGGCTGCCCGCTGGACCTGTCCGCCGTGCAGCCCGGCTTCTCCGTCGCCGGGGAGGCCGCCGTGGCCGGGATGGACGCGGCGACGCTGGAGCAGCACGCGGCCTGGGTCGACAAGGGCACCGTCGTCGAGCGCCGCGAGGACGCCCGGCGCGGACCCGAGGCGGACGCCGAGCTGATCGGCGCGCTGGCCGCCGCCGTGCGCACGGTCGGCCGGATCCCCGAGCGGCGCAAGCCGGAGCCGGTCGCGGAGATTCCGCGGCCGCGGCCCTCGCTGTTCCTGCTCGACCTGGCGATGCCCCGCGACATCGACGCGGCCGTGCACCGGCTGGCCGGCGTGCGGCTGGTGGACATCGAGTCCCTCGCCGAGGCGTCCGCCGACGCCCCCATGGCGGCGGACGTCGACCAGGTGCGCCGCATCGTCTCCGACGAGGTCGCCGCCTTCGGCGCGGCCCAGCGGGCCGCGCACATCACGCCGACCGTGGTCGCGCTGCGCACCATGGCCGCCGACGTGGTGGCGGGCGAGATGGCACGGCTCGAGGGCCGGCTGCCCGGCCTGGACGACAAGCACCGCGCCGAGATCACACAGACCGTCAAGCGGGTGGTCGACAAGCTGCTGCACGCGCCGACGGTGCGGGTCAAGCAGCTCGCGGCCGAGCCCGGCGGCGCCGGGTACGCGGACGCGCTGCGCACCCTGTTCGACCTCGACCCCGAGGCGGTCGCCGCCGTCTCCCGCGCCGAGGACAGCACCGACAAGAACGCCAAGAACCGAGGGCCGGCATGAGTACGAAGGCTTTGAGACTGGGGACCAGGCGCAGCAAACTCGCCATGGCCCAGTCCGGGCAGGTGGCGGAGGCCGTGCGCCAGGTGACCGGGCGGCCCGTCGAGCTGGTCGAGATCACGACCTACGGTGACGTCTCCCGGGCGCACCTGGCGCAGATCGGCGGCACGGGTGTGTTCGTCACCGCGCTGCGGGACGCGCTGGCCGGCGGGGAGGTCGACTTCGCGGTTCATTCGCTGAAGGACCTGCCCACCGCGCAGCCCGAGGAGCTGGTCCTGGCCGCCGTCCCGGTGCGCGAGGACCCGCGCGACGTGATCGTCGCCCGGGACGCGCTGAAGTTCACGGACCTGCCGCGCGGGGCGCGCATCGGTACGGGTGCGCCGCGCCGCATGGCGCAGCTCAACGCGTACGCGCGTGCCCACGGGCTCGCCATAGAGACGGTCCCGATCCGCGGGAACGTCGACACCCGCATCGGGTACGTCCGTGACGGCGAACTCGACGCCGTCGTGCTGGCCGCCGCCGGGCTGAACCGGATCGGCCGCAGCGACGAGGTGACCGACTTCCTGTCGGTCGACACGGTTTTGCCCGCCCCCGGCCAGGGGGCCCTGGCGATCGAGTGTTCCGCGGACAACGCGGAACTGATCGCCGCGCTCGCCGAACTCGACGACCCGTTCACGCGGGCCGCCGTAACGGCCGAGCGGTCACTGCTCGCCGCCCTGGAGGCCGGTTGCAGCGCCCCTGTGGGCGCTTTGGCCGACCTTCTGGCCGACGGGCAGACTGTCAAGGAAATGCGCCTGCGCGGCGTCGTCGGCACCACCGACGGCACGCGCACGGTGCAGCTGTCCACCACCGGTCCCGTGCCCGAGACGGACGAGGGCGCCGCGGCGCTCGGCCGTGAACTCGCCGCCGAGATGCTCGCCCAGGGCGCGGCCGGTCTGATGGGGGAGCGAGCACATTGAGCCCCACCACCCTTCCCGCCGGTCCGGAACACGGGCACGTCACCTTCCTGGGTGCCGGACCCGGAGATCCGGGACTGCTGACTCTGCGCGCCGTGGAGGCGCTGGCGAACGCGGATGTCCTCGTCGCCGAGCACGAGGTGCTCGACGTCGTACGCACCCATGCCCGTCAGGGCGTCAGCGTCGTGCCGACGGACGCGGGTCCCTCGTCGGACCCGAATCCGGGCACGCCCCAGCCGGCGATCGTTGACGGCACGTCAACAACCGCTGGGATTCCCGCACTGCGGGATGCCGCACATCTTGTCATGGAGGCCGCGCGGGGCGGCAGGCGGGTCGTCCGTGCGGTGTCCGGCGACCCCGGCCTGGACAACTACGCCGCCGAGGAGATGCTCGCCTGCGCCAAGGCCGGCGTGTCCTTCGAGGTGGTGCCCGGCGTCGCCGCCGCGGTCGGTGTGCCCGCGTACGCCGGTGTGCCGCTGCGCGACGCCGAGGGCGCCGATGTGCGGTTCGTGGACGCCCGTACCGCCTCCGACCGGTGCTGGACCGAGGTGGGCGCCTCCGACGGCACGGTGGTCGTCTCCACCACGCTGGACTCCGTGGCCGCGGCCGCGGGCGAGCTGGTGTCGGCGGGCCGCAAGCCGGACACCCCGATGACGGTCACCGTCGGCGGGACGACGACGCGGCAGCGCACCTGGTCGGCGACGCTCGGCACCATCGCGCAGACGTTGAAGCAGGCGAAGGTGCTGCCCTCGCCGGACGGCGGCCGCCCGGTGATAGCCGTGGTCGGAGACCGCAGCGCCCCCGCCCAGCGCGACCAGCTGGCGTGGTTCGAGTCCAAGCCGCTGTTCGGCTGGAAGGTCCTCGTGCCGCGCACCAAGGAGCAGGCGGCCTCGCTCTCCGACCAGCTGCGCTCCTACGGCGCCGTGCCGCACGAGGTGCCGACCATCGCGGTGGAGCCCCCGCGCACCCCGCAGCAGATGGAACGTGCCGTCAAGGGCCTGGTGACGGGCCGCTACGAGTGGATCGCCTTCACGTCGGTCAACGCGGTGCGGGCCGTGCGCGAGAAGTTCGAGGAGTACGGCCTCGACGCGCGCGCCTTCGCGGGCATCAAGGTGGCCGCGGTGGGCGAGCAGACGGCGAAGGCCCTGATCGCCTTCGGTGTGAAGCCGGACCTGGTGCCCTCGGGCGAGCAGTCCGCGGCCGGCCTCCTGGAGGACTGGCCGCCCTACGACCCGGTCTTCGACCCGATCGACCGTGTCTTCCTGCCGCGCGCCGACATCGCCACGGAGACCCTGGTGGCCGGGCTGATCGAGCTGGGCTGGGAGGTCGACGACGTCACCGCCTACCGCACGGTCCGCGCCTCGCCGCCGCCGGCGGAGACCCGTGAGGCGATCAAGGGCGGCGGTTTCGACGCGGTCCTGTTCACCTCGTCGTCGACCGTGCGGAACCTGGTCGGCATCGCGGGCAAGCCGCACAACGTGACGGTGATCGCGTGCATCGGCCCGGCGACGGCGAAGACGGCCGAGGAACACGGCCTGCGCGTCGACGTCATGGCTCCGGAGCCGTCCGTGCACAAGCTCGCGGAGGCCCTGGCCGACTTCGGCACCAAGCGCCGTCTGGCGGCGCTGGAGGCCGGCGACCCGGTGACCCGGCCGAGCGAACGCAGGCCGGGGGCGCGCAGGCGCCGCGCCGCGACGTGAGCGAGGGCCCGCACCCCACCCGGGGTGCGGGCCCTCCTCGTCAGGCGGCGACCGGCGGTACCGCGTGTCCGTAGCGGAGCAGGTTCGCCGGGTCGTGGGAGCGCTTGGTGCGGCGCAGGCGGTCGTAGGTGTCCGGGCTCCAGGCGCGGGAGCGGTCGTTCTCGTCGCCGGGGGCGCCGTGCAGGTTGACCATGGTGTGGCCGGTGCCGTACGGGGCCATGGTGGTGTGCAGGGCGGCGGTGGCCGACTCGATCGCCACGGCGAGATCGGGGTCGGCCGGTACGCCCACCCACTCCAGCAGGAACTCCGCGTCCCGGGCGCACACCGCGTCCTCGCCCCGCACGGGACGGGACATCGCGCCGCCCATGTGCCGGATCTCGACCATCAGGATCGGGAAGTCCCGGTCGGCGGGCCCCGCCAGGCCCAGGAACGCGGTGATCGCCTCCGGAGACAGGTCGCGCAGCAGCAGGCAGCTTTCGCGGGCGGGCAGCGGGTCGCGCGGGTCCTCGTAGATGCGGTCCAGCTCGGTGTACGGCATGTCCTCCACCGTGTCGAACAGGACCGGTGCGGCGGTGCGCAGCGGCGCGAGGAGCTCGTCCGCGTCCTCGGGGGTCCCGTCGAAGACGACGGCGACACGGGCGAAGAAGCCACCGCGCAACGGTTCGGGGATGAACGGCAGCGGAGGCATCCGCAGCAGGGTGAACCCCGTGCACATCTGCGGGGGCACCGTCTTCGTCCACTGCGCCCAGGTCCGCAGCAGGGGTTCGGCGTCCTCGCCCGCGCAGTAGATGCCGCCGCCGAGGACGCGGTCCACGGGGATCAGCTCGGTCGTCAGGGACGTCACGACGCCGACGTTGCCCTTGCCGCCGCGCAACGCCCAGAACAGGTCGGTGTCGTGCTCGGCGTCGGCGGTGTGCGGGACGCCGTCCGGGGTGACGACGTCGAAGGAGCGCACCAGGTCGCTGGCGAAGCCGCAGGGGCGGCCCATGGCCGGCAGGCCGCCGCCCAGAGTGAAGCCGACGACGCCGACGTCCGTGGAGGAGCCGCACAGCGCGGCCAGCCCGTGCGGGGCGGCGGCGTGCAGCAGGTGCCGCCACTTGGCGCCCGCGGCGACCGTCCCGGTGCGGGCGGACGGGTCGACGCTCACCTCGGTCATCCGGTGCGTGGTGATCAGCAGACCGTCGGGGACGGAGAAGTTGGCGCCGTGGCCCGTGGCCTGCACGGCGACGGGGGTGCCGGTGGCGGACGCCCAGCGCAGGGCGGTGACGATGTCGGCGGGACCGGCGGCGCCGACGACGACGTCGGGGGTGTGGCGGGCGGCCAGGTTGAAGCCGATGACCTCGTCGGCGTAGCCCGGGTCGCCGGGGCGGAGCACCGGTCCGCGCAGACCGGTGAGGTCGGGGGTGGAGTGGGTGGTGGTCATCGCGTCCTCCGCGCGGCTGCGGAACGGAGGGACGGCGGCGGTCGGGGCGGGGCCGTCGGGTCCTTCTGGTATTTCCCAGCATGTGCGTGCGCGGTGCGGGGCGCATGTGCGGGCGGTTCGCGGTGCGGGCGGGTCCGGGGCCGGTGCGCGGCGGGTCCGGCTGGCGCCTGGGGCCTGCGGGGCGGGTACGGGCGGAACCCGTGGGCCTGCGGGGGCGGGTACCGAAGGCTCGTGCGTCGCGTCAGGGGGTGAGGAAGTCCCCCAGCGCGGCCGTCAGGTCCTCCGGGGCTTGTTCGGCGACGTGGTGGCCGGAGTCGATGCCGTGGCCGCGGACGTCCGTCGCCCACGTGCGCCAGATCCGCAGCGGGTCGCCGTACAGCTGCTCCAGGTCGTCGCGCAGGGACCAGAGGATCAGTGCCGGGCAGCGGATGCGGGTGCCGGCGGCACGGTCCTCCTCCTCGTGGCGCCGGTCGACGGTGAGGCCGGCCCGGTAGTCCTCGAGCATCGCGCGCACCACCTCCGGGTTGCGGGTGGCCGCACGGAACTCGTCGTGGTTCTCCCGGCCCATCGTCCGCGGGTCGCCCCGGTACCAGGCGTCCGGGTCGGCGTTGATGACGCGCTCGGGGGTGTCCGGCTGGGCGAAGAAGAACCAGTGCCACCACTGGGTGGCGAACTCGGGCGTGATGCGGTCCAGATGCTCGCTCAGCGGCAGGCAGTCGATCAGCGCCACTCGCTCCACCGCCCGCGGGTGGTCCAGCACCAGGCGGAACGCCACGGCGGCCCCGCGGTCGTGGCCGACGAGCGCGAACCGCTCGTGGCCCAGTGCGCGCATCACCGCCACCACGTCCGAGGCCGTGGCCCGCTTGGAGTGGCCCTCGTGGTCCGCGGTCGGCGCCGGTCCGCGGGATCGGCCGTATCCGCGCAGGTCGGGGCAGACGACGGTGAAGCCGCGGGCGACCAGCAGCGGGGCCACCCGGTGCCAGGTCGCGGAGGTGCGCGGGTGTCCGTGCAGCAGCACCACCGGCGGGCCGTCGCCGCCGTACCGGACGAAGGCCGACCCCTCGTCGGTCCGCACCTGCCTGGTCTCGAAGCCCTCGAACACGCTCGCGTGCCTCCCGCCCGTACCGGTGCCACCGGGGACCCGCGTCCGCGCCGCCGATGCGCACGCGTGCCGCGCCGGGCCCGGAGTTGCGTGTGCCCCACGCGGCACCGCCGACACCGCCCGGGCCGGCCGGTCGGCGGCCCCATGGCCGACTGGGCGTCGGCAAAGGCACCGGCCGGGCGGGCGTAGCGTAGGCGGTATGTCGAAGTACGGATCTTTTCCCGGTTCGCGGCCCCGGCGGCTTCGCAGCACGCCCGTCATGCGGCGGATGGTCGCCGAGACCCGGTTGCACCCCGCCGATCTGATCCTGCCCGCGTTCGTGCGGGAGGGCGTGAGTGAGCCGGTGGCGGTCGGGTCGATGCCGGGGGTCGTGCAGCACACCCGGGACAGCCTGAAGAAGGCCGCCGCGGAGGCCGTGGCGGCGGGGGTCTCCGGGATCATGCTCTTCGGTGTGCCGGAGGACGACAAGAAGGACGCCCTGGGCAGCGCGGGCACCGACCCGGACGGCATCCTCCAGGTCGCCCTGCGCGATGTGCGGGCCGAGGTCGGCGACGACCTGCTCGTCATGTCCGACCTGTGTCTCGACGAGTTCACCGACCACGGGCACTGCGGGGTCCTCGACGAGCACGGTCGCGTCGACAACGACGCCACCCTCGAGCGGTACGCCGAGATGGCCCAGGTGCAGGCGGACGCCGGCGCCCATGTCGTCGGCCCGAGCGGGATGATGGACGGTCAGATCGGCGTCGTCCGCGACGCGCTCGACCAGATCGGCCGCGAGGACGTCGCGATCCTCGCCTACACCGCCAAGTACTCCTCCGCCTTCTACGGCCCCTTCCGCGAGGCCGTCGCCTCCTCGCTGCAGGGCGACCGCAAGACCTACCAGCAGGACCCCGCCAACTGGCGCGAGTCCCTGCGCGAAGTCGCCCTCGACCTCGAGGAGGGCGCCGACATGGTGATGGTCAAGCCGGCCGGACCGTACCTGGACATTCTGGCCCGGGTCGCGGACGCGGTGGACGTGCCGGTCGCGGCGTACCAGATCTCCGGTGAGTACGCGATGATCGAGGCCGCCGCCGAGAAGGGCTGGATCGAGCGGGACCGGGCGATCTTCGAGACGCTCACCGGCATCAAGCGGGCCGGCGCGCGCAACATCCTCACCTACTGGGCCACCGAGGTCGCGCAGAAGCTGCGCTGAGGCGCCCCCAGCGCGTGGGACGACGGGCCCTCGTCGCGCAGGCCCTCGCCGTCGCGGCAGCCCGCCAGGGCGCCGGCCGCGAGCACGGCGAGGGCCGCGGCGGCGACCAGTCGGCGCGGGCGTGCGGGCAGGGTGCGAGTCCGGTGTCGTACGGGCATGACGTCAGCCTCACCGCTCGCCCGTCCCGCGCGCCACAGCCGCCCGTGAATATGGGACGCAGGGACGGTGGAACCGGCGCTGAGCTGCGGGAACGCCATCCCGGTGGGACATGGTCCGGGACGCGGGGTCACCAGTCGAGGGCCGTGTCCAGGGACGCCTGCCAGTACGTCACGGTCAGGCTGTCGTCGACGTACACGCCCTTGGCGGGCAACGACACGGTGGCGATCGAGCCGTCCTCGAAGGGGACCGTCAGGGTGTGCACGGTGTGGCCGTGCGCGGCGCTGCCGTCGCCGGCGGACAGCCGGACGCCCGCGTAGCCGGACTCGCCCGGGGCCAGACCGGTCAGCGACTGCGGCTTGGTCTCCTCCGCCACCGGCGGCACGGACTGCGCCTCACCGAAACGGGCCGGCGGGTACGGCGGCAGCAGGCAGGTGCCGCCGCCCTTGTTGGTGGCGGTCAGCAGCAGGTGGTTGACCGGGCGGGGCACCTCGGTGGCGGTGATCCGGACGGTGGCGGCGGAGCACTTTCCGGGACGGCCGGACCCTTGGCCGGACCCGGTGCCGGCGGAGCTGCCGGCGCCCTTCGCGCCGCCGCTCCCCTTCCCACCGCCGTGCGCGCTGCCGGAGCCGTGCGTGCCGCCCGAGCCGGTCGCGCCGCCCGAGCCGGTCGCGCCGCCGGAACCGGTCGCGCCCCCCGACCCCGTCGCGCCGCCGGAGCCGGTCGTGGCCGCCGGGTCCGTGGTAGCGCCGCCACTACCGGTGGAGGGCGTCGCGCCCGGGGCGGACGGCGCGGAGGAAGCGGGCCGGCCGGCGCCGGTGTCCGACGCTCCGCCCTCGCACGCGGTCAGGGTCACAGCGGCCAGCGCGACCGTGGTGGCGGCGAAGAGGCGAGTGCGGGTGATACGGACGGACATGGGTGACTCCCGGTCGTGAAAGGGGCGTTGGGTTGCGCCAGAAGCGCGCCGCCGGGTGTGCTTGCCGGTGGCGTGCTTGGATGATCGACAGCTTGCGGTGGCCTTCGTCCCAGCCGCCAGCGGCCACGGGGAATACGGAACAATGGGATGACGAAACGGCTCTGACCTGCGGGAACATCGCCCGTCTGGAACGCCGTTCCGGGACGCGGGAGGGGAGAGACGGTGGCGGGGGGCGACTTCGCGGAGCTGCTGCGGGAGTTGAAGGAGCGGTCCGGACTCAGTTACGGGGCGCTCGCCAAGCGGCTGCACATGAGCACGTCCACGCTGCACCGGTACGTCAACGGGGACGTCGTACCGGTGGACTACGCCCCCGTGGAACGGCTGGCCCGGGTCTGCCGGGCCACCCCCGAGGAACTGCTGGAACTGCACCGCCGCTGGATCCGCGCGGACGCGCTGCGGGGAGTGAAGGGCGCGGAGCCGGAAGAGGAGCCCGGCGGGCAGCCGGAGGAGGAGCCCGGCGGGCAGCCGGAGGAGGAACCCGGCGCGGGGCCCGAGGCGGAGGTCTCCCCTCCCGCGCCGCCTATCGCGGCCGCGCCGCCGCGTCGCCGGCGCGCCGCCGTGCTCGCCGGGGCCGGTGTCGCGGCGGTCGCCGCCGCCGTGGCCGTCACGGTGAGCCTGGTGCCCGGGCCGCCGGACGGGCGGCGGACAGCGCAGGAGCGGGCGGCCGCCGCGACCGCGCCCGGCCCCGAGTCGCCCACCGTCTCCGTCCCTTCCGCCGCACAGAGCCGCAGCGCGTCGGCCTCCGCGTCGCCGGGTCCGTCCGCGGACCGGGGCCCGGCCACGGGCTCCCCGGCCCCGGGCCGTACCGCCACGGCCCGCGGCGGGGCGGCCGCGGACAACGGCCCGGCCGCGGACAACGGCCCGGCGCCGGTCACGGTCAACACCACGCCGTACTACTGGGACGTGCCCTGTGAGCAGGACTTCCTGGTGGACCGCAGCCCGCACAACGTGCCCGAGCCGCCGCCGCAGCAGAACGCCGAGGGCTGGGCCGTGTCCCTGGGCGCCGTGGCCGCCGACCACCAGATGGTCACGCTGACCGTGCAGGGCACCGGCGCGCAGACGGTCGTGCTGCGCGCGCTGCACGTACGCGTGGTGCGCAGCGAGGCTCCGCTGGCCTGGAACAAGTACGCGATGGGGAACGGCTGCGGGGGCGGGGTCCAGACCAAGTCCTTCGACGTGGCACTGGACCTGACCAACCCGCTCGCGATGCCGGTCGCCGGACAGCGCGACTTCCCCTACAAGGTGAGCGAGTCCGACCCCGAGGTCTTCTACGTCAACGCGCACACCGGCGGGCACGACGTGAGCTGGTACCTGGAGCTGGAGTGGTCCAGTGGCGCCCGGCACGGCACCCTGCGCGTCGACGACCACGGCCGGCCGTTCCGCACGAGCGGCTCGCGGCGGCCGTACTACGCCTACCCGTTGGGCGGCAACGGCTGGGAGCGGGTGCCGGAGGGCTGAGCGTCCGCATGGCGAAAAGGCCGGTGTAGACGGCACGCATCTCTCTACGCTGCGACCCATGAGGCAACCGCAGCCCGAAGGAGCCGTGTCATGACCGTCGACGCCCCCGCCCCGACCGCGCCCGTCCCCCCGCTCGCCCTGCGGACGTCGGCGATCGGCGGCTCGCCGGTACGCGACATTCTCGCCGTCACCGCACGGCCCGAGGTGATCAACTTCGCGGGCGGGCTGCCGGCCCCGGAGCTGTTCGACCGCGCCGGCATCGCGGCCGCCTTCCGCGCCGTACTGGAGGACAGCCCGGCGCGGGCCCTGCAGTACGCCACGACCGAGGGCGAGCCCGCCCTGCGCGAGGCACTGGCCGCGCGGATCACCGGGCGCGGACTGGAGACGGACGCCGACGATCTGCTGATCACCACCGGCTCCCAGCAGGCGCTGTCCCTGCTGGCCACCGCACTGCTCGACCCGGGCGACACCGTGCTGGTGGAAAACCCCTGCTACCTCGCCGCCCTCCAGGTCTTCGGGCTGGCCGGCGCCCGCGTCGTCGCCGTGCCCGGTGACGAGCACGGACCCGACCCGGTGGCGCTGGAGGAACTGGTGCGCCGGGAACGCCCGAAGCTGCTGTACACCGTGCCGACCTTCCAGAACCCCACCGGCCGCACCATGCCCGCCGCCCGCCGCGCCGCGCTCGCCGCCGTCGCCGCGCGGAGCGGACTGTGGATCGTCGAGGACGACCCGTACGGGGAACTGCGCTACGACGGTGAACCCGTGCCGTGGATCGCCGCGCACGCCGACGCGCAGGACCGGACGGTGCTGCTCGGCTCCTTCTCCAAGGTGATGGCGCCCGGGCTGCGGCTGGGCTGGCTGCGCGCACCGCGGGAGCTGCGCCGTGCCTGCGCGGTCGCCAAGCAGGCCGCCGACCTGCACACCCCGACCGTCAACCAGCTTGCCGCCGCCCGCTATCTCGACGTCCTCGACGCCCATGTGGCCACGGTGCGGGACGTCTACCGGGAGCGCCGGGACGCGATGCTCGCCGGCCTGCCGGACGCGCTGCCGGCCGGCTCGACCTGGACCCGGCCCGAGGGCGGGATGTTCCTGTGGGTGCGGCTGCCGCAGTCGTACGACTCGACGGCCCTGCTGCGGCAGGTGGTGCGGCACGACGTGGCCTACGTGCCCGGCGCGCCGTTCTTCGCGGCCGCACCGGACCCGCGCACGCTGCGCCTGTGCTTCGTGACGCAGACGCCGGAGGAGATCGGGGAGGGGCTGCGCAGGCTTGCGGCCGGGTTCGCGGACCGCTGAGCCGGGAAACACCGGGCCCCGGCCGCCCCTGGAGAGGGGTGGCCGGGGCCCGGTGGTGTGAGGCGGTTCCTGCCGGTCAGCCGAAGGCCTTGATCGTGTTCCAGTTCACGGACAGGACGACGCGTACGGGTGCGTTGGTGTTGGTGCGGGAGGGGTGGTAGATGCGGGTGTAGCCGTCGGAGG